>NZ_JBEXVQ010000005.1:0-360094 GCF_040629405.1 Lentzea sp. NPDC005914 | reverse complement strand
CCGCCGCCACGCGGTCATACCGGAGCCGAACCCGAGTTCCTGGGGCAGGAACTCCCACGGGATGCCGGTGTAGAGCACGAACAGGATGCCGCACAACACCTTGCGGTCATCCAGCCGCTTGCGTCCCGGATGGTCCGTACGACGTGGGACCACCGGGAGCAGCGGCTCGATCCGCGCCCACAACTCGTCGGACACGATCCAGGGGAGCTGCTCGCCCTTCCTCACACCAAGGTCAACACGCGGTTGATCAACAGTATTCCAAGATCATTCTGTTAGGAGTTCTTAGCCGTACATCGTCGGCCAGAAGTTCGTAGGTGCTCGCGGCGCGCTCCAGCCTCCCGCTCATCTCCTCGACGACTGCGAGCGACAGTTCGACCTGTGCTCTTCGTCTGGGCACGGCCAGCTCGTGGAACAGTTGGTGCGCTTTCAGGTAGGTCTGTCGGGCCGACAGCGGTCCACGAATCTCTCCTTGGTCACGCTGCAGGTCGCCGAGCAGTACGAGCGACCGCGCATGTAGATAGAGGCCGTGGTGGTCGAGGTCCTCCGGAATGAAGCGACGTAGCCAGCGGTCGACGAGGCTGGCCGCGAACCTGAAGTCCTGGCGCGCCAGGCACGCTGCGGCGCGTCCCAGGTCATCAGTCCAGGTCTCGTAGTCCCACTCACGCGGTCCACCCCGGTAGTAATCACGCACAGGTGGCGCGCCCTCTTGCCTGAGCAGCAACTCGAATCGTTGCCTGGCTTCCACGTCCGCCGTGGACAAGGCGGTGTCCAAGATGGACTGCATGAACGGGCGTGGAGTGGTGGATGCGCCCAGCGACTCCCATTTGGTGACGGTGCGGACTCCGACACCTAGCCGTTCGGCGAAGGCACGCACGCTGAGCCGCAATGCTTGGCGAAGCGCCCGCGCCTCATGACCCGTTCAATGAGCCAACGACCCCATTCCTGCGACCTCCTCCCGCACTCAATGCAACCACGAAGCAGCAGACAGGTGCGCCGCAAGTGCCACGGAAGTGCACCACCCGTTCCTTCCCGATCAGAAGTGCCATGACCAAGCTCGTCAGTAGCAAGCGACAGATGAGCGAGAGGTCCGGACATGAAGACGGTGGCAGCACACGACCTGGTGTCGGTCACCGTCCAGCTGACCGTGGCGGAAGCGATCGCGCTGAGCTTTGTGGCGGTGGCTGTCACCTCAGCCGTGGACGACCGCGTGGTCAACGCCGCCGACCGAGGTCTCCACAAGCTTCGTGAGGCTGCCGCCACCCATGTCCGATGACAAACCAACCGTGGAACTACCGGCGGTCGGCGAACGCATCGGCATCTTCACGTACAGCTGCTCGTGCCAGTGCGGCTGCCCGGCTTTTCTCGCCCCACCCCGGACCAGGACAATGACGAGGAGAGAGTCATGACGACGACCCTGAGCACCTGCCCAGCGACGATCTCGACCGAGTTGCGGCACCAGCTGCGGCTCCAGCTCACCAGCGAGCACTCGATGAACGTGACCGAGGCCGACCGGATCATCACCGACACGATCAGCTTCCTCACCGTGTGCGCGGCGAGCCCGCACCGGCAGTTCCGGCCGAGCAGGCAGGTCGACCTCGGCTGGCACCAGTTCATCCTGAACACCCACGACTACGCCGAGTTCTGCGATCGGCTCGCCGGGCGGTTCATCCACCACGTACCGGATGAGTTCGCCGCACCGGTGCGGCGCGCGACAGCCGGCGTCCTCGACCCTACTGTGGAGGCGATCAAGACCGCCGGGCTGCCTTTCCACCCCGAGTTGTGGGTGACCGGCGACGGAAGTTGTTCGCAGTGCCATGCGGGCTGCACGAACTGTGGCCAGGGCGGCGGAGACCCGAGCTGAGGAAGTCGGATGAGCAGCCGCGTTGAGTGGCACGACCTGCCCGATGGAGTGCGCGAAGCAGTGCAGGGTCACACCGGGCCTGTGTTCGAGGCGGAAAGTCCCGTTGTTGGGCGCAACTCCGCGTTCGCCGCGTCATTGATGGCCGCAGACGGGCCGGTGTTCTGCAAAGGAGGCCGGGCGGAAGGTCCGCAGGCCGTCATGCACCGCAACGAAGCGACCGTGAACCCGTTCGTCCCACGAGACATCGCGCCGCAACTGCTGTGGCGAGTCGAGCAGGACGGCTGGCTGCTGCTCGGGTTCGAGCACGTTCCAGGACGGCACGCCGAGCTCTCGCCCGGCTCGCCCGATCTTCCGCTCGTCGCCGATGCCATGATCAAGATCGGCGCTGTCGAGCATTCCGAATCCGGCCGAATGATCGCCGATCATTGGAAATCCGCGCTGGCAAAGGAAACGTCCACCCAGTTCAGCGAATGGGCAGCACGCGCGCCGCGACACATGCGCGGGTCGACGCTTGTCCATTCCGATCTGAACCCGTTGAACATCCTCGTGGCGGACCGGGCTCGGGTCGTCGACTGGGCGTGGTGGCGGACCGGTGCGGCATGGATCGACCCGGCGTTCGTGGTCGTCCGGCTCATCGCGGCAGGGCACGAGCCGGCGCAGGCCGAAAAATGGGCCACGCAGTTCGGCGGCTACCGGGAAGCGCCGGCTGAGGCGATCACGGCGTTCGCCGCCTCGCTGGTCTGCCTGTGGGAACGGAGGTTCGGGGGTACGGAGGTCACGAAGGCGGCGCGGAGGTGGGCTGAACACCGGATGGCGGCAGATCCGCCGCAGGATCGGTGAACACCAGGACCGACTCGTCGAGCCGGACGAATCTCAGCTGAACCGTGGGCCGGCGCCCGCCTAGCCCTCCTGCAGCGCCCATCTCACGCCCACCCACGACTCGACGCGCCTGCCGCACAGCGATGCGAACTCTCGCGCGGTACCGGCGGGCCGTCGCAGGAATTAGAACGGCCCCCGATTCCCGAAGGAACCAGGGGCCGCCAGGACAACCGTTTAGACGAGCGCGCGCACCCGCCGCAGCACCTCGTCGCGACCCAGCGTGCGGGCCACGGCGTGCAGATCCGGGCTGCGGTTCGAGCCGGTCAGAGCGACGCGGATCAGCTGCGCCGCCTCCTTGATCGAGCCGGGGTAGGCGTCCGGGTTCTTCTTGAACTCCTTGGGGTTCGGCGCGAAGCCGTGCTTGCCCGCGAGCTCGCGAATCTGGCCGAACCACTCCTGGCCGTCTTCCACGTCCAGGTACCCGTCGGCGAAGTCGGCGGCGAACGCGGAGATCAGGTCGGCGGGCAGGCCGCCCAGCCGCTCGTCGGACCGGTCGGTCACAAGCGAGAACAAGGACGAGAAGAAGAAGCCGTAGGCCGTGCGGAAGTCGGACCACTTGCGGAGGTCCTTGCGCGGGTTCGCGACCTCCGGGCCGCGCTCGACTTGGAGAGCCGCCAGGGCCTCGTCGCGCGAGGACTCCAGAACCGAGACCAGCTCCGGGTCGTAGGTGGCCGCCCAGGAAGAAACCCGGGAAATGATCTCGGCACCGGACAGCGTGGCCACGTAGTCGGCCGAGATGTCCTCGAGCTTCACGAGGTCGACGAGAGGACCGGCGACACCGCACTCGGCCAGCGAGATCGGAGCGGAAAGGGCCTCGGCGAGAGGGAGCTCCGCCAGGCGGGCGTTCACCAGGCCGCGCATGTAGTACTGGACGGCCTCGGCCGGGTAGCCCGCCTCGATGAAGTACTCGACGGACGCCTCGGGGTCCTTGCGCTTCGAGAGCTTTCGACGGGAGCCGCCCTGCTGCTTCATCAGCGGCGCGATGTGGGCGTACTCGACGCGCTCGAAGCCCAGGGCGTCGAACAGCTGCAGGTGCGTTGGGACGGAGGAGATCCACTCCTCGCCGCGGATCACCAGGTTCACGCGCATCAGGTGGTCGTCGACGGCGTGCGCGAAGTGGTACGTGGGCAGGCGCGGCGACTGGTCCGAGGCCTTCAGGATCACCACGTCGTTGCGGTTGGCCTCGTGCTCCAGCGGACCGCGGATCGCGTCGACGAACGACGTGCGCTCCCCCGCCTTGCCCGGCGAGCGGAAGCGGACGACGTACGGAAGACCTGCCTTCAAAGCGGCAGCAACGTCATCAGCCGTCCTGTCGCGCCAGATCGCCCACCGGCCGTAGTAGCCGGTGGGGAGCTTCGTGGCCTGCTGGCGCGCGGTGATGTCCGCCAGCTCTTCCTTCGTCGCGAAGCACAGGTATGCGTCGCCGGAACGCAGAAGCTCGCGCACGTACGTCAGGTAGATCTGCTCGCGCTGCGACTGGTGGTACGGGCCGTAAGCGCCAACGGAGTTGGCCTCGTCGGGCTGGATCCCGAAGTACTCGAACGCGCGAGTGAACTGCTCGACCGCGCCGGCGACCTCGCGCGCCTGGTCGGTGTCCTCGACGCGCACGATGTACGAGCCGCCCGAGTGCGAGGCGACGTCGCGGTCGATCATGCCGACGTACAGGCCGCCGATGTGCAGGAACCCGGTCGGCGACGGGCCGAGGCGCGTGACCTTCGCGTCCGCGCCCAGCCCGCGAGGCGGGTACTGCTCCTCCCAGTGGGACGGCTCGGGCAGGTCCGAGGGGAACAGGGCGTCGACGACGGCACGGTCGAGCATCGCTGGGGGTCTCCAAACCGGGGAAAGAAGTAGCCCCAGGTTATCAACGCACGACCACGGGGAACGCCACTGGGCATGAAGGCAGTCACTTGGCACGGCAAACGCGACGTCCGGGTCGACAGCGTGCCCGACCCCGTCCTCAAGGAACCGGAAGACGTCATCGTGAAGATCACGTCGACCGGCATCTGCGGCTCCGACCTGCACCTCTACGAGGTTCTGGGCCCGTTCATGACGGAGGGCGACATCCTCGGGCACGAACCGATGGGCATCGTCGAAGAAGTCGGCGCGCACGTCACCGAACTCAAACCCGGCGATCGGGTGGTGATCCCGTTCAACGTCTCGTGCAACACGTGCGAGATGTGCACTAGAGGTCTGCAAAGTCAATGCGAGACCACGCAGGTGCGGGAACACAATTCCGGCGCGGCGCTCTTCGGGTACACGAAGCTCTACGGCCAGGTCCCCGGCGGGCAGGCGGAGTACCTGAGGGTCCCGTTCGGCAACTCGCTGCCGATCAAGGTCCCCGAGGGCCCGCCGGACGACAGGTTCGTGTTCCTCAGCGACGTCCTCCCCACCGCGTGGCAGGCCGTCGAGTACGCGAACGTCCAGCCCGAGTCCACGGTCGCCGTCCTCGGTCTCGGCCCGATCGGCGACATGGCCTGCCGGATAGCCCGGCACAAGAACGCCCGCGTGATCGGCATCGACCTCGTCCCGGAACGGCTCGCCAGGGCGAAGGCGCGCGGCGTCGAGACGATCGACCTCCGGGGAGCGGGCAAACGTCTCACCGAGGTGGTCAGGGACCTCACCGGAGGGCGGGGACCGGACTCGGTGATCGACGCGGTCGGCATGGAGGCCCATGGCGCGCCGGTCGGCAAGCTCGCCCAGCAGCTCACCGGGCTGCTGCCCGACACGATGGCGCAGAAGCTGATGAAGGAAGCGGGCGTCGACCGGCTCAGGGCCCTCTACAGCGCGATCGACATGGTCCGCCGGGGCGGCACGATCTCGATCGTCGGCGTCTACGGCGGCATGGCCGACCCGCTGCCGATGCTCACCATGTTCGACAAGCAGCTGCAGCTCAGGATGGGTCAGGCCAACGTGTGGCGCTGGGTGCCGGACATCCTGCCGCTGCTCACCGACGACGACCCGCTCGGAACGGAGGACTTCGCCACGCACCACCTGCCGCTCGAAGACGCCCCGCGCGCCTACGAGACGTTCCAGAAGAAGAACGACGGCATGGTCAAAGTGCTGCTCAAACCTTGATCGGCATATCCTGCCCCGCATGGCCAAGTACCTGGACGTCCACCCGGTCAACCCGCAGAAGCGCGCCATCGACCAGGCCGTGCGGATCCTGCAGGAGGACGGCCTGATCGCGTACCCGACGGACTCCTGCTACGCGCTCGGCTGCCGCCTGGGCAACAAGGACGGCATCGACCGCATCCGCGAGATCCGCAAGCTCGACGACAAGCACCACTTCACGCTGATGTGCGAGAACTTCGCGCAGCTGGGCCAGTTCGTGGTGGTCGACAACGCGGTGTTCCGCGCGATCAAGGCCTCCACACCGGGCAACTACACGTTCATCCTGCCCGCGACGAAGGAGGTGCCGCGCCGCATGATGCACCCGAAGAAGAAGACGGTGGGCGCGCGCATCCCGGACCACGTCGTGACGCAGGCGCTGCTCGAGGCGATGGGCGAGCCGCTGCTCACGTCCACGCTGCTGCTGCCCGACGAGGCCGAGCCGCTCGTGCAGGGCTGGGAGATCAAGGAACGTCTCGACCACGTGGTGGACGCGGTGATCGACTCCGGGGAGTGCGGCACCACGCCCACCACGGTGGTGGACTTCTCCAGTGGCGAGGCCGAGATCATCCGCTACGGCGCGGGCGACCCGGCCCGGTTCGAGTGACGGCTACCGCTTGAACCAGAACTGGTTGGGGAGGCGGTCGTCGCAGGTCTGCAGCCGGATGTTGGGCGGGCCCAGGCGCGCCACGCACTTGCCGGAGTGGAGGTGGCGGATGGTCAGGCGCGAGGCCGAGCCGCTGACGACCCAGACCTGCGACGGGGACCCGTTGCAGGTCGCGAGGCCCACCTGGTCACCCTCCCCCCAGGCGCACTTGTTGCTCTGGTTGCTGACCAGCTGGGTCTGGCGGCCGAACGACCCCACCCACCGGAAGTTCTGGAAAGCGCCGTCGTTGCACCCGGTGTAGTAGACGGCGCCGGCCGGGTGGGCCGGGTAGCCGTCCAGGCAGTTGCTCGTGCCGGTGCCCTGGAACTTCCAGGTCACGGCGGCGGAGGCGGGCTGGGCGACACCGAGTGCGGCCACGAAGGCCAGCGCGACGGCGGTGAGAACGCGGAACATCTTCATCTGAGTCTCCCCCTCGTCAGTTCGTCAGTGCCCAGTCGGAGCCCGGGATCGAACAGCCCTGCATGATCACCCGGTTCGGCGTGGTGCCCAGCGCCCTGGCCAGGCACAGGTTGCCCTGGCGGATGATCAACTTGCCGATGTTGCCCCGGATCTCCCACCGCTGGTACCCGGCGCTGCTGCACGGCTCCAGGTTGACCCTGCTGCCCGCGTTCTGGACGCAGTAGCTGGTCTGGGCCTGGCTGCGGAGCGTGGTGGTGCCGGTGAAGGTGTTCGCCCACGCGAACCTCTGGAAGTTGCCGGAGTTGCAGCCGGTCACGTAGACCTCGCCGTCCGGGTGCCCGTTGTAGGCGTCCAGGCAGACGTTCGGCGACACACCCCAGAACCTGTTGACCACCGCCGCCGACGCCGGTGACACGCCGGCCATCACCAGGCCGGCCGCCGCCATCAGCGTCAGCGCCGTGGAAACAAACCTGCGAAGCATTTCTCTTCCCCTCTCGGTCACGCGGACCATGCCCGAGAGGTCTTGCAGGGTTTCTGCAATCCGCAGGTCAGAGCGGTGGCGACCCAGAGCGAGCCGCCACCGATCCACAAAGGACTTACGACACGACCAGCGCGTAGTCCGCGTCGGTCGCCGCGGTCTCGACGTGACCGTCCACGTTCACCGCGGTCGCGACCACCTCGACCGTCCAGGTGCCCGCCGCCGGGGCCTGGACGAACACGTTCTCCACGGTGTCGACGGTGTTCGCGACCCCGCCGGCCGTGGACCAGTTGCCCGCGAGCAGACCGTTGTTGCCCCAGTAGACGGTCCCGTTCGGAGCCGTCACCTTCAACGACAGGTCGTTCACGGTCGCCTTGGTCGCGGTCGGCGAACCGGCCGGGTCGGTGTAGGCCAGCGTGGCGCGCAAAGGCGTCTGACCGTTGGACGTCACCGTGTACTTGCGAGTCTGGCCGGTGACGACCACATCGGTCTCGTTCACCAGCACCGGCAGCTTCCAGCCGCCGGCCTTCGCGCGGTCGTACAGGTTGCGCACCGACACGGTGCCCCAGCCCTGGTGCACGCGCGTCAGGTCGTGCGCGGTGCCGGAGAACGCGAACTGGTCAGCGGCGTTGACCAGCAATGCCTTCGCCGTCGACGCGTGCGGACGGGACGCGAAGACGTCGCGCTTCTTGCCGGGTGCGCCGTCGAACACGCCGTCCGCCCACATCTGGAACATCAGACCGGCGTTGCCGCAGGTGATCGGCGTGGCGCCGGACGTGCCGCCGAAGTCCGAGCGGTAGGCGGTGTCGCTGCCGGACGTCGTGGTGTCGATGCGGTCGTAGAAGTTCGACAGTTCCGGCTTGATGCGGCCATCGGCGGCGGGACCGATCGACCCGCTGTTGCTCCACTTGTCGTCCGCGCGCGACAACGTGTTGAGGTGGTACTGACCACCGACCGACAACACGTTCTTCGCCCATGCCTCCGGGCGCGAGTTGCGGTTGCCGGTGTTGCTCTGCGACTGGCAGATCAGGATGTCGTGGTCGAACACGATCCGGTCCATCTGCTGCGAGACCGAGTTGTAGGCCGTGGTGAGCGTGCCGCCCCAACTGTTCGACTGGAACACCGCCCGGTAGCTGCCCGCCGCGTCGACCAGTTGCTTGGTGTGCGCGTACCGGTCGGCGACCGGGTAGACGGCCGTGATGCCCTGGCCCTCGGGCAGCACGCCGCGGTGCGGGGCCGAGACGCCGGACGCGAAGATCTGCCCGTACGTCGAGGTTCCGTGCGAGGGGCTGGCGAGGCTGTTGGGCGTGTGCTGCACCGGCGGACGAGCCCGGAACTCCTGGTGCGTCAACCAGAACCCGCCGTCCATCACCTCACCGCGCACGCCCTGGCCGCGGTAGCCGCCCGCGGTCTCGACGTAGTTGGCACCGGACGACTCGCGCGAGATCGCCATGTCGTTCTCCGGCGCCGACACCGGGTCGATCGCGATCACGGCGGGCAGCTTCGCGACCTGAGCGGCTTGACCGGCGTCCAAGGTGGCCATGATGTGCTCGCGGTCCAGGGAGATCACGTTCACGCGACCGCCCGTCGCCCGCACCTTGGCGGCGACGATCTGCTGGTCGCGCGAGTCCTGCTCGGCCAGCGTGATCAGGTAGTCGGACGAGCCCAGCGCCATGATCTGCGGCTGGGCCTGGAAGGGACGCACCTCGCGGACGTAGTTCAACCGGGAGACGCGGGCGGTGTTCGTCATGCGGGCGACGTAGGTACCGTCCTGGACGAACGCGCCGAGCCGCACGCCGAGACCCCGGAGCTGGTGGCGCTGGGCGTCGGACAGGGTGGTGCGGAACTGCAGCAGGTAAGCGCTCTCCGCGGGTGCGGCGACGGCGGGAACGCCGCTGATCAGGGCTAACGCGGATATGGCCGACAATAATGTGCGCAGCACGAATCCAACCTCCACATCAGGCAGGGATGGCGGAGACCGGAGGGAGTCACCGCCCGTGACCAGCACGTTACCGCCGAAGACCAGGTCAGGACATCAGTCGATCGGCGGTGATCATCGCGACCGGCGGTGTAGAAGAATCCATCTGGAGTAACGTCACAGCAGCTATGCCCGACAAGCCCGGCAAAGCATTTCCGCGCGCGGAGGACGGATGCCTGTCTCACCTGAGCAGCTGATGGAAGAATTGCGCACCTTGTGCCGCGGCCGCGGTGTGCAGACTCCCGGAATCGACTTGCACGTCGGACCGGCGCTGCGCCAGGTGTGCGGCATCGTGGAGACCGACGGCGCGGAAGCCGTCAGAACGAAACTCCGCGACTGGGTGACGAACGCGGCCCGCGCTTTCCCGGTGGAGGTCCGCAACGCGGTTCTGGCACCGCTCGGACTGCACGACGAAGCGCAGTTCCGGTTCCTCAACGAACGCATCGAGTGGCTCGCGAAGCAACAGGACCGCGGCGCGCGCACGGTGCGCAGGAGGATGGAGGCCGGACTGCAGCGCCTCGTCGAGGTGGCACTGCAGCCGGCGTCCCCGACGGCGTACGTGGCGCCGTCGGAACTCTGGCACGTCAAGGAGTTCGACGCGCTGCTGAAGCTGGACGGCCCGACGCCCGCGTGCACGGAACGCCGGACCGTCGTGGCCGACACCGACGGTGTCACCGAGATCGCGTGGTCCATCACGATCCCGGCCCCCACGCCCGACGGCGCACCCGGTGACGTGGACATCGAGGTGCTGCACGGGGTGGAGCTCATCGGCCACGAACGGCCGTCCCCGCGGCGCTTCCTGATGAAGCTGCGGTTGCCCCGACCCCTCAACGCAGGACAAACGCACCAGTTCGCGCTCGAGGTGAAGGTGCCGCGGGGACAGTCGATGCGTCCGACCTACGTGTTCTGGCCGGAGCGGATGTGCGAGTCGTTCCGGCTGCGTGTCCGGTTCAACCGGGACGACCTGCCTGAATCGGTGTGGCGCGTCGAAGAGGCCCTGGCGCGCGACACCGATGATCTGACGCCCTGGCCGAACACGCTGCCGCTGGACGAGATCGGTGAGATCGACGTGTCGTTCCCACATCCTCGCCAGGGCCGCGGATACGGCGTGCAGTGGACGCCGGGCAGGTAGTCGAGCGGGTTCAGATCATGTCGATGCAGAAATGCGGTTCCATGGCTGACACCTCCCTTTTGTGATCAGGGAGAACCGCAGTCCGAACCGGAGTCAGATCACCGTTGCGATGAAGAGGCTACCGGCCATGAAGCCCACGAAAAGGCAGATCATGGCGACCTTCACGACGGTGGCGAGTGAGCAGATCATTCTCATCGAGAAATTCACCTTCTCATTCTGACTGGCTTTCGGACTGATGTTCTCGCCGATACACCAAGAGTGGCTTTTCGCCAGTCGAATGAGAACGGGTTTCCTGTTTCACACTGAAGCAGGAAACCCTCCGATCTTTATTTCTGGGTCGTGCGGCGCAACGCCATCACGAGCAATGCGTGCGAACTGCCGGCGTGCGGGAGCATGCCCTGCTTCACGAGGTCGAGCGCGTGGCAGAACGGCAGCGTCCGCACGCGCAGGTCGGCCTCACCGGGCCCGAGATCGGGTTCGCCCTGGGTGAGGTCCGTGGCCAGGAAGATGTGGTCGACGTGGTTGCTGAGGCTGTCGGCGCCGTGGATCTGGCCGAGCCGCTCCCACTTCTCGGCTCTCAGGCCGGTCTCCTCGGCGAGCTCACGGCGTGCCGCGGCCAGCGGGTCGGCGTCCGTGTCGTCCACAGCGCCGCCGGGTAGTCGCCACTCCGTGCCGCCGTGCGTGTAGATCCACTGCCGCGTCAGCACCACGTGGTCGTCGTCCTGGATCGCCAGCACCGTGACCGACCCCGGCGCCACCACGTGGGTGTACGTGCCATGTCCGCCATCGGGCCTGACGACGTCGTCGGCGCGCACCTCGAACCACGGGGACCGGTGCACCACGTTGGTCGCCAAGCGCTGCCAGACCATCACCACACCAGCCGCCTCGTTGGAGCACGTCATCGCCATGACTCACATGGAACCATCGCGGACCGCTCCAGTTAGCCCCAGTTGATCGTCAATCAACGGCCAAATCGTGGACATTCGGTATCCAGGCGTTTCAACCCCGACACACTACCGGGGAGGGGGTGAAGCCGTTGTCGCCCACGTTCGCACAGGAGGTCCGCCGCCTGCGCAACGAGCGCGGGTTGTCGCTCAGCCAGCTGAAAGCCCTTGTGCCCTACAGCAAAGGGCACCTCAGCAAGATTGAGAACGGCCACATCAAGCCCAGCCCGGAGATGGCGCGGATCTTCGACGACGCGCTGCACGCCGAGGGCCACCTGGTCGAACTGGCCGACGCTCCCACGCGGCCGATTCCCAGTGACCACACCACATTGCTCACGTTCAACTCGATGTTCGACCACCACCGCGCGCTGGGTCACCGGCAAAGTCCCGAGATAGTGCTCGTGGGCCTGCGCCCCCAGGTGGACGTCCTCAGCTCCATGGCGCGCTCGGCCGACGATCCCGGACTCGGCCGCGGACTCTGGCTGCTGGCCGCCCGCTACGCCGAGTACGCGGGCTGGATGGAACAGGAACGCGGCGACGACGCCTCCGCGGCCGAACTGACCAGGAAAGCCGTCCAGTACGCGGCGAAGGGCGGCGACCTGGAGCTCGAAGCGTGGGCGTTGGTCCGTGCCGCGGAGTTCGCTCTATATAGAGGAGACGCACGGGGGACCGTGTCCTTCGCCCGTCGCGCGAGCAAGTCCCGGTCCCCCGCCGTCCAAGCCGTTGCCGCCCAGCGCGAAGCCCAGGGCTACGCGCTCGCCGGCGTCGCCGACCTGTGCCAGAACGCGCTCGACCGAGCCGCCCGGCTGCAGCAGACCGTCAGAGAATCCCCTTACGGCACAACGAGCGTGATGGACCAGGTGGCCGTCGCCCGCGCCTGGGCGTTCTACGACCTCGGCCGCCACGCCGAGGCCGCCGCCATCCTCGACACGCAGCTGCCGCTGATCGCGCCCACCTCCCTGCGCGCCCGCACCCGGTTCGGCCTGCGCCGCGCGCTGGCCCACGCCGCGGCGGGCGACGTGGACCACGCGTGCGAACTGGTCAGCGACCTGCTGGACGACATCCGCCAGGTGCAGTCGGCGACCGTGCACATCGACCTGACTGCGTTCAGCAAGCTGTTGTCCCGCTTGCGCCCGGCCGCGGGACGCGAGGTGGCGGGCGAGATCAGCGAGATCCTGTTCGCCGGCTAGACGGCTAGACGGCTTGCCTGCGACTCTCCCGTTCCAGCGCCTCGGCCATTTCGGCCCAGACCTCGGCGCACCCGCGAGCCATGTCCGCGACCAGTTCCCGGCAGTGCGACGGAACCCCGTCCACCACCGCGGCCCACTCGCCGGACGACACCGCGTGCGCCTCCAGCCAGCGCAGCACCAGCCGGCCGTGTTCGTTGAACCGCAACGAAGGATCCCGGCGCAGGATCGGCAGCGTGGTGTTCGGTGCCCGGACCTCGCTGCGCGCCGCCGGTACCTCGACCTCGGCCAGTTCGGCCGCCCGCATCCGTTCGGGCACGGGATCGAGCCCGGCGAGCAACCGCCGCCGGACGTCCCGGACCGTTCCTGGCGACACCCCGGCCGCGCGCGCGATGTCGCGCAACGAGGCCGCGGGCCGTGCCTCGATCATCTCCCCGGCCAGCCGCCGCCCGGCCGCCGAGTTGACCGGCCGGACCTTGCCGTCGCGCCCGACCCGGTTCGCCGCGCGGCCGCCCACGGCGCGCCGCAGCACGCCGACCGACTTGGCCGCCAGCCCGGTCGAGGCCGCGATGGCCCGGTCGGACCACTGCGGATGCGACCGCAACAGCCGCCGCGCGGCCGCCTCCCGGTCGGCGGTGGTCAGCGTCGACACGTTCAACGACACGGACAGGACGAACACGTCCTCGACCGGCCCGTCTACGTACTCGACCTCGACCTTCCGGCTTCCTCGCAGCACGGCCGCCCGCAGGCGGTGCGCGCCGTCGACGACCCTCATGGACCCGCGGTGCACCACGATCGGCGCGAGCGCGGACCCGGACGACGCGAGCTTCCGGACGAACTCCTCACTGCAGCCACCGAGTCGCGGCGAGTCCGCGGGCTGCAGCACCTGAATGTCAACGAGCATGCGAATTAAGCCCCCCAGGCTTAGTGTCCCCAGAACCCCCAGAGTCCAAGGACTTCACGCCGCAGAGTAGCTAGGTGGTCAACGGGAGCGCCACTCGATCGCGGGGCAGACGTCCATGACCATGCGCAGTCCGGCGGCCTTCGCGCGTTCGCAGGCCTCGTCGTCGACCACGCCCAACTGGAACCACACCGCCTTGGCCCCGATCGAGACGGCCTCGTCGGCGAACTGGCCGGCGTCCTCCGAACGGCGGAACACGTCCACGACGTCGACCGCGAACGGGATGTCCGCCAGCGTCGCGTAGCCCTGCTCGCCGTGCACGGTCTCGGCCGCCGGGTGCACCGGGACGATCTTCTTACCGCGTTGCTGCAGGAACCGGGCGACGCCGTGGGCGGCGCGGGACGGGTTGTCCGAGAGCCCCACGATGGCCCAGACCTGGCAGTTCTCGAGGATCCAGTCGACGTCTTCGCGCATGCCGTCCAGCCTAATAGTGTGACCCCGGTCACATTCAGACGAAGCTCGTCGAAACAGCGCGATTCCGATCGACGCGTGAGTAGAAACGGACCCGGACACCGGACCTGAGGAGATCGAGATGCGGTTCATGGTCATCGTCAAGGCGAACGAGGACACCGAGAACGCCGTCATGCCCACCGCCGAGGAGCTGGCCGAGATGGGCAACTACAACGAGCAACTGGTGAAGGCCGGCGTCATGCTCGCGGGCGACGGCCTCTACCCGAGTGCCAAGGGCGCGCGGGTCGCGTTCGACGGCAGCGGCTCGACGACGGTCATCGACGGCCCCTTCACCGAGGCCAAGGAGCTGATCGCGGGCTTCTGGATCTGGGAGCTGCCGTCGCTGCAGGACGCCGTGGAGTGGCTGAAGAAGGCGCCGTTCCAGAGCGGCGAGGTCGAGATCCGGCAGATCCACGGCCCCGAGGCGTTCGAGGGCATCGTCACGCCCGAGACCCAGGCGCAGGAGGACCGTCTGCGCGAGCAGATCTCCGCCCGCACTCAGTGAGTGCGCGGCAGCGGCACCTGAGGCAGTGAGTGGGCGGTCAGCGCCACGCTCAACATGAGCAACGCACGCGGTGAGGTCGGACGGCAGCCCGTGAGCCGTTCGACCAACCGCAGGCGGTGGTCGAGAGTGCTGCGGTGGATGTCCAACAGGCGTGCCGCCGCCGCACGGTTGCCGTCCTCGCCGATGAACGCCCGCAACGCGTCGAGCAACGGCTGCTGCGCCACCACGGGTTCGATCATGCGGGCCAGTCGTTCAGCGACGTGCGGCTGCCGCAGCACCGCGAAGTCCGCCAGCACGTCGCGCAGCTCGTAGACGCCCGGCGCGCGGCCGGACGCGATCCGCAGCACGTCCTCGGCCGTCGACCGCGCCGACTCCAGGTCACGCCTCGACGCCCACGCCACCGCCATCCACACGTCGGCGCCGATCCGGTCGTGCAGCTCGCGCGCCAGTCCGACGTGCTGGTCCTGGGCACACGGCAAAAGCAGGTAGCCGCCCCGAACGCCGTCGAGCACGAGCACGTCCGCGTTGTCCCCCACGGCCTCGAGCACCTCGGCCGCACCGTCCTCAGTGGACGCGCAGAACGCGACGACCGCGTAAGCCAAGGCCAGCCCGTCGAAAGATCCGTTGTCACGCCCGGAAAGCAGCGTTCTGGCGAGCTGGCGGCGCGTGGCCACGTCCTCCACGGGGGGAAGGTCGTAGGGGCTGAGGATGTCGCGCAGAACGTCGCCCAGCAGCCTGCTGTCCAGAACGGTGGTCACGCGTCGCCTCCCTAAAGGCCCTGCGATGTCTCGCATCCAGAACCGTAGGCAACTGTCGACAGTTGGCACAGATGGCTTGAGCCACCCTTAACGTTCACCTGAGGCGTTCGGAACCGTTTCAGCCCAACGCGTTCGTGCGGCTCATGCCTATCGCGGTGCCGAGAAGCGCGAGGTCACGGGGGTTCACCGGACTCAAACCGGTCAACTGTTCGATCTGCCAGAGACGGTAGTCGATCGTGCTGCGGTGGATGAACAGCTTCTTGACAGCTACCGCCCGGTTCCCGTCCGCCTCGAGCAGAGCGAGCACCGTTTCGACGAGAACGGGGTTCGCGAGCAACGGCGCGACGACCTTGCCGAGCTCGTCGCGGACCTCCGGCGTCTCCATCACGGCGCTCTCGAACAACATGTCGTCGATCCGGTACACACCGGACGGCCGGCCGAGCGACGCGACCAGCGCGTCGATCTCGTCGACCTCCTTGCGCGCCAACGCGACCCGCGCGGCGGGCCGTTCCGCGACGCAGAACCAGACCTCGCCGCCGACCTCCTCGCACACCTCCCGGCACAACGGCAGCGCGGCCGCCTCGGCGAGAGGCAGCAGAAGATGTCCGGATGTCGACAGGAGTACGGGCCCGCGCTTGCGGAAAGCGCTTACCACTCGATCTGTCACCGCCCCGCGCACCAGCACGACCGTGTAGAAAGCGGCGGCCGCGTCCGGCGCGCTCCCGGCGAGCAACGCGTCCGCCAGCCCATCGTCTCCGGCGCAGAACGCGGACATCAGCTCAGCGGCCAGCGCGGTGCCCGCGGCGGCCAGCGCGCGAGCGTCGCCACCGTCGTCCAGCATGGCCTCTGTCAGCAACCTGTCAGTGGACCGCAATGCCACGACCACCTGCGCGACAGGGACTTTCGCCGAAACGAGCCGTGAGCCGACGCGGTGCGCGACCGTCACGGCCGCGTCCTCCCAGCCGTCCGCGTCGGCGGCCGCCGCGCGGTAGACGGCGAGGAACTCCTCGTGCAGCAGGCGACCGACGTCGAAAAGCACGGGGCCCCTCCCCTCTTTCGCGCCCTTGAAGAATTTCAGCACCAGCTGTGGGGAAAACCCCAGCATTCTCCAGCGCCACGCCAGTGTTGGCCACCCTAACGTCGAGAGCACGCCCGGTCGCGCCTGTCCTCCGCACGAATTGGAGACCGAAGTGGCACCTCAGCTGCTCGCCCCGCCGCGGCCGGCCGTCCTCGCGCCCTCCACCGAGGCGTGGCGCCAGTTCGCCCACGCCCTCGAGCCCGTCGAGTTCGCGCGCGGCGACGTGCTGCTGCGCCTGGGTGTCCGCACCGACGAGCTGTTCGTGGTCCGCACCGGCAAGGCCAAGACGTGCTGCACCTCCACCGATGGCCGCGAGCTGGTGCTGGACTTCCACTGCGCGGGCGACGTCCTGGTCGAGCCGACGCTGTTCGACGCCTCCCCGTCCGTGACGACGACGGTCGCGATCACCGACGTGCGGGCGGGCAGGATCACCAGGGCCGACCTGACGAAGTGGCTGGCGCTGTGCCCGGAGATCACCGAGCGGCTGCTGGGCTGCGTCGCCCGCCGTCAGCGCGAGTCGCACCAGATGCGCATGGACATGGTGCAGATGGACGCCCCCGCCCGCCTCGCGAAGGCGTTGCTGCGCCTCGCGGGACGGTTCGGCGTCGACCGGCGCGGCGCCCTGCTGATGATCGAGGACCTCACCCAAGAGGAGCTCGGCCAGTACATCGGTGCCCGGCGCGACACGGCCAACAAGACGCTCTCGGACTTCTCCCAGCGCGGCTGGATCTCGATCGAGCGCAAGAGCATCTTCCTCACCGATCCGGCGCAGCTGTCGCGCCGGGTCCGCGTCGGCATGCCCGCTGTGCCCTTGCAGCGGTGACTCCGCCAGAACAACCCCGGGAGTACTCCTGATGTCAACGCAAACCCAGACCAGCACCGGCAAGGTCGTGCTGGGAGTCGCCGCCGCCATCGTCATCGCGGCGATCGGCAACGCCATCGTGTCCTACGTGGCCCAGGCACTCGGCGCCGACCCGAATGCCGTCGAAGGCCTGAAGCCACAGGGTTATGTCGTGCTGACCGCGGTCGGTGTGATCATCGCGGCGTTCGCGTGGGCGTCGATCCGCAAGCGCGCCAAGGACCCCGCCCGCACGCTGGGCAGGCTGGTGCCGATCGTCGTGCTCGTCTCGTTCCTCGCCGACGTCCCGGTGTACTTCCTGCCGGGCGCCTCACTCATCGGTGTGCTCGCCCTGATGCTCATGCACGTCGTCGTGGCCTCGGTCGCGGTCCCGATCTTCCGCCGCGTGCTTACGGTGTAGAACACTTCGCGAAACGGCCGGGGAGGTGTTCTCCCCGGCCGTTTCGGCGTTCACTCCGAGAGACTCAGCTCCGGCCACACCAACGTCGTGGCACCCCACGTCAGGCCACCGCCGAACGCGGTGAGCAACACCTTCTGGCCCGGCTGCAACTCCCCTGACCGCACACCGTGTGCAAGGGCCAGCGGAATCGAGGCGGCCGAGGTGTTGCCGACGTCGGTGATGTTGGAGACGAACTTGTCGCGCGGCACGTCGAGCTCGGCCGACACGGCGTCCAGGATCCGCGTGTTGGCCTGGTGCGCGATCACCTTGTCCACATCGGACGCGACCCAGCCCTGCCGTTTGATGGCGTTGCGCGAGGCCGCGGACATCCGGGCGACCGCGTTGGCGAACACCTCACGCCCCTCCATCTGGAAGAACTTGTCGCCGTGCGGCACGATGTCGCGCGACGACCGCTGCCGTGACCCACCCGCGGGAACCGTGATGAGGTCGGACAGCTCGCCGTCCGAGCCGAGGTCGAACGGCCCGAGAGCACCTGGCTCGTCAGGGGATCCGGCGCGCAGCACCACCGCCCCGGCGCCGTCGCCGAAGATGACGGACGTGGTGCGGTCCTGCGGGTTGAGGATCGTGGAGTAGGCGTCACCGCCGATCATGATCAGGCTGTCCACGATCCCGGCCGTGATCAGCCCGGCCCCGACGCCCAGCCCGTACACGAACCCCGTGCACACGGCCGCGATGTCGAACGCCGGGACGTCGACGAGGCCGAGCCGCGACGCGATCTCCGGTGCCGTCGCGGGGCAGGGCCTGTCCGGTGTCGTGGTCGCGAGGATCACCCCGCCCGCGCCCGGCACGCCGGCCGACCGCAGGGCCCGGCGAGCCGCCTCGACCGACAGGTCCGAGGTCGCCATGCCGGGTTCGACCACATGTCTCGTGGCGACCCCGATCCGCGTCCGGATCCACTCGTCGGTCGTGTCCAGCTTGGCTGTCAGCTCGTCGTTGGTGACCACTCGCGGCGGGAGCCATGACCCGAGTCCCGCGACCACCGCTGCGCGCATTCTCCGACCTTCCTCACCGTTCGTCCTCCAGCACTTCCGGCAGGAAGTGGCTGGGAAACCCTTGGAACACCACGGGACGCTGGAACCGCTCGACGGCGCGCACGCCGACGGAGGTGTGGAACGGGGACGTGGTCGCGGGCCAGGGTCCGCCGTGGTGCATGGCGGGGGTGGTCGCGATGTCGTTGGGCCACTGGTTCCACACGATGCGCCCGGCACGTCCGGTCAGCTCGCCGACCAGCTCGGGCAGGACGTCGTCGTCCTCACCCTGCACGGTCGCGGTGAGCTGTCCCGGCAACGCGGCGGCGAGCTCCAGCAGTTCGTGGCTGTCGCGGTAGGTGGCCACGACGGACACCGGCCCGAAGCACTCGGACAGCGCCTCGTCGTGGCCCGCCAGCAGGTCGGCGGCGGTGGTACGCAACAACGTCGGTGCGTGACCACCTGCTCCGGAACCGCCCTCGACCATCACGTCGAGGAACGCGGTCAGCGCCTCGACGCCGGTCTCGTAGCGCTTGGCCACGAGCTTGTTGAACAACGGTTCCGCCCGCAACGCGCGCACCTCGGCGGCGACGTCGCCGGCGAAACCCTCTGGTACCACGATGAGTCCGGGCTTGGTGCAGAGCTGTCCGCTCTGCTGCGCCAACGCCCAGGCGAACCCGCGCGCGATCTCCCGGCCACGGACACGCGCTGCTTCGGGCGTCACGAACACCGGGTTCACGCTGCCGAAGCCACCGTAGAACGGGATCGGCTCGGGACGGGTGGCGGCGAGGTGGTGCAGTTCGCGGCCCACGCGGGAGCTGCCGATGAACGCGACGGCCTTGATCCGCGGGTCGAGCACGAGCTGACGGGCGCGGCGCCGGCCGTGGACGAGCGCGAACACGCCCTTGGGCAGGACTTCCTCGACGATCTCGGCGGTGCGGTCGGCGAGCTCGGGGTAGCTGTGGCTCGCCTTCACCACGACCGGGCAGCCGGCCGCCAGCGCGGACGCCGTGTCACTGCCCGCCACGGAGAACGCGAACGGGTACGACGTGGAGCCGAAGACGGCGACCGGGCCGAGCGGGATCAGCATGCGGCGCAGATCCGGTCGCGGTCCGGGCGGCCAGGCGGGGTCCTCGCGGTCGATCACGACCCCGTTGACCGCACCCGAGCGCAGGTACCGCGCGAACGAGCGCAGCTGGAACGTGGTGCGGCCCACCTCCGCGCGCAGGCTTTCGCCGGGGAGCCTGCACTCCCACTCGGCCAATGCCACCAGCTCACCGGTCTCCCGGTCCAGCGCGCCCGCGACGGCGTCCAGTGCCGCCGCGCGGTCGTCCGGGCTGGTCGCGGCCCACTCGCGGGCGGCGTGCGCCGCCCGGTCCAGCACCGTGTCGATCGAGGACTGCATGGCCCCGGCCCGTTCTACTTGATGTAGTCCGCCGAGACCCGGGGCGGCCAGCTGGCGACGCTGAGCACGCCGAGGCTGTAGGCGCGGGAGACGAGCGCGGCGCGGTTGGGGGCCTTGAGCTTCTTGAGCATCGTGCCCACGTGGTACTCGACGCCCTGACGCGACAGGAACAGCCGCGAAGCCAGGCGCACGGTCGACTCGCCGGTCGCGATGCCCTCGAGGATGCGCGCGTCGAGGTCGGTGAGGATGCGGTTGCGGTCGACGACGACGGCGTTGGGCTGCTCGCCCTTCTCCGGGTTCACGACGACGACGAACTGCACCAGGTCGCCGTGCGCGTCGTGGACGGCGATGCCGGTGATGTCGCCGGTGAAGACGGCGTGGCGCGGGCCGATGCCGGCGAGGTGCTCGACGAAGCGCTGGCGGCGGCCCTCGACGAGACGGTCGAACTGCTTGCGCATCGGGCCGTGCACGCCGGGGTGCAGCAGCTCGTAGAAGCTGCGGCCGAGCAGTGACTCGCGGGAGTGCCCGAACTGGGTCACGAAGTCGTCGTTGGCCTCGACGACGCGCAGCTGGAGGTCGAGACGCGCGAGGCAGAGACCGGAGCGCTCCAGCAGTGAGCGGAACACGTCGGCGTCCGGAACGACGGTGGTGTGGTCATTTACCAAAGAACCAGCGGCAACAGTGTGCATCGGAGAGTGTCCCTCTCGATCTTGTCGAACTCGGCGTTCCGCAACTGCGCTTGGAAGACTCGAGGTGGTCGCGGGGCGGTCTAGAACAATTCCTGAGATTCCGCCTTTGACACGATGAATCGTAGGAAGATTCGCCGAACGCGGTCAACGAGGTGTGAGGGGTGGCCCCTAATGTTGTGGTAGGGGTGGGCCGGGGGTTCGGGGAGGCGTCCGAGTATTTCGGTAGGACGTTTCGGTGCCGTCTCACCTGATGACGCTCTACCCCGCTGAGCTGCGGAGTTGCCCTGTCAGCCGATCGAGACGCCACCGTGCGGTAACTGAGGTGCGACTCAACTGTGCGGGAAATGCGCACAAGAAATTCGTAGATGTGTCGCCGGTGTTACGCGGACGGCGGGCAGGCCCTCGCGAGTGCGCTGGCGAGTTCGGTTCGCCTGCGGATGCCGAGCTTGCGGAACGAGTTCGTGAGGTGCTTCTCGATCGCGCGCGAGGTCACGGCGAGTTCTTCCGCGATTTCGGCGTTGGTGAGACCCTGGACGGCGAGTCCGGCGACCTTGAACTCGCTGCGGGTCAACGCCACGGCAATGCCCGGAGAATTACCGTCGAGTTCCCTCGCGATTCTCGCGCCCAGTCTTCCGGCACCTGATCGGACCGCGAGCCGGTGCGCCTCGTCGAGGTGGCGCTGCGCTTGCGGGTCGCCATCGGCCCGTTCGCGCGCGCCGAGTTGAAGGAGTGCCTTGGCCCGTTCGAACGGGTTGGCGTGCAGAACCTGGACGGCCTCCTGGAGCATCTCGAGCCCCTTGCCGCCGGGTGTGTAGCGGCCCAGCACGTACAGCGCGCGCCCGATGCCGACCGGCGCGCCCCACTCGACCGCGCGGTCCCAGGCCTCGGCGGCGGCTTCTCGTGCGGCTTCGAGGTCGCCGAGCTGAGCGTGCAGCCTCGCTGTCGTGATGCACCAGGGCAGCAGCACGGGGTTGCGCCACCCGACGCTGTCCAGCACCCGCCCGCAGTCTTGGAAGCGCTCCAACGCCTGGGCGTGCTCCCCCGCCAGCGCTTCGCCCGTCGCGTGCAGCATCCGGTACACCGCGTCGCACCCGGCGGGTTCGTCTCGATCGGGGCGTGAGCTCAGTATTTTGGCGATCAGCTTGGGGTCGCGGAGTTCCATGGCGACGGCGGTGAGTCCGATGGCGGCTGTCGTCGTGTCTCCACGCCAGTCCAGCACGGCGAGGTCGACGGCGTACTCGGCGGCCCGGTGCGCGTCCCCCGGTTTGCCCTGGTGCATCAGCACGAACGACTGCTGAGCCAGTGTCAACGCCTTCTCGACGGTGTTCGTGGCCCGGCCGAGGGCTTGTTCCAGCCACGGCACGGCCTCGTGGGCGGCGTCCGCGGCGGCGAGAACCCTGATGAGCAACGGGATCGCGGAGTGGACGTGCCGCGGGTGCGGTGTTTCCTGTTTCAGCACGGTCCGAGCGATGTCGGCGACCTCGTGCGCGGGCATGCGGGCGGTGAGCATGGCGGCGTCGAGCAAGATGATCTGCAGTTCGCGTTGACCGGGTGTGCTGCCGTCGATCTGCTTGAGGCGTTCAGCGGAGTCGGTGAGCAACGCGGGATCGGCATGCCACACATACCGTTGCCGTGCCTCGAGCCGGTAGCCGAGTTCCTGGTGGTCGAGGTCTGCGGCGACCTGGTCGATGAGGTCGCGCACGGGTCGTGGCGCCTGGCCCAGCGCGGTGGGTGCGATCCGGACGAGCGCAGCCGCCCGATCCCTGACATCGCGGAACAACGGCACGGCGTAGGAGATGTGGCGAATCGAGGCGGCCGGATCGAAGAACCGTTCCGCCGTGGCGAGGTCGACGAGCAGCCGCGCGCGTTGCTCCGAGTCTCCCGGCACGTCTCGCAACGCCCGGCGCAGGTAGCGGGCCGCCACTTCGGGCGCGCCGCGACGCATCGCCGTGCCGGCTGCTTCGCCGAGCGTCTCGATCGCCCACCGCCCTTGTGTCGTCGTGACCGCGAGAAGCCGGGCCGCGACCTGTTCGGCGGGCCTGCCGTTGTCGTGCAACAGCTTCACGGCACGTGCCTGCCAGTCCTCGCGTTCGCTGACCGGCATCGACTCCTCGACCGCGTCTCTCACGGCCGGTCTGCTGATGACGAGCCCGGCGTGGTCGAGGATCCGTTGCGCTTCCAGGGCTTGCTGCTCGGTGAGCCCGGCAAGCTGTCCGGTGAGGTCGTCGTCTCCCAGCACGGCCACGGCCTTGGCGAAGTCCTGAGCGTGTTGCGGTTGTGTCGCAAGGCCGCGCACGAGTCGTTCCTTGAGACGAGCGGGCCTCAGCTCCCGGACGTGCGGCACCCGGTCCGCGGTCGGGCTGGTGACGTGGTGCAGCACCGCGCGCAGGAACAACGGGTTGCCGCCCGTGACGGCGTGGCAGGCGGCGACGAACTCGTCGTCCGGGGTCTGCCCGGTGCGGCGTTCGACGAGCTCGGCGATCGCCTTGGCCGACAACGGTTCCGGCCGGATCTCGGTGCGCCGGAACGCTTCCAGCCACGGGCCGCGCTCGCCGTCCCTGATCGCGGCGACGAGCAGGATCGGGTGGTCTCTCAGCGTTGCGGAAAGCTTGACGAGCCACCGCAACGACGGGTCGTCGGCCCACTGCAGGTCGTCGATCAGCAACACGATGGGCTTCTCCGCGCTCATGACCTGGGTGAGCGCGGTGAGGCCGCTGACCGCCGCTTCCTCGACGGCGAACGCGGAGTCGAGCTGCACGTCGAGCTCGAAGACGGGCTTCGCGAGCCCCGCCGTGCCGGTGAGCCAGCGGTCGCCGGCCCTGGCCAGCGCCGGTTCGAGCAACTGGCGGGCGACGCCGAACGCGAAGTCCTGTTCCAGCGGCGAACAGGTGGCGGTGAGGACCCGTACGCCGCCGGCCCGCTCGTGGAGTGCCTGCAGCAGCGCGGACTTGCCGCAGCCGAGGGGTCCGGTGATGGCGATCTGGTCACCGTGACCGTCGCGGGCACGCTGCAGTGCGCGGGTGAGCCGCCGCAGTTCGCCGGTGCGTTCGAGCAGGATCATCACGAAGCCAGGACGTCCGCCAGCTCTGTCCGGCTGGAGATGCCGAGCTTGCGGTACGCCCGCGTCAGGTGGACCTCGACCGTCCGCAGCGTCACGAACAGGTGGTCGGCGATCGCCCGGTTGGTCACGCCCGCCGCGGCCAGCTCGACCACCTTGCGCTCGCTGGCGGTCAGCACGGCCAGACCGTCCGCTGTGGACGCGACGCTCATCCGCCCGCCGACGCCGAGCAGCATCGTCCTGGCCGAGTCCGCCAGCGTCCGGCTCCGGGCCCGCAACGCCAGCCCGACGGCGGTCCGCAGGTGCGTCCGCGCCTCTCGCGCTTGGCCCGCGCCCGTCCATCGTTGGCCGAGCAGCAGCTCCGTGCGTGCCTGCTGGATGAGCGACGGAATGGCGGCGAACGCGTCGGAGGCTGCCTTCGCCATGTCCAGCGCCGCCGGTCCCGAGGTGGTGTAAGCCCGTGCCAGCAAGGAGAACGCGGCCGACTCACGCGACGGCCAGGCCTTGGCGAGCCGGTCGACCTCGCGCATCGCCGCGGTGGCGTCACGTCCGGCCAGGGTCAGCACCTGGATGACGTCGGTCCACGACGGCAACGCGCTGGGGTCGCTCAGCCCCGTGGCCGTCAGCACCGTCGCGCACGCCGTCATCCAGTCCGCGGCCAGCGGGATGTCGTCCCGCACGTACGCCAGCCACCCGCGCGTGCGCAGATACTCGCGGTGGGTCGGCGTGAGGTGCCGGATCGCGTCCTCGTCCACTTCGTCCAGCAGCTGTGCGGCGAGCGGCGTGTTGCCGGTCTGCAACGACAGCCAGGCCAGCAGGATCACCGCTCGCGGCAGCTGCCAGCCGCCGTCGCGCATCGCCTGGACCGCTGTCGAAGTGTCCTGTGTGGCCCGTTGGAGATCGCCCAGTGACATGTGCACCAACGCCCGTTGCACCAGCGACCGGCAGTGGGCGAGCGAGTCGCCGTTGCGGGAGAAGGCCTCGACGGCCCGGTCGAGCACGTCCAGTGCTTCCTCGGTGTGCCCGGCGACGCGCAGCACGGACGCGGCCGAGAGCATCGACCAGTCGGTCAGCGCGTCCGGATCGGCCAGCGCGGCCCGCGCATACCCGACCGCGGTCTCGATGCTGCCGCCGCCGCGCATGCTGGCTTCCGCGACGACGCCGAGCAGACACCGTTGTGCCGTGGTGTCTCCGGCCTTGGGCGGAAACGCCTTGGCCACGGCTCCCGCCACCGCGTGGACGTCGTCGAGGTCGATCGACAGCTGCACCGCGTCGAGCAGCGTGGACAGGTCCTCGGACAGTGCTGGATCTCTGGCAAGCCTGAGGAAGGTGCGCGTGCGCCCGGTCAGCGCGTGCTTCACGGCCAGCGCGGCCCGCAGGTCCGGGTCGGTGGTGCGGTGGAACGCGGCCGCGAGGTGCTCACAGGCCTGGTTCGGGTCGTGCCGGGACAGTTCGGTCGCGAGCTGGACCCGCAGCTCGACGTCGTCCGGGTCGAGCTCGACGAGTCTGCGGAGATAGCGCGCGGCCTCCTGCGGCCCTCCCGCCGTCGCGGCCTCTTGTAGCACCTGCGACATCCACGGCGTGTCGACGGCGGGCAGGTGCACGAGCTGGTCTGCAACCGCTCTCACGTCGTGGCCGGACTCGTCCAGCACGACGGCCGCGCGGTGCCGCAGATCGGTGACCTCGGCTGGGCCGAGCACCTCCAGCACACCCGCGCGGTACCACTCGCGGACGTGGTCGGGAAGGCCTTCGCCGAGCAGATGTTCCTTCCGCAGTGCGGAAATCCCGTTCTCGGCGATCCGTGCGGACACTCCGGCGAGCGGCCCGACCAGGTCCTCCCGGTCCACGACCACCAGCGCGGTCGCGATCGCGCGCAGGTGTTCGGGCTGGTCGCGCAACCGTCGCGCGGCGACCAGCTCGACGGACTCCTGCCTCAACGCCTTGGCCGCCCGGATGTCCGCCAGTACGGTCGTCAGGTGCCTCGGAATGCCACCGGACAGCCTCAGGCACAGGCTCGTGAACACGGCGTCCGGCGGGAAGTGCAGGGTCGTGGAGATCATGTCCGCCACCTGCGGCGAGGTCAGCGGCTGCAGCTCGACGACGTGCGCGCGGGCCAGCTCGACGTCCAGCGGCGCGTGGTGGGACAGCACTAGGCTGACCGGCTCCTCGCCCAGTCTGCGCAGGACGAAATCGATCCAGCGGACCGTCGCGCCGTCACACGCGTCGAGGTCGTCGAGCACCAGGCAGACGGGCGATCGCTGGGACAGCGTCACGACATCGCGCCACATACCCCGGTATACGCGGTAGAGGTCGGCGGCTGCCGGGTCGCGCAGTTCCGGAACGATCACACCTGTCTGGGCGAGGAGTCTTCTGGCGACGGCGAGCGGCAGGCGCTCGCCCCTGCCGACCGACGACAGCACGGCCGTCCCGGCACGGGACTCGGTCTCGGCGGCCAGACGCAGCACGGCGGACTTGCCGGAACCCCGGGCACCGCGCACGAGCACGGCCTGCCCGCCCGCGCCGCGACGGGCCGCGGTCGTGTGGTGCGCCACCGTGGTGAGCGCGCTCTCACGACCGAACAGCTCAGTGACGGGGCACGACTGGTTGTCCACCACCTACCGCCTCAGGCTAGAAGAGATGTCCGGCGCCTGAGGATAAATGCCCCAGGTGACCGGATCGCAAACTCCGCGCGGCAAGTGTCAAAGTCTGACAGGCTGATTCCGCAATGTGCGGGCGGCGAATCTCCCGCGGTTCCAGCCAGTGAACTAATACGCCACGACCCGGCCGGGCACGACCCGGTAGAGGCTGGGTTTCTCCGGCAGGAACGCGAGCCCGAACCGGGTGAGGAACTCACCGAACGCGGCGTCCACGAAGTCGGGATCGGGCAGCCCGTCCCACGTGTCGGCGGCCGCCCTGGCGACCTCGACCGCGGTGCCGTCGTAGACGACGAGGTCCGGCAGGTCGTCGGCGAAGTACCCGCGTGCCAGCGAGATCGGCGACACGCTGTCGTCGAGGAAGCCCACGACGTCCCACTTGCCCTCGGTCGCCTCGCTGAGCGCGAGCCGGGCGGCGACCTCCGACGAGGTCGCGTAGGTGACGCGGTAGCCGCGCCGCACCAACTCCTCGATCACCGCGAGCGCGGGCAGCGCCTGTCCCCGCACGGGATTGGCGAAGATCGCGACGTGCCGCCGTCCCGTACCGACCTCCTCGGCCATCTGTGATGACCACCTCTCTGCGAACGGCGAGCTGCCTGAAGGGAGTTCTACGGCAATTAATGCTCGGGAATCCCTCACTGTCCTTTGTTCACCAGCCGGAATCCGCTTCCCGTTTTCCTCCCGAGGTGCCCGGCGGCGACGAGCCGGCGCAGTTCCTCGGCGGGAGCGGGCTCACCTGTCCTCGAAGCGGCGCAGAGGGTCTCGAGAATGGCCAGCGACACGTCCAGGCCAATGGTGTCGAGGAGCGTGAAGGGACCCATCGGGTGGTGGAACGCCGTCACGATCGCGGTGTCGATCTCCTCGACCGTGACGTCGGTGCGGTCGAGCATGCCGATGGCGTCGTTCAGATAGGGGAACAGCACGTAGTTCACGATGAACCCGACGCGGTCCGCGCAGTCGACGGCGGTCTTGCGCAGCCACTTCACCAACGCGTGGGCGGTGATGTGCACGTCGTCGGCGGTGTGTTCGGTGCGGACGATCTCGACGAGCTTCATGACCGGCGCGGGGTTGAAGAAGTGCAGCCCGATGACGTCGGCGGGGCGGCTCGTGGCGGTCGCGCAGTCGGTGACGGAGAGGCTCGACGTGGTGGTGGCGATGATGGCGCCGGGTTTGAGGACGGCGTCGATGCCTTGCAGCACAGCGCGTTTGACGGCCATGTCCTCGGCGACGGCCTCGATGACTATGTCGGCGTCGCGCAGGGACTCGTAGCTCGTGCCGACGGTGAGCCGTGCGAGGACGTCCTGACGGTCCTGCTCGGACATCCGTCCTTTCTGGACGAGTCTGGTGAGAGACGAGCAGATCCGGTCGTAAGCGGCCTCGGCCTTCTCCTCGGTGCGGGCGACGAGCGTGGTCGGGATGCCCGCCACGATCAGGATCTCGGCGATACCGCGTCCCATCAGCCCAGCGCCGACGACACCGGCGCTGCGCAGCTCGCGCGGGTGCCCGTCGGTGATGCGGTTGCGCGGTGGCGGGATGATCTCGCCGCGGTCGTCGTAGCGGTGGAAGCCCCTGCCCGTCTTGCGGCCGAGAAGTCCTTCGCGGACCATGCGGTCCAGCAGCGGTGAGGGGATGTAGGAGTCGGATCCGGTGATCTCATGCAGTCGCCTCAGGTCGCTTCTGACCGTGTCGAGGCCGATGAGGTCGAGCAGGTGCAGTGGCCCGAACTTGAGGCCGCAGCCCAGTTTCAGGGCGGTGTCGAGGTCCTCGACGGTCGCGTAGCCGGCGTCGGCGAGGTTCATCGTGCGGTTCATGCACGCGTAGAGCAGCGCGGTGGCGGCCTCGGCGGCCCGGCCACCGACGCCGACGATCTCGGTGCCGGCCAGCCGGACTGCCTTGCGTGCCAGGTGGAGCGCCTCGGGTGAGGCCATGGACGTGCCGATGAGGCTGGCGTGATGTCCGTACGGCGGAGGGATGGAGTAGCGCAGTCCGACGACGCGGTCCGGCGCACCGGACGCGATCGCCAGCTTCGCCACCGAGAGCGTCGGTGTGGTGGTGAGGAAGACCGTGCCCGGCGCGCACTGCTCGGCGAGCCGTTGCAGCACGGTCTCCTTGGTGTGGAAGTCCTCCGGCAGTGCCTCGATGACGAGGTCGGCGCGTTTGAGGTCGATCATCTCCGTCGCGAGGGTCAGCTGCGGGCCGCTCAGCCTGCGGTGCACGCGGGCCAGCACGTCGAGATCGCTGTCCACGCCGATCACCTCGGCCCCGTTGGCGAGCAGGACCTTGGTGAGGCCCTCGCCGAGGCCGCCGAGCCCCACCACGCCGATCACCAGTGGCATAGCCGACTCCTTCTCAGAGACCGAGTTCTTCGTCGAGCATCGCGAACATCTCGTCGTCCGAAGCCGACTCGAAGTCCTTCTCCTGACTGGTGTTCTTGGCCCACTTCGTGCGCAGGACGTCGAGCCTGCCCGCGATCTGCTTGTGCAGCGCCTCGTCCACGCTGGCTTCGGCGAGCGCCTTCTCGAACGCGTCGAGGTCGGCGAGCACGCTCGGCAGCCCGGCCGCCGGCGCGTCGGCCAGCAGTTCGGACTTGAGGTGTGCCACCAGGTCCGCGGGCGTCGGGTAGTCGAAGACCAGCGTGGCCGGCAGCCGCAGCCCGCTCGCCTGGCCGAGCCTGTTGCGCAGCTCGACCGCGGTGAGCGAGTCGAAGCCGAGGTCCTGGAACTGCCGGTCCTCCTCGATGACCTCGCCCTCCGCGTGGCCGAGCACCTCGGAGACCTGGCCGCGCACGAGGTCGAGCAGCGCGTCCGTGCGTCCCTGGTCGGTGAGGCCGGTGAGTCGCTTGACCAGTGAGTCGGCGGTTTCCTGGCCTGCCACGGCTTTCTTCGACTTGGTGCGCACGAGGCCACGCAGCAGCGGTGCGACCTCGTGGTTGCGCAGGACCGCGAAGTCCAGCTTGACCGGGATCGGTGCCGCCAGGCCTGTCTGGAGCGCCTCGTCGAAGAGGGTGACGCCGAGTTCCCGCGTGATCGCGGGCATGCCGGTGCGGGCCATGCGTTCCGCGTCCTGGGCACTGAGCATGCCGGTGTCCCAGGCACCCCAGGCCATGCTCGTCGCCTTCTGCTCGTGCGCCTTGCGGTTCGCGGCCAGTGCGTCGAGGAACGCGTTGCCCGCCGCGTAGTTGGCCTGGCCCGCGTTGCCGAACGTGCCGGCGACGCTGCTGAACAGGATGAGGTTCGCCTCCGGTGCCAGCTCGTGCAGGTACCAGGCGGCGTCGACCTTCGGCTGGAGCACCGGGTCGACGCGGTCCAGCGTCAGCGACTCGATGGTGCCGTCGTCCAGCACGCCCGCCGCGTGGATGATCGTCGCCGGGTTGTGGGTGCTCAGCAGTTCGGCGAGCTCTGCCTTGTCGCTGACGTCGCACGCCACCACCGTGACGTTCGCCCGCAGGTCGCTGACGTCGGCCTGCCCGCTGCGGCTCGCCAGGACGAGCTCTTCGACCCCGTGGTTCTCGACGAGGTGCTGGGCGATGATCCGCCCGAGACCGCCCGTGCCGCCGGTGATCAGGACCTTGCCGTGCTCGACGGCGCTCTCCTCGCGTTCGGCCCTGGTGAGCCGGCCGCCGAGGATCTCGCCGTCCCTGAGCACGATCTGCGGTTCGTCGGCGTTGAGCGCCTGGCGGAGCACCGCGAGGCTCGAGCGCCGGTCGTCGATGTCGAGCAACCCGAAGCTGCCGGGGTGCTCGGACTGCGCGACCCTGACCAGGCCCCAGATCGCGGCCGCGACCGGGTCCGGAACGTCCTGCGGGGTCGCCGCGACGGCGTTCTTCGTGACGAACCAGAGGCGTCCCGGGCGGAGGCTGGTGATCCACTCCTGGACGTTGATCAGCGCGTCGGACACGGCGGCGTGGGTGGAGTCCACGACGTCGTCCGAGTAGGCGACGATCTCGGTCACCACGACCTCGGCGTCGGCCGTCTCGATGTTGTCGTAGACGCGTCCGGCGACGAAGTGGTCGACCAGTGCGAAGTGGTCCTCGCCCGCGATCGCCACCGTCGCCTCGATCGGTTCCGTGGCGTTGATCGGCGTCCAGTCGAGCCTGAACAGCGCGTCGCGCGTGGTGTTCTCGGTGAGCTGCCCGGCGCTGACCGCCCGGATCACGAGCGACTCGACCTCGGCGACCGGGTTGCCCTGCGGGTCCGCGATGACGATGTGCATCGCCCCGCTCTCGTCCCGCGTCATCCGCACCCTGACCGCGGCCGCCCCGGTGGCGTGGATCTTCACGCCCTCCCAGCTGAACGGCAGCCCCGCTCCCCCGTCGCCCTCGGCCAGCAGCGCGGTGTGCAGCGTGGCGTCGAGCAACGCCGGGTGAATCCCGAACGCTCCGGGCTCGATCCCGTCCGGCAGCGCGACTTCCGCGTACACCGCGCCTTCGTGCCGCCAGGCGTGTCGCAGCCCCTGGAACGTGTCCCCGTAGGCGAACCCGATCTCCGCGAACTTGTCGTAGACGTGGTCGAGGTCGATCGGTTCTCCGACCGGCCAGGTGTCGAGCCTCTCTCCGGTGTTGTCGCTGCTGCTGAGCACACCGCCGGCGTTCTCGGTCCACGGCAGATCCGTGTCCTCGGGCCTGCTGTAGATCGTGACGGCGCGCTTCTCGTTCTCCTCGGCGCTGATCGCGACCTGCAGCTGCACCCCGCCCTGCTCCGGCAGCATGAGCGGTGCCGCGATCGTCAGCTCCTCCAGCGTGTCGAGCCCGAGCTCCTCCGCCGCCTTCAAGGCGACCTCGACCAGCGCCGCACCCGGCACCAGCGCCCGTCCCATGATCACGTGGTCCGCGAGCCACCCGTGCGTCCTGAGCGCGATCCGGCTGGTGAACAGGTGCCCGTCCTGCCCGGCCAGCTGCACCGCCGCCCCGAGCAACGGGTGCCCGACCCCGGTGAGCCCGGCCGACTTCACGTCGCCCGCGCTCTCCACGACCTTCGGCCAGTACGACTGCCGCCGGAACGCGTAGGTGGGCAGGTCGACCTTCCTGGCCCCTTCGAGCAGCTGGCTCCAGTCGACGCCGACACCCTCGGTGTGCGCCTGCCCCAACGCGGTCAGCACCTGCGTGACCTCGCCGTGGCCGCGCCCGCTGACCGGAATCGCCCCGTCCACCAACGGCGCGAGGGCCGCGTCGGGCCCGATCTCGATGAACGTCATGTCTCCGAGCGCGGTCACGTTGTCGTGGAACCGCACCGCGTCCCTGACGTGGTTCACCCAGTAGCCGACCGTAGTGACGTCCCCGCTCGCCTGGAACGGGATGTGTGGCGCACTGAAGGCGATCTCGCTGATCGCCTCCCGGAAGTCCTCCAGCATCGGCTCCATCAACGGCGAGTGGAACGCGTGACTGACCTTGAGCTGCTTGTACTTCCACTGCTTGGCGATCTTGAGGACCTCGTCCTCCTCACCCGCCAGCACCACGGTCCGCGGCCCGTTGATCGCCGCGATCGACACGTTGCCCGTCAGGTAGGGCGTCACCTCCTCCTCCGAGGCGATGACCGACACCATCGCCCCGCCAGCCGGAAGCATCTGCATCAACGCGGCCCGAGCCGTGATCAGCTGGCACGCGTCCTCGATCGTCAGCGTCCCGGCAACATGCGCCGCCGCCACCTCACCGATCGAATGCCCGGCAACGTGATCCGGCCTGACCCCGAACGACTCCAGGAGCCGGTACAGCGCCACCTCGACGACGAAGAGCGCCGGCTGCGCATACCCGGTCTGGTTCAACGCCTCCTGGTCCTCGCCCCACATGACCTCACGCAGCGCCGGGTCCAGGAACTGCAAGACACCGTCGAACGCCTCGGCAAACACCGGGAACGCCTCGTACAGCTCACGCCCCATCCCGATCCGCTGCGACCCCTGCCCGCTGAACAGGAACGCCACCGGCCGGCGCTTCACCGACCCTCGCGCCACCACCGCGCCGTCCAGCACCACCGCCCGGTGGTCGAACAACGTCCTAGCGCTCAACAACGAGTACGCGACATCCTTCGCGTCCCCGCCGACCCGCGTGATCCGCTCGACCTGCCCGTCCAGCGCCGCCTCGGACCGCGCCGACACCACCAACGGCACCGGCACCGCGACCGACCCAGCCCCGTCCTGCGACCCGGCCTCAACCTCTGGCCCAGCCGCAACCTGTTGCCCGGCCCCGGCCTGCTGCCCAGCTTCAACCTGCTGCCCAGCGCCGATCTGCGACCCGGCCCCAACCTGCGGAATCGATCCCGATTGGCCGGCCCCCTGGGGGGATCCACCCCCCATCCCAATCATCTCAGCCAGGTCTGACAATTCCGGACCACCCGCCGCCTCCAAGATCACGTGCGCATTCGTGCCCGAGATGCCGAACGACGACACCGCCGCCCGCCGCGCACGCCCCACCGAAGGCCACGCCGTGTTCTCCTGCAGCAGCTCGACCGCACCCTCGCTCCAGTCCACATGCGAGGAAGGCGTGGCAGCGTGCAGCGTCCGCGGCAACACCCCGTGCCGCATCGCCTGTACCATCTTGATGATCCCCGCGACACCAGCGGCAGCCTGCGTGTGACCGATGTTCGACTTGATGCCACCGAGCAGCAGCGGCACGGAGCGATCCTGCCCGTAGGTCGCCATCAGCGCCTGAGCCTCAATCGGGTCACCCAAAGAAGTACCGGTGCCGTGCGCCTCGACAGCATCCACATCAGCAGCACTCAACCCAGCAGACGCCAACGCCTGACGAATCACGCGCTGCTGCGACGGCCCGTTAGGCGCCGTCAGACCGTTGGACGCACCGTCCTGGTTGATCGCCGAACCCCGCACGACCGCCAACACCGTGTGCCCAAGACGCACTGCATCGGACTGACGCTCCAACACGAGCAGACCGACACCCTCAGACCAACCGACACCATCAGCCGAGTCAGAGAACGCCTTGCACCGTCCGTCCTCCGACAAACCCCTCTGCCGTGAGAACCCGACAAACGAACCAGGCGTCGACATCACCGTCACACCACCGGCCAACGCCAGCGAGCACTCACCGGCCCGAAGCGCCTGCATGGCCCAGTGCAACGCGACCAACGACGAAGAACACGCGGTGTCGATCGACACCGACGGCCCCTCGAGCCCGAGCGCGTAGGACACCCGGCCCGAGATCACCGAAGGCGAAGCGCCGGTCGACCCGAAGCCTTCGGTGTCCGCACCGCCGATGAGCTGCGTGTAGTCGTTGTACATGACACCGGCGAACACACCGGTCGAGCTGCCCCGCAACGACGCCGGCGCGATCCCGGCTCGCTCCAGCGCCTCCCACGCCGTCTCCAGCATGAGCCGCTGCTGCGAGTCCGTGGCCACCGCCTCGCGCGGCGACATCCCGAAGAACTCCGGGTCGAACAGGTCTGCGTCGTGCAGGAAGCCACCGGCCCGGACGTAGGAGGTGCCGGGGTTGTCGGGGTCCGGGTGGAACAACGTGTCGAGGTCCCAGCCGCGGTTCGTCGGGAACGGCGTGATCGCGTCGACCCCCGAAGCCACCAGCTCCCACAGGTCCTCCGGCGACGAGACACCGCCGGGGTAACGGCAGGCCATGCCCACGATGACGATCGGATCGTCCGAAGTGGACACCAGCGCGGGCAACGACTCCACCGGCGACATCGCACCCAGCAGCTCGTCCTTCAGATATCCGGCCAGCTGCGCGGACGACGGGTAGTCGAACACCACGGTCGCCGGCAACTTCAGCCCGGTGACCGCCGTGAGCCGGTTGCGCAGCTCCACCGCCGTCAACGAGTCGAACCCGAGCTCCTGGAACGCCCGCGCCGGATCGACCGCCGCGATCGTGTCGTACCCGAGCACGGCCGCGACCTCGCCGCGAACCAGATCCACCAACGCGTCCAGCCGTCCGGCTTCGTCCAGAACGGACAGTCGCTGCACCAGCCCCGAGGCCGTCTCCGACCCGGCGACCTTCCGCCGCGCCTTCACCCGGATCAGCCCGCGCAGCAACGGCTTCACATCACCGTTCTGCTTCAACGCCGCGAGGTCGAGCCGCACCGGCACGATGGCGGCTTCGGCACCGGCCACCGCCGCGTCGAACAACCGCAGCCCCAGCTCCGGCGAGATCGCCGGCATCCCCGAGCGCCGCATCCGTTCCGCGTCCTCGGCCGACAGCATGCCGGTGTCCCAAGCACCCCAGGCGAGCGACACACCCGGCAGCCCGTTGAGCTGCCGATGCGAGGCCAGCGCGTCGAGGAACGCGTTGCCTGCGGCGTAGTTGCCCTGCCCGGCGTTGCCGAACACACCGGCCGCCGACGAGAACACCACGAACTGCGTGGCCTCCGTGGCGAGGTCGTGCAGGTTCAGCGCTGCGTCGACCTTGGCCCGCAACACCGCGTCGACCCGCTCCGGCGTCAGCGACTCGATCACACCGTCGTCGAGCACACCGGCCGCGTGCACGACACCCCGAACCTTGTGCTGCTTCAACAACTCCCACAGCGCGGCCCGATCAGCGACATCGCAGGCGACTACGGAAACCTTCGCTCCCAACGACTCCAGCTCTTCGACGTCACCCTGACCGCTGCGGCTGACCAGAACCAGCTCGGTGACCCCGTGGTTCTCCACCAGGTGCCGCGCCACGATCCTGCCCAGCCCACCGGTACCACCGGTGATCAGCACCGGGCTCTCCCACACGGCCCCGTCTCCACCCGCGACCCGGCCGAGCCGCGCCGCGCGAGCCTCACCGTCACGGATCACCAGTTGCGGTTCGTCGAGGTCCAGCACCCCGAGCAACGTCGCCAGCGACGATTCCTCGGCGTCCAGGTCGATCAGCCCGAACCGGTCTGGGTGCTCGGTCTGCGCCGTCCGCAGCAACCCCCACACCGCCGCACCGGCCAGGTCGTCACCCTCGACCGCACCGCGCGTGACGAACACGAGCCGCCCGTCGCGGTCCTCCCGGATCCACTCCTGCACCAGCTCCAACGCCCGGTGCGTCACCGCGCGGACCGACTCGGCGTTCTGCTCCCCCGCGACCGGCACGAGCACAACATCCGTGTCAGTCAACGAAAGCAGGCCCTCGACCCGTCCTACCGACAGCCCGAGCACGTCCGGCCCGAGCACGCTGACCGTCTTGCCCGCCTCGGCCGGCGGCACCGCGACCGGCGTCCACTGCACGGAGAACAACGCGTCCAGCTCAGCAGGCTCCTCCGCGGCGACCGCCCGCATCACCAGCGACTCGACGGACGCCACCGGGTTGCCGGCGGGGTCGGCGAGCGCGATCCGCAGCCCGTTGTCGTCCCGCGTTATCTTGACCCGCAACGCCGTCGCGCCGGTCGCGTGCAGCGACACGTTCTCCCAGGCGAACGGCAGCCCGGCCGCCCCGCTCTCGTCCAGCAGCGAGGCGTGCAGAGCGGCGTCCAGCAGCGCCGGGTGCAACCCGAACGGCCTGACACTCACGTCATCCGGCAGCGCGACCTCGGCGTACGTCGTGTCACCGTCGCGCCACGCCGCCCGCAGCCCGCGGAACATGCCGTCATAGGCGAACCCGGCCTCGGCGAACTTCTCGTAGCAGCCCTCGACGTCAACGACCTCAGCCCGGGGCGGCCAGACCGACGCGTCGAACTCGACCCGCTGCTCACCCTTGGCCAGCACACCGCTGACGACCTGAGTCCACTGCGAGTCAACGACTTCGTCCGGCCGCGCGTGAATCGTGAACGTCCGGCGCTCGTCTCCCGCGGACACCTTCATCTGCAGCGCCAGGCCACCGTGCTCCGGCAGCACCACGGGCGCCGACAACGTCAGCTCTTCCAGCCGGTCCAGCCCGACCTCGTCCCCGGCCCGCATCGCGAGCTCGACGAGCGCCGCGCCCGGCACCATCACGCGTCCCATGATCGTGTGGTTGCGAATCCACGGATGCGTCCGCACGGCCAGCCTGCTGGTGAACAGGAACCCTTCACCGTCAGCGAGTTCGGCCGACGCGACGAGCAACGGGTGCCCCACCGCGACCATGCCCATCCCGGACGCGTCGTCCCCGCCGACCCGCACCGCGGGCCAGTACCGCTGGTGGTCGAACGCGTAGGTGGGCAGATCGATCTTCTTGCCACCCGAGCAGAACCCGCTCCAGTCGACCTTCACGCCATCGACGTGCAGGCGAGCCAGAGCGGTCAGCGCCGCGACGCGCTCACCCTTGTCCTTGCGCAGCAAGGGAATCGCGTCCTCGACGATCGCGCTCAGCACGCCGTCCGGCCCGACCTCGAGGAACGTGGTCGCGCCACCGTCGCGCAGCCTCTGCACGTTCTCGCTGAACCGCACGGCGTCCCGGACGTGGTTCACCCAGTACTCGACGGTCGTGACGTCCCCGCCGGCCACCATCGTGAGGCTCGGCGGGCTGAACACGACCTCCGCCAACGACTCGCGGAAGTCCTCCAGCATCGGCTCCATCAACGGCGAGTGGAACGCGTGCGACACCTTCAGCCGCTTGCTCTTCCACCGCTCAGCGACCGCGAGCACCTCGTCCTCGTCACCCGCGATCACCACCGACCGAGGCCCGTTGACAGCCGCGATCGACACCCGCCCTGTGAGATGCGGTAGCACTTCTTCCTCAGAAGCCTGAACCGCGACCATCGCGCCACCCTCAGGCAACGCCTGCATGAGCGCCGACCGAGCCGTAACCAGCAAGCACGCGTCTTCCAGGCTCAGCACCCCGGCAACGTGCGCCGCGGCGATCTCACCGATCGAGTGCCCGGCCACCTGCTCCGCCCGGACCCCCCACGACTCGACCAACCGGTACAGCGCCACCTCGACCGCGAACAACGCCGGCTGCGCGACCCCGGTCTGGTTCAACGCCTCCTGGTCCTCACCCCACATGACATCCCGAACCGCCGGGTCCAGGTACATCAGCACACCGTCCAGCGCCGCGGCGAACACCGGGAACGCCTCATACAACTCGCGCCCCATACCGACCCGCTGCGACCCCTGCCCGGAGAACAGCACCGCCAGCGACCGCTGCGACAACGCGGTCCCCCGCGCCAGCACCTCGTCCCCGAGCACCACGGCCCGATGCTCGAACTGCGCCCGCGTCCTCAACAGTGAGAACGCAACATCCTCCGCCGCCCCCTCAACCGCCTTGATCCGCTCAACCTGCCCGTCCAACGCCTCCGCAGTCTTGGCCGACACCACGAACGGAATCGATCCCGCCTGGGCCCCCCAGGGGGAGTCCGAGGTCCCCACTCCAAGCGTCCCACGAGGGCCCGACATCTCCGCGCCAGCAAGATCCACAACTACCGACTTGTCCACAGCCACCGAGTTGTCCACAGATTCCGCCAGCCCCGCTTGACCAGCTATTTCACCCGGTACGCTGGAAAACGGGGGGATCCCCGAGCCCGGCGCTTCCAAGATCACGTGCGCGTTCGTCCCGGAGAAACCGAACGACGAGACGCCCGCCCGGCGCGGCCGCGACACCTCAGGCCACGGCGTGGCCTCGGTGACGAGCGAGACCGCACCCTCACTCCAGTCGACGTGCGTGGACGGCTCCGTGATGTGCAGGGTCGGCGGCACAACGCCGTGCCGCATGGCGTGCACCATCTTGATCACACCCGCAACACCGGCAGCCGCCTGCGTGTGCCCGATGTTCGACTTGATGCCACCGAGCAGCAGCGGCACCGAACGATCCTGCCCATAGGTCGCCAACAAAGCCTGCGCCTCGATCGGGTCACCCAAAGTCGTTCCGGTGCCGTGCGCCTCGACCGTGTCAACGTCCTGAGTGGACAGTCCGGCCGACGCAAGCGCTTGGCGGATAACCCTCTGCTGCGACGGCCCGTTGGGCGCCGTCAAACCGTTCGAAGCACCGTCCTGGTTGATGGCCGAACCACGCAGCACCGCCAGTACCGTGTGCCCATGACGCAGAGCGTCGGACTGACGCTCCATCACCAGCAGACCGACACCCTCGGACCAGCCGACACCATCCGCGGACTCCGAGAACGCCTTGCACCGCCCGTCCTCCGACAGCCCGCGCTGCCGGGAGAACCCGACGAACGCGCCCGGCGTCGACATCACCGTCACACCACCGGCCAGCGCCAACGAGCACTCACCCGCCCGCAGCGACTGTGCCGCCAGGTGCATCGCGACCAGTGACGACGAGCACGCGGTGTCGATCGACACCGACGGCCCTTCGAACCCGAAGGTGTAAGAAACGCGGCCCGAGACGACCGACGGTGACGTTCCGGCACCCTGGTGTCCCTCGGAGTCGGCCTCGACGATCTGCGCGTAGTCGTTGTACATGACACCGGCGAACACACCGGTCCGCGAACCCCGCAGCGAGGTCGGGTCGATTCCCGCCCGCTCCAGCGCCTCCCACGTCGTCTCCAGCAGGATGCGCTGCTGGCCGTCCGTGCCGAGTGCCTCCCGCGGCGACATCCCGAAGAACGCCGGGTCGAACTGGTCCGCGTCGTGCAGGAAGCCACCGGCGCGGGCGTAGGAGGTGCCGAGGTTGTCCGGGTCCGGGTGGAACAGCGTGTCGAGGTCCCAGCCCCGGTTCTCCGGGAACGGCGTGATCGCGTCCGTCCCCGAGACCACCAGGTCCCACAACGTCTCCGGCGACGTGACGCCACCGGGGAACCGGCAGGCCATGCCGACGATCACGATCGGATCGTCCGAAGTAGACACCAGCGCGGGCAGATTCGGAATCTCCGACACAGACCCGAACAGTTCGGTGTGCAGATGGTCGGCCAGCGCGATCGAAGTCGGGTAGTCGAACACCAGCGTCGCCGGCAGCCGCAGCCCGGTCGCCTCGGTCAACTGGTTGCGCAGCTCGACCGCGGTCAGCGAGTCGAACCCGAGGTCCTGGAAGGCCCGCGTCGCGTCCACCGCGTCGATCGACGAGTGGCCGAGCACCGACGACACCTGCGCGCGCACCAGGTCCACCAGCGCCGCACGCCGGTCCGTGGCCTCCATCGACCCGAGCTTCTGCACCAGCCCGGACGCTGTCGCCGACCCCGCCGCCGCACGCCGCGCCCGGACCTGGACCAGGCCCTGCAGCAACGGCGCCACCGCACCGCGTGCCCGCAGCGTCGCGAGGTCGAGCCGCACTGGAACGGTCAGCGCCGCCCCGCTCGCCACGGCCGCGTCGAAGAGCTCCAGCCCCTGCTGCACCGTGACCGGAGGCATGCCGGCGGCGGTCATGCGCGCCGCTTCCGCCTCGGTCAGCTCGCCTGTCATACCGCTGACCCCGGACCACACACCCCACGCCATCGACGTCGCGGGCAGCCCGTGAGCCTTGCGGTGCGCGGCGAGGGCGTCGAGGAACGCGTTGCCCGCCGCGTAGTTCGCCTGTCCCGCGTTGCCGAACACCCCGGCCGCCGACGAGAACACGACGAACGCCGTCAGGTCACCAGTCAGCTCGTGCAGATGCCACGCAGCGTCAGCCTTGGGCCGCACCACGTTCGCAATGCGCTCGGGCGTCATCGACTCGATCACGCCGTCATCCAGCACACCAGCCGCGTGCACGACGCCCCGGATCTCGTGCTGGGCAAGGAGTTCCGCGAGCGCCTCCCGGTCGGTCACATCGCACGCGGCGACGGTGACCCGCGCTCCTAACGCTTCCAGCTCCGCCGTGTCCGCCTCACCACGGCGGCTGACGAGCACCAGCTCCCGGACACCGTGCTTCTCGACGAGGTGCTTCGCGATGACCGCACCCAGCCCGCCGGTGCCGCCGGTGACGAGAACCTTGCCGTCCCACCGGACCTCGACCTCGCCCGTGACCCGCGCCAGCCGTCCGGCCAGCACCTCCCCGTCGCGGACCACCAACTGAGGTTCGTCGACTCCGAACGCCACCGACACCATCGCGGTGGAGACGTTGTTGCCGCACAGGTCGATCAGCCCGAACCGCTCGGGATGCTCCGACTGCGCCGACCGCACCAGGCCCCACACCGCCGCCGCGCCCAGGTCTTCACCCGTGGTCGCGCCACGAGTGACGAACGTCAGCCTGCCGCTCTTCCCACTGTTGATCCACTCCTGCACCAGCTCCAGCACGCGCGCGGTGTTGCGGTGCGTGCTGTCGAGCACGTCCTCTTCGCCGACCACCGGCACCAGCACCAGCCCGGCGTCGGTGTCCGCGATCGCGCCGACCACCGGGTAGCCGAGGTCGAGCACGTCCGGCCCGATCACCGCGACGGACTCGGGCGCCGCGACGTCCTCCTGCGTGACCGGCACCCAGTCCAGCCCGAACAGCTCGCTCTGCCGGGCCTCACCGAGCTGCTCGGCGCTCACCGCACGCACGACCACGGCCTCGACCGTGGCGACCGGCGCGCCCGTGACGTCGGCCAGCGCGATGGTCCGGCGCATGCCGCCCTCGTCGCGGGTCAGCTTGACGCGCAGTTCGCTGGCTCCGGTGGCGTGCAGCGACACGCCCTCCCACGAGAACGGCAGCCCCGCGTCGAGCGTCTCGTCGAGCAACGCCGCGTGCAGTGCCGAGTCGAGCAACGCCGGATGCAGCCCATACGCCGTGCCGTCAACGTCCTCAGACAGCGCGAGCTCGGCGTAGATCTCGTCTCCGACCCGCCACGCGGCCTTCAAGTTCCGGAACGCGTGCCCGTAAGCGAAGCCCACGACCGCGAACCGCTCGTAGCACTCCTCGTAGTCCATCGCCACGGCCCCAGCGGGCGGCCAGATCGTCGCCTCGAACTCGCTGCCGGTCGTTCCACGCGCCAGGAACCCGGTCGCATGCTGCATCCACGGCGAGCCCGGCGCGTCCTCGAGCCGGGAGTGAATTGCATACTGTCGACGGCCGCCAGTATCCGGGCCGACCTTCAACTGCACCTGCACAGCCCCGCGCTCAGGCAGCACCAACGGCGCGGCCAGCGTCAGGTCGTCGACACGGTCGAGCCCGACCTCGTCCGCGGCCCGCATCGCGAGCTCGATCAGCACGGCGGCCGGCACCAACGTCCGCCCCATGATCACGTGATTCGCGAGCCAAGGGTGCGTGCTCAACGACATCCGGCTGGTGAACACCACGCCTTCGCCCTCGGCCAGCTCCACCGCAGCCCCGAGCAACGGGTGCGCCACGCCGACCAGCCCCAGCCCGGACGCGTCCGACGCCCGCCCCGCACTCGCCGGCCAGTACCGCTGCCGGTTGAACGGGTAGGTGGGCAGCTCGATCCGCTTGCCGCCCTCGTAGAACCGCGTCCAGTCAACATTGACGCCGTCAACATGTACTTGACTCAATGCAGTCAACATTGATTCAACATCAGACTTGACGCGCGTCAACGTCGGAATCAACCCGTCAACCATCGCCGTCAACTGCGCATCCGGCCCCACCTCAAGCACCGTCACATCACCCAGCCGAGTGACGTTGTCGTGGAACCGCACAGCATCCCGAACGTGCCGCACCCAGTACTCAGCCGTCGTGACATCCCCAGACGCACTGAAAGGAATACGCGGCTCACCGAACTGGATCTCCGCGATCGCCTCGCGGAAGTCGTCCAGCATCGGCTCCATCAACGGCGAGTGGAACGCATGCGACACCTTCAGCCGCTTGCTCTTCCACCGCTCCGCAAGCGCGAGAACCTCGTCCTCAACCCCGGCGATCACCACCGACCGAGGCCCGTTGACCGCAGCGATCGACACACCTTGTGTGAGGTGCTCGAGCACTTCTTCCTCGGACGCGATGACCGACACCATCGCCCCGCCAGCGGGCAACGCCTGCATGAGCGCCGCCCGTGCCGTGACCAGCAGACACGCGTCCTCAAGGCTCAACACCCCGGCCACGTGGGCCGCCGCGATCTCACCGATCGAATGCCCGGCCACCTGCACTGGCCTGACGCCGAACCACTCCAGCAACCGGTACAGCGCCACCTCAACCGCGAAGATCGCCGGCTGCGCGTACCCGGTCTGGTTCAGCGCATCCTGATCCTCACCCCACATGACATCCTGCAGCGCCGGATCAAGGTTGACCAGCGCGGCGTCCAACGCCTCCGCGAACACCGGGAACGCCTCATACAGTTCCCGAGCCATGCCGACCCGCTGCGACCCCTGCCCGGAGAACACCACGGCAAGCGCCCGGTTCTTCACCGCCCCGCTAGCCAGCTCAACGCCGTTCCACACCACCGCACGGTGGTCGAACAACGCGCGAGTAGTCGCCAACGACAACCCAACATCCGCAGCGGAAACGCCGCTCTCCACCAGCGCGCCGACCTGCTCCACCTGCGCCCGCAAGGACGCTGCCGACTTGGCCGACACCGCCAGCGGCACAGCACCGACGTGCTGCTCAGCCCCGACCTGCGACCCGACCCCGACCTGCGGCGTGGCCCCAACCTGCAGCCCGGCCCCAATCTGCGGAATCGATCCCGATTGGCCGGCCCCCTGGGGGGATCCACCCCCCATCCCAATCATCTCAGGCAGGTCCGACAATTCCTGAACGCCCGGAGCCTCCAAGATCACGTGCGCATTCGTGCCAGACACACCGAACGACGAGACAGCCGCGCGCCGAGCACGGTCAACGGCGGGCCACGAGGCGTTGCCGGTCAGCAGCTGAACCGACCCGGCCTCCCAGTCCACGTGCGACGAAGGCTCGTCGACATGCAGCGTCCGCGGCACAACACCATGGCGCAGCGCCTGCACCATCTTGATCACGCCGGCAACACCCGCGGCCGCCTGCGTGTGGCCGATGTTCGACTTGATCGAGCCGAGCAGCAAAGGCGACGGGCGGTCCTGACCGTAGGTCGCCAACAGGGCCTGCGCCTCGATCGGGTCACCCAAAGAAGTACCGGTTCCGTGCGCCTCGACAACATCAACGTCCGCAGTGGACAGTCCAGCCGATGCCAAAGCCTGACGAATCACCCGCTGCTGCGACGGACCGTTCGGCGCGGTGAGTCCGTTCGAAGCACCGTCCTGGTTGACCGCCGAGCCCCGCACGACAGCCAGGACGTTGTGGCCGTTGCGCAGAGCGTCGGACAGCCGCTCCAGCACGACCACACCGACACCCTCGGACCAGCCGACGCCGTCAGCCGAGTCGGAGAAAGCCTTGCAACGACCGTCTGGCGAGAGCCCGCGCTGCCGTGAGAACCCGATGAACGCACCCGGCGAAGCCAGCACAGTGACACCACCGGCCAAAGCGAGCGAGCATTCACCGGCACGAAGAGCTTGCATCGCCCAGTGCATCGCGACCAACGACGACGAGCACGCCGTGTCGAGAGTGACCGCGGGCCCCTCGAACCCGAACGTGTAAGACACACGACCGGACACGACCGAAGGCGAACCACCGGTCGTCTGGTAACCCTCGGAGTCGCCCTCGAGCAGCAACGAGTAGTCGTTGTACATGACACCGGCGAACACACCGGTGGGGCTTCCCTTCAGGGCGACGGGGTCGATGCCAGAGCGCTCCAACGCCTCCCACGACGCCTCGAGCAGCAGACGCTGCTGGGCGTCGGTCGACACCGCCTCGCGCGGCGACATGCCGAAGAACTCCGGGTCGAACATGTCCGCGTCGTGCAGGAAGCCACCGGACTTCGTGTACGAGGTGCCGACGTGGTCCGGGTCCGGGTGGTAGAGCGAGTCGAGGTCCCAGCCGCGGTTGGTCGGGAATTCGCTGATGGCGTCGCGGCCGTCGACCACGAGGTCCCACAACTGTTCCGGCGTCGCGACACCGCCGGGATAGCGGCACGCCATGCCGACGATCACGATCGGATCATCCGAAGTGGACGTCAGCGCGGGCAGCAACGACAACGTCTCGTCGGCACCGAACAGCTCGTCGCGCAGGAATCCGGCGAGCACCGCGGACGTCGGGTAGTCGAAGATCAGCGTGCTCGGCAGCCGCAGCCCGGTGACACCGGTCAAGCGGTTGCGCAGGTCGACCGCCGTGAGCGAGTCGAACCCGAGGTCCTGGAACGCCTTGGCCGGATCCACCGCCGCGACGCCGTCGTGGCCGAGAACCGCCGCGACCTCGTTGCGCACCAGGTCGAGCAGCGCGGCGAGACGCGCTTCCGGTGCCATCGCGGTGAGCCGCTGGACCAGTCCGGAGTCGGCCTGAGCCGCCGCGCGGCGAGCCCGCGTCCGGATCAGGCCACGCAGCAACGGGCGGATCTCGCCGTGGTTGCGCAACGTCGCGAGGTCAAGGCGCAACGGCAGCAGCACGGCGTCGTCCCCACCGATCGCCGCGTCGAACAGCGCGAGCCCCTGCTCCACCGACAACGGCGGCGTGCCACCGCGTGCCATGCGCTCGGCATCGGCGTCCGACAGCATGCCGGTCTGGTTCCACGCACCCCACGCCAGCGACACCGCGGGCAGCCCGGCGGCCCGGCGGTACTCGGCCAGAGCATCGAGGAACGCGTTGCCGGCCGCGTAGTTCGCCTGCCCCGCCGCACCGAACGTTCCGGCGGCGCTGGAGAAGATGACGAACTTGTCCAAGCCCTTCGTGAGCTCGTGCAGGTTCCAGGCCGCGTCGACCTTCGGCCGCAACACGGTCGCCAGCCGTTCCGGCGTGAGCGACTCGACCACACCGTCATCGAGCACGCCAGCCGTGTGCACGACGCTGCGCACCTTGTGCTTCTTCAACACCTTCTGCAAAGCCTTGCGGTCACTGACATCACACGCGACCACGGTGACCTTGGCGTCCACATCGGACACGTCTGCCTTGCCGGTGCGGCTGACCAGCACGAGCTCCTTGACGCCATACCGTTCGACGAGGTGCCTGGCCACCACGAGCCCCAGCCCACCGGTGCCACCGGTGATCAGCACCGGACCGGTGAACTCGCCGGGCTCGGCCGCCTCGGCCCGCGCGAGCCGTGGCGCGAACACCTGGCCGCCCCGCACCCGCAGCTGCGGCTCGTCGATCGCGAGAACCCGCTCTGTCACCTCGCCGTCGGTGTCGATGAGCGCGAACCGGCCGGGGTGCTCGTTCTGCGCGGCCCGGACCAGACCGTGCACCGCGCTCGCGGCCAGGTCGTCCTGGCGCGTCACGAACACCAGCCGCTCAGCCCGCTCCTCGGCGATCCACCGCTGCACCAGTTCCAGCGCACGGGCAGCGAGTGCGTGCGTCTGCTCGACGACGTCCCCGTCGCCGACGAACTCCTCCACGACAACGGCGGTCGCACCGGCCTGAGGCGACGACACGGGCACCCAGTCGAGCCGGAACAACGAGTCCCGGTCCACGACACTCACCTGCTGCGCCGCGACCGCCCGCGTCACCAGCGACCCGATCGTGGCCACCGGTGCACCAGCCGCGTCCGCGACCGCGAGCACCCACGCGTCACCGTTGCGCCGCAGCCGCACCCGGACCGCGGAGGCTCCGGTGGCGTGCAGCGACACGCCTTCCCACGAGAACGGCAGCCCCGCCTCGACCCCGTCGAAGAACCCGCCCGCGTGCAGCGCGGCGTCGAGCAGCGCCGGGTGCAACCCGAACGCTCCCGCCTCGACGCCCTCGGGCAGCGCGACCTCGGCGAACACCTCGCTGTCCGTCCGCCAGACCGCCCGCAGCCCCTGGAACACCGGCCCGTACTCGAACCCGTTCTCCGCGAACCGCTCGTAAGCACCCTCAACGTCAACGCGATCCGCCTCGGGCGGCCACACCGTCGCGTCGAAGTCGTTGCCGGTCACACCACTCGCCAGGAAACCGGTCGCGTGCCGCGTCCACGGCACGTCCTCACCGTCGGGCCGCGAGAACACCTCGACCGCACGACGCCCGTTCTCCTCGGCACCCACCGCGACCTGCAGCCTCACGGCACCCTGCTCAGGCAGCACGAGCGGCGCGGCCAGCGTCAGCTCGTCGACGCGGTCGAGCCCGACCTCGTCCCCGGCCCGCACCGCGAGCTCCAGGAACGCCGTCCCCGGCAGCAACACCTGCCCGAACACCGTGTGGTCCGCGAGCCACGGGTGCGAGCTCAGCGACAGCCGGCTCGTGAACAGCACCCCGTCCGCACCGGCGACATCGACCGCCGCTCCGAGCAACGGGTGCTCGACCCGCATGAGCCCCAGCGCCCCGACATCGCCGGCCTTGCGCACCGCCTTCGGCCAGAACATCTGGTGCTCGAACGCGTAGGTGGGCAGATCAACCTTCCGTCCGCCTGTATACAGCTGCGTCCAGTCAACATTGATTCCGTCAACATGTACTTGACTGAGTGCAGTCAACATTGACGCGACCTCACCGCGGTCCCGCCTCAATACCGCCGTAGAGCCGTTCACCATCGCGCTCAACTGCGCGTCAGGCCCGATCTCCACCAGCGTGACGTCACCCAATCGCGTGACATTCTCGTGGAACCGCACCGCATCGCGAACGTGGGCGACCCAGTAGTCGACGGACGTGACATCGCCGGATGTAGACATTCCGACAACGGGCTCGGCGAACGTGACCCCGCTGATCGCTTCGCGGAAGTCCTCGAGCATCGGCTCCATCAACGGCGAGTGGAACGCGTGCGACACCTTCAGCCGCTTGCTCTTCCACCGCTCCGCAACGGCGAGAACCTCGTCCTCAACCCCGGCGATCACCACCGAGCGAGGCCCGTTGACCGCAGCGATCGACACGCCGGCAGTCAGATGCGGCAGCACCTCTTCTTCCGACGCGACAACGGACACCATCGCGCCACCGGCCGGCAACGCCTGCATGAGCGCCGCACGTGCCGTGACCAGCAGACACGCGTCCTCAAGGCTCAACACGCCCGCGACATGCGCCGCCGCGATCTCACCGATCGAATGCCCCACGACCTGATCCGGCCTGACCCCGAACGACTCGAGCAACCGGTACAGCGCCACCTCGACCGCGAACAGCGCGGGCTGCGCGTACCCGGTCTGGTTCAGCGTCTCCTGATCGTCGCCCCACATGACGTCCCGCAGCGCCGGGTCAAGGTTGACGAGCGCGGCGTCCAACGCCTCCGCGAACACCGGGAACGCCTCATACAACTCACGCCCGACCCCGACCCGCTGCGCCCCCTGCCCGGAGAACAGGAACGCCAGCGGCTTCCCGCCCGCAACCCCGTCAGCGACGACTTCCCCGCCAAGCAACACCGCTCGGTGCTCGAACAACGCACGAGTGGTGGCCAACGAGAACCCGACGTCCACAGCGGACACGCCACTGTCCACCAGCGCCTTGACCCGCTCGACCTGCCCCCGCAGTGCCCCCGCCGACTTGGCCGACACCACCAACGGCACCGGCGCCTGCGTCGGGACCGCGTCCGAGTCCGAGACCCTCGTCGGAATCGATCCGGATTGGCTGGCCCCTTGGGGGGAACTACCCCCCATCCCAATCATCTCAGGCAGGTCTGACAATTCCTGAGCACTCGGAGCCTCGATGATCACGTGCGCGTTCGTGCCTGAGACGCCGAACGACGAGATGCCTGCCCGGCGCGCGCGGTCCACCGAAGGCCAGGCGCGGGACGAGGTCAGCACCTCGACATCACCGGACTCCCAGTCGACCTGCGTGGTCGGCGTGCCGACGTGCAGCGTCTGCGGCAGCACGCCGTGACGGAGCGCCTGCACCATCTTGATCACGCCCGCGACACCCGCGGCCGCCTGCGTGTGACCGATGTTCGACTTGATCGAGCCCAGGTAGAGCGGCTCGGAGCGGTCCTGCCCGTAGACCGCGAGCAACGCCTGAGCCTCGATCGGGTCGCCGAGCTTCGTCGCGGTGCCGTGTGCCTCGACCGCATCGACATCCGCCGCGGACAGGCCTGCAGAAGCCAGCGCGGAGCGGATCACGCGCTGCTGCGACGGACCGTTCGGCGCGGTCAGACCGTTGGAAGCGCCGTCCTGGTTCACCGCCGAGCCGCGCACGACTGCCAGCACGGTGTGGCCGTTGCGCAGAGCGTCGGACTGGCGCTCCAGCACCAACAGGCCGACGCCTTCGCCCCAGCCAGTGCCGTCGGCGTCGTCGGAGAACGCCTTGCAGCGCCCGTCAACGGAAAGCCCGCGCTGGCGGGAAAACTCGACGTACGTGGTGGGCGTCGACATGACCGTCACACCGCCCGCGACCGCCAGCGAGCACTCGCCCGAGCGCAGGGCCTGCGAAGCCAGGTGCAGCGCCACCAAGGACGAGGAGCAAGCGGTGTCGACCGTGACGGCCGGCCCCTCGAACCCGAACGTGTAGGACACGCGGCCCGAGGCGATGCTGCCCGCACTGCCCTGGCCCTGGTGCCCCTCGAACTCTCCACCGTCCAGAATGGACGCGTAGTCGTTGTACATCACACCGGTGAAGACGCCGGTCGCACTGCCGCGCAACGACGCCGGGTCGATGCCGGACCTCTCCAGCGCTTCCCAGGTGGTCTCGAGCAGCAGGCGCTGCTGGGAGTCCGTTGCCAGGGCCTCGCGCGGCGACATGCCGAAGAACGCCGGGTCGAACGCGCCCGCCTCGTGCAGGAAACCGCCCGAGATCGAGTAGGTCGTGCCCGCGTGGTCGGGGTCGGGGTGGTAGATGCCGTCGATGTCCCAGCCGCGGTTGACCGGGAACTCCGTGATGGCGTCGACACCGCCGGCCACCAGCCGCCACAGGTCCTCGGGCGACGACACGCCTCCCGGGTAACGACAGGCCATGCCGACGATGACGATCGGATCGTCCGAAGTGGACGCCAGAGCAGGCTGCCGCGACACCGGCTCCGAAGCGCCGAACAGCTCGTCGGTCAGGAAACTCGCCAGCACCGCGGCCGTCGGGTAGTCGAACGTCAGCGTCGCGGGCAACCGCAGCCCGGTGACCTCACCGAGGCGGTTGCGCAGTTCGACGGCCGTCAGCGAGTCGAAGCCCAACGACTGGAACGCCCGCGACGGGTCGATCGTCTCGCCGCCGCTGTGGCCGAGCACGGCGCCGACCTCGGCACGCACCAGGTCGAGCAGCGCTTCCAAGCGCGCGGCGTCATCAAGACCCGCCAGCTTCTGCACCAGCGACGACGACGTGCTCGAGGCGGCCGTGCGACGAGCACGGACCTTCACCAGGCCCTGCAGCATCGCCGGAACCTCGCCCCTCGCCCGGAACACCGGCAGGTCGAGCTTCAGCGGCAGCACCAGCGAGGCACCCGAAGACAGCGCGGCGTCGAAGAGTTCCACGCCTTCCGCGGGCGTGATCGGCGGCATTCCGGACTTGGCGAGGCGTTCGGCGTCGGCACCGGACAGCATGCCCGTCCCTGCCCACGCGCCCCACGCCAGCGACGCGCCCGGCAGCCCAGCGGCCCGCCGGTGCTCGATCAGCGCGTCGAGGAACGTGTTGCCCGCCGCGTAGTTGCCCTGTCCGGACGACCCGAAGATGCCCGCACCGGACGAGTAAACGACAAACGCCGAGACATCCGGTGCGAACTCGTGCAGGTTCCAAGCAGCGTCAACCTTCGGCCGCAACACGGTAGACAACCGCTCCGGCGTGAGCGACTCGATCACGCCGTCGTCCAGCACGCCGGCGGTGTGCACGATGGAACGGATCTGGTGACCCGCAAAGAGGTTCGCGACCGAGTGCCTGTCGGCGACATCGCACGCCACAACGCTGACCGACGCGTCCAGCTCCGCCACCCAGTCCGGCGTCTTTCCGCGCCGGCTGACCAGCACGAGGTCGCGAACGCCATGCGCGGCAACGAGATGCCGCGCGATGACCTGACCGAGCCCGCCGGTCCCGCCGGTGATCAGCACAGGTCCTTCCAGCACAACGCTCTCACCGGCGGCGATCCGGGCGATGCGCGGCACGAACACCTCGCCACCCCGCACGCGCAGTTGCGGCTCGGCGCTCGCGAGCACCGAGTCCGGCAGCTCACCGTCGGCCTCGACCAGCGCGAACCGCCCGGGATGCTCCGACTGCGCGGCCCGCACCAGGCCCCACACCGCCGACGCACCCAGATCACCCTGCCGCGTCACGAAAACGAGCTTCTCGGCCCGCTCGGTCGTGATCCACTCCTGGATCTTCGCGAGCACCCCGGCCGTCACCGCGTGCGCGGCCTCGACCGGCGTCCCTTCCGATGACACGTGCTCGACGACGTGCGCCCCCGGAACAGCATCGGTGAGCGTGACCGGCACCCAGTCCAGCCCGAACAACGCCTCCTGCACGGCACTGAGCTGCCGCGCCGACACGGCTCGCGTCACAAGCGACCCGACCGTCGCCACCGGCGCACCGGCGGCATCCGCGATGGCGATCTCCATCGAACTCTCGCCGGTGGTCCGCAGACGCACCCGCAACGACGTGGCGCCCACCGCGTGCAGCGCGACGTTCTCCCACGAGAACGGCACCGCGCCCTCGGTCCGCTGGTCGGCGAACGCCACCGCGTGCAGCGCCGCGTCCAGCAGCGCCGCGTGGATGCCGAAGCCGGTGGCCGTCACACCCTCGGGCAGCGCGACCTCGGCGAACACCTGGTCGCCCAGCTTCCACGCGGCCCGCAGCCCCTGGAACGCGTGCCCGTAGTCGAACCCGAGCTCCGCGAACCGCTCGTAAGCACCCTCGACCTGCACGGCCTCTGCTCTGGCAGGCGGCCACACCGACGCGTCGAAGTCCGTGGCAGTGGTCCCGGCCGCCAGGAAACCGGCAGCGTGCTCGGTCCACGGCAGATCGCTGTCCTCGGGACGGCTGTGAATCGCGACCGACCGGCGCTCGCCCTCAGCACCGACGCGGATCTGCACCTGCACGGCACCGGACTCCGGCAGCACGAGCGGCGCCGCGATCGTCAGCTCGTCCACGCGGTCGAGGCCCACCTCGTCCGCGGCCCGCAACGCGAGCTCGACGAGCGCCGCACCGGGCACGAGCACCTTGCCGTGCAGCGAGTGATCCCTCAGCCACGGGTGGGTGCGCAGCGACAGCCTGCTCGTGAACAGCAGACCCTCGGCGTTTCCTCCTGGCCCGGCCAGTTCGACCGCGGCACCGAGCAGCGGGTGCTCCACCGCGCCGAGACCGGCCGACCGGACGTCCGACCTCGTGGACACCTCGGGCCAGAACCGCTGCAGCTCGAACGCGTACGTCGGCAGGTCGACCTTGCGGCCATGTTGACAGAACTTGTTCCAATCAACATTGACGCCGTCAACATTGATTCGACTCAATGCAGTCAACATTGACTTGACTTCGTCAACGTTGCGCCGCACTGCGGGCACGCAGCCGTCCACCATCGCGGACAGCACGCCATCAGGCCCGATCTCCAGGCACTTCACGTCGCCCAACGCGGTCACGTTGTCGTGGAACCGCACGGTGTCGCGAACGTGGTCGACCCAGTAGTCGACAGTATTCACTTGCCCGCTTGTTGACATCCGGACAAGCGGCTCGTGGAACGTCAGTCCACTGATCGCTTCGCGGAAGTCGTCGAGCATCGGCTCCATCAACGGCGAGTGGAACGCGTGCGACACCTTCAGTCGCTTGTTCTTCCACTTCGAGGCGATTGCGAGCACTTCGTCTTCGACGCCGGCGATCACCACGGACCGAGGCCCATTGACCACCGCGATGGACACACCATCGGTCAGGTGCTCACGAACCTTCTTCTCGGACGCGACCACCGACACCATGGCGCCACCCGCCGGCAACGCCTGCATCAACGAGGCGCGCGCCGTCACGAGTTGGCAGGCGTCCTCCAGCGACAGCACCCCGGCAACGTGCGCGGCGGCGATCTCGCCGATCGAGTGGCCAGCGATGTGGTCGGGCTTCACGCCGTAGAACTCGAACAGCCGGTACAAGGCCACCTGGAACGCGAACAGCGCCGGCTGGGTGTACCCGGTCTGGTTCAGCGCCTCCTGGTCGCTCCCCCACATGACCTCGCGAACGGCGGGGTCGAGGTTGACGAGCACCGCGTCGAGCGCCTCGGCGAACACCGGGAACGCCTCGTACAGCTCGCGCCCCATACCGATCCGCTGCGAGCCCTGCCCGCTGAACAGGAACGCCAGTTCGCCCGCCCGCGCCACACCGGACGCCAGCACCTCGCCGTCGAGCACCACGGCCCGATGGTCGAAAACCGCGCGCGTCGTCAGCAACGAGAACGCGATGTCCGCCGCATCCCCAGGCCACGCCTTGATCCGCTCGACCTGCCCGGCCAACGCCTGAGCCGACCGTGCCGACACCAGCCACGGCACGCCACCGCCCTGAATCGATCCCGCCTGGGGGCCCCGGGGGGAGACCGAGGTCCCCACTCCAAGCGTCCCACGGGAGGCCGACGAAACAGGCGGCGCAAGATCGACGGCGGCCGAGTTGTCCACAGGCGCCGAGTTGTCCACAGAAACCGGAGAAGGGGTTGCGGCCTCGAGGATGACATGGGCGTTGGTGCCCGAGACGCCGAACGACGAGACGCCGGCGCGGCGCGGGCGGGAGACGGCGGGCCAGGACGTCGCGGTGGTCGCCAGCGAGACGTTGCCCGCGGTCCAGTCGATGTGGGTGGAGGGCTGGTCGACGTGCAGCGTCGCGGGGACGACACCGTGCCGCATCGCGTGGACCATCTTGATGATGCCGGCAACGCCCGCGGCGGCCTGGGTGTGGCCGATGTTGGACTTGATGGAGCCGAGCAGCAGCGGCGACTCGCGATCAGCGCCGTAGGTGGCGAGCAGAGCCTGAGCCTCGATCGGGTCGCCCAGAGTCGTGCCGGTGCCGTGCGCCTCCACCACGTCCACATCGGACACGGACAAGCCAGCAGAAGCGAGGGCAGCGCGGATCACGCGTTGCTGTGAAGGACCGTTCGGGGCGGTGAGGCCGTTGGAAGCGCCGTCCTGGTTCACCGCGGAACCGCGCACCACAGCAAGGATCGTGTGGCCGTTGCGCAGAGCGTCGGACCGGCGTTCCAGGACCAGGAGACCGACGCCCTCTCCCCAGCCCGTGCCGTCGGCGGCGTCGGCGAAGGACTTGCAGCGGCCGTCCATCGCGAGACCGCGCTGCTTCGAGAAGGCCACGAACGAGCCGGGCGTGGACATGACGGTCACACCGCCGGCCAGAGCCAGCGAGCATTCGCCGTTGCGCAGCGCGGAAGACGCCAGATGCAAGGCGACCAAAGAGGACGAACAAGCAGTGTCGACGGTGACCGCCGGGCCTTCGAGACCGAAGGTGTAGGCGACACGGCCGGATAGCACGCTCTGCGCGGTGCCGGTGCCCTGGTAGCCCTCGAAGATGTCGTCGGACACCAAAGTCGAGTAGTCGTTGGACATCACACCCGCGAAAACGCCGGTCTTGGAGCCGCGAACCGAAGCCGGGTCGATGCCCGCGCGTTCGAAGGCCTCCCAGGCCGTCTGCAACAACAACCGGTGCTGGACGTCGGTCGCGAGCGCCTCACGCGGGGACATGCCGAAGAAGTCCGGGTCGAACGACGGGGCATCGAGCAGGAAGCCACCCTGCATCACGTGGGTCTTGCCCGCGGCGTCCGGGTCCGGGTCGTAGAGGCCGTCCAGGTCCCAGCCGCGGTTGGCCGGGAAGCCTGTCACGCCATCGCGTTCCTCGAACACCAGGCGCCACAGGTCTTCCGGCGACGACACGCCTCCGGGGTACTGGCAGGCCATGCCGACGATCACGATCGGATCGTCGGAGACCGACGAAGCGGAAATCTCGGGCACGACGACGTCCGCGCCGAACAGCTCATCGAGCAGATAGGAGGCCAGCGCGCCGGCCGTCGGGTAGTCGAAGATCAAGGTCGCCGGAAGGCGGATGCCCGTGGAAGCGGTGAGGCGGTTGCGCAGCTCGACAGCCGTCAGCGAGTCGAACCCGAGGCCCTGGAACGTGCGGGTGCGGTCCACTTCGGACGCACTGCCGTGACCGAGCACCGCGGCCACCTCAGCCGCGACCAGGTCCAGCAACGCCTCCAGACGCGCGTCGGAACCGAGACGCGACAGCTCCGAGACAAGACCTTCAGCGGCAACGGACTGAGCGGCGGCACGGCGCTTCGGAGTCTTGATCAGGCCGCGCAGCAACGGCGGCGGCGCGCCCTGGGGCCGCAGGGCCGGCAGATCCAACCGCAGCGGCAGCAGGAAAGCGTCGGAACCGCCCGCGCCCGCGTCGAACAACGCGAGGCCATCCGCAACGGAAAGAGGCGGTATGCCGGAGCGGGCGATGCGCTGCAGGTCGGCCTCCGACATCGCGGCGGTCATGCCCGACGTCTGCTCCCACGCACCCCACGCCAGCGCGACGGCGTGCCGGCCGGACGCGCGGCGGACGCGAGCCAGCGCGTCGAGGAAAGCGTTGGCAGCGGCGTAGTTCGCCTGCCCGGCGCCACCGAACGTGCCCGCAGCGGACGAGAACAGCACGAAAGGCACATCAGGCAGCAACGAGTGCAGGTGCAGCGCCGCATCGGCTTTCGGGCGCAGCACGGTGTCCAGACGCGAAGGATCAAGCGACTCGACCACACCGTCGTCCAGCACCGCGGCCGTGTGCACCACTCCGCCGACGGAATGCCGTGACAGCAACGACTCCAGCGCCGAACGGTCGGAGACGTCGCACGCCTCGACGATCACGTCCGCACCCAGCTCCCGCAGAGCGGAAACGTCGGCGGAACCGGTGCGCGAGACCAGCAGCAGCTCACGAACACCGTGCTCGGCAACAAGATGCCGGGCCACCAGCTGACCAAGACCACCGGTACCACCGGTGATCAGCACACGACCTGACCAGGTGACCGACGAGGTGGGCAGCGCGGCACGCGCGAGACGTGCCGCGAGAACGACACCGTCGCGGATCGCCAGCACCGGCTCATCGGTCGTCAACGCGTGCAGCACCGCGCCCACTGAGGCCTCGGCCAAGTCGAGGTCCACCAGCACGAAACGGCCGGGGTGCTCGGACTGCGCCGACCGCACCAGGCCACGCGCGGCAGCGGCGGCGAGGTCATCGCCGTCCACAGCACCCCGCGTCACGAACGCGAGCCGGCCCGAAGGGCGAGACAGGAACTCCTGGATCAGCGCCAACACCCGCGAGCACGTCTCACGCACATCAGTACCGACAACCGGAACCAGCGTCAGGTCGGCGTCGGTCAACTCGGAGACGACCGGACCGGCCGCCAGCGACAGCACGTCCGGCCCGAGCACCGCCACGGTCTGCTCGGCGAACCCGGCGGGCAGCTCGACCGGCACCCACTCGATGCGGAACAACGAGTCCCGCGCGACCCCGGACCCGAGCTCGTCGACGGGAACCGGACGGGTCTGCAGCGCCTCGACGGACGCAACAGGAGCACCGGTCGCATCGGCGACGGCGATCTCCATCGAGCCGTCCTCGCCGCGCGACAACCGCACCCGCACCGCGGAAGCACCCGAAGCGTGCAAGGACACGCCTTGCCAGGAGAACGGCAACCCACCCCGGCTGATCGACCCGAGATCACCGAAGCCCGCGGCGTGCATACCGGCGTCCAGCAACGCCGGGTGCAGCCCGAATGCCCCACCGTCCACACCTTCGGGCAACGCGACCTCGGCGTACACGACGCCGTCACCACCACGCCACACCGCCTGCAGGCCCTGGAAAACCGGGCCGTAGCCGAAGCCCATGTCGGTGAAGCGCTCGTAAGAACCGGAAACATCCACAGCCTCGGCACCGGCAGGCGGCCACACCGAAGCGTCGAACGACACGGCCGAAGCACCCGACCCGAGCACACCGGAAGCGTGCTGAAGCCAAGGCGTGTCAACAGATCCCTCGGGACGAGAGAAGATCGCGACCGATCGGCGTCCGGCGGGGTCAGCGGCCCCAACGGAAACCTGCACCTGAACAGCGGCGTCGGGGGTCAGCACCAACGGCGCGGCGAGCGTCAACTCCTCAACGCGCGAGCAACCCACCTCGTCCGCGGCGCGCACCGCGAGCTCCAGGAACGCGGTGCCGGCGAACAGAACCCGCCCCATCACCACGTGATCGGCGAGCCACGGGTGCGTGGCCAGCGACAGCCGCGACGTGAACAGATGCCCGGACGACCCGGCCAGCTCCACCGCCGCACCGAGCAACGGATGCCCGACCGCGCCGAGTCCCGCGCCCCGCACGTCGCCCGTCGACGTCTTCGGCCGCGGCCAGAACCTCTGCCGCTGGAACGCGTAGGTGGGCAGGTCGGCGCGAGCAGCCCCGGAACCCTCGAACAACCGTGCCCAGTCGACCGGAACGCCCGCGACGTGCAGGCGGGCGAGCGCCGTGACGAACGCCTGCTCCTCGCCGCGGTCCTTGCGCGCGGTCGGGATCGCGTCGTCGACCATCGCGGCCAGCACGCCGTCCGGGCCGACCTCCACGAAGGTCTTGTCCCCCATCGCTGTCACGGTGTCGTGGAAGCGGACGGCGTCGCGGACGTGCCGCACCCAGTGCTCGGATTGTTGAACAATCCCACGAGTCAACAACGGGATCGTCGGATCGTTGAACGAAATGCCGGAGATCGCCGCGCGGAAGTCGTCCAGCATCGGTTCCATCAACGGCGAGTGGAACGCGTGCGACACCTGGAGCTGCTTGGACTTGCGATCGTCGAATTGTTCAACGATCCTACGAACCTCTTGTTCAACACCGGCGATGACCACCGAGCGCGGACCGTTGACGGCGGCGATGGAGACACCCTCGGTGAGGTGCGGCAGAACCTCGTCCTCGGCGGCCTGCACCGCGAACATGGCGCCACCGGAGGGCAACGCCTGCATCAGCGAAGCCCGCGCGGTCACCAGCGTGCAGGCGTCCTCGAGCGACAGCACCCCGGCCACGTGCGCGGCCGCGATCTCGCCGATCGAGTGCCCCGCCACCTGCTCCGGCACCAGCCCGAACGACTCCAGCAGCCGGTACATCGCCACCTCGAAGGCGAACAACGCGGGCTGCGTGTACCGGGTCTGCTCCAAAGCATCGGCGTCCGAGCCCCACATCACCGATCGCAGCGCGGGGTCGAGGTGCGCGAGAGCCTCGTCGAAAGCGGAGGCGAAGACCGGGAACCGGGCGTGCAGCTCACGTCCCATGCCCAGCCGCTGCGACCCCTGACCGGAGAACAGGAACGCGAGCGTGGTCTCGTCGGCGGCCACTCCGCGCGCGAGCTCCGTACCGTCCGGCAGCACCACGGCCCGCTGCTCGAACGACGCCCGCGCGGTCGCCAGGGTGAACGCGATGTCCAGCGGCGAAAGGGCGTCCACGACCGACCGCAGCCGATCCCGCTGCTCCTCCAAGGCAGCCGGAGTGCGGCCGGACAGAACCCACGGCAGCACAGCGGGAGCAGCAGCCTCCGCACGCCCCTCAAGAGCCGGCGCCTGCTCGAGGATCACGTGCGCGTTCGTGCCCGAGACACCGAACGCGGAGACACCAGCGCGCAACGGCCGGTCGACGGAAGGCCACGGCCGCGCGTCCTCGAGCAACGACACGTTGCCCTTCGTCCAGTCGACCTGGGTGGACGGCGTGCCGAGGTGCAGGGTCTTCGGCAGCAGCCTGTTCTGCAGCGCCATGACGACCTTGATCACACCGGCGACACCTGCGGCGCCCTGAGGGTGACCGATGTTGGACTTGACGGACCCGAGGTAGAGCGGCTCAGCACGATCCTGCCCGTACACCGAGAGGATCGCCTGCGCCTCGATCGGGTCGCCCAGTGTCGTCCCAGTGCCGTGCGCTTCGACCGCGTCCACATCGGACGGAGCGAGGCCGCCGTTCTGCAGGGCCTGACGGATGACGCGCTGCTGCGACGGCCCGTTCGGCGCGGTCAGGCCGTTGGAGGCACCGTCCTGGTTCACCGCGGAACCGCGCACCACCGCGAGGATCTTGTCGCCGGCGCGCTGAGCGTCGGAAAGCCGTTTCAGCACCAGCACACCGACACCCTCGGACCAGCCGGTGCCGTCCGCGTCGTCGGAGAACGCTTTGCAGCGCCCGTTTCCGGCGAGTCCGCCCTGCGAGGTGAAGGCGGCGAACCCGGCGGGCGTCGTCATGACCGCGACACCACCGGCCAGCGCCAGGTCGCATTCACCGGCGCGCAACGCGGAAGAAGCGAGGTGCAGCGCCACCAAAGAAGAAGAACAAGCCGTGTCAACGGTGACGGCGGGGCCTTCCAGCCCGAGCAGGTAGGAGATGCGACCGGACAGCACGGAAGCGGCGAACGCGGTCGTGGCGTAGAGGCCGACGTCCTCGCCCGAGCGCGAGAGCAGGTCGGCGTAGTCCTGCGAGGTGGTACCCATGAACACACCGGTCTTGGTGCCGCGCAACGACTGCGCGTTCACGCCCGCGCGTTCCAGGGCCTCCCAGGCGGTCTCCAGGAGCAGGCGCTGCTGCGGGTCCATGACCACGGCTTCGCGGGGCGAGATGCCGAAGAACCCGGCGTCGAACGACGCCGGGTCTTCGAGGAAGCCGCCTTCGATCGTGGCGGTGTCGAGCTCGGAAACGTCCCATCCGCGATCGGCGGGGAAACCGCCGATCACGTCCCTGCCTTCAGCGACGACCTGCCAGAGGTCCTCCGGCGAGGCCACCCCGCCGGGGTACCGGCAGCCGATGCCCACGATCGCGATCGGTTCCACCGCTGCCGCGATCAGCTGCTGGTTCTGCTTGCGCAGCCGGTCGATCTCCTTCAGTGACGACCGCAGAGCCTCGACGTACTGGTTAGCAGAGGTGGTCATCGCGCTTCCTTCTCGGATCGCCCGCTAGTTCATGGCGTCCCCGATCGCCAGACGCAGGAGGGCTTCGCCGTCCATGTCGTCGATCGATTCCGCCTCGGCTGCAAGCACAACATCCGGAGCGCTGTTGTTTTCCCCACTCTCCTGGGCAAGTTGCAGGACGAGCTCCAGCAGACCGGCCTGGCGCAGGCGGCTGACTGGGATCGACGCGAGCGTCTCGCGGATGTGCGCTTCCGGGTCGCTGGCGGCCGCGACGTCGCCGAGCAGCTCCGTGCGGATGAACTGGGCCAGCGCGGCGGGGGTCGGGTAGTCGAACACCAGCGTCGCGGGCAACGCCACGCCCGTGACCGTCTTGAGCCGGTTGCGCAGGTCCACGGCCGTCACTGAGTCGAAACCGACGTCGCGGAAAGCCCTGGCCGGCCCGAACGCCTCGGCGCTCTCGAAGCCCAGTGTCGCCGCGGCCTCCGTGCGGACGAGGTCGAGCAACGTCCTGGCGCGGTCCGCCTCGGGCAACGCCAGCAGCCGCTCCTTGAGCCCTGAGTCCGTCGTCTCGGGTTCTTCGAGGGCTTTCTGGACCGACGGGATGCCCATCAGCAACGGGCTCGGCCTGGACGCGGTGAAGCTCGGCGCGAACTTCTCCCAGTCCATGTTGGTGATCGTCAGCGACGTGTGGCCGTCCTCGACCGCCTGCTGCAGCGCGGTGATCGCGAGGTCCGGTTTCATCGTGTGGACGCCACGCCGGCGCAGCTGTTCGGCGCCTTCCTCGTTCTCCGACGCCATTCCGGAGTCGGCCCAGGCGCCCCAGGCGATCGACGTCGCCAGCAGGCCCTGTGCCCTGCGGAAGTGCGCGAGGCCGTCGAGGTAGGCGTTCGAGGCGGCGTACGCGGGTTGCGCGCCACTGCCCCAGCTCGCCGCACCGGACGAGAACAGGATGAACGCGTCCAGCTCGCCCGTCAGCTCGTGCAGCAGCCAGGCAGACGTCATCTTGGCCTTGAGCAGCCTGTCCAGCTGGTCGATGCCGAGCGCGTCGGTCGGGGCGTTGCCTTCGACGATGCCGGCCGCGTGCACCACCGCCCTGATGTCGGGGTGCTCGTCGATCACGACCTGGAGACTCGCGCGATCCGACGCGTCGCAGGCCGCGATGGTGACGCGGGCTCCGAGCGCTTCGAGTTCCTCGCGCAGTTCTCGTGCTCCCGGCGCCTGATCGCCGCGGCGGCTGGTGAGCAACACGTGCTCGGCGCCGCGTCCGGCGACCCAGCGGGCGACGTGGCCGCCCAGCGCACCGGTGCCGCCGGTGATCAGAACCGTGCCGCGTGGCGTCCACTCGGTGGACTTCGGCGCGCGCTGGGCCGGAACGAGCCTGCGGCCGTACACGCCCGTGCCGCGGACCGCGAGCTGGTCCTCGCCACCGCCGTTGGTGATCGCGGCGACCAGGCCCTGCTCGATCTGGCCGTCGATCGTCTCCGGCAGGTCGACGAGACCACCCCAGCGGCGCGGCAGGTCGAGCGCGGCAACCCTGCCCAGGCCCCACAACGCGACCTGGCCGGGGTGGGTGACGTGGTCGGTGGCACCGGTCGAGATCGCCTGCTTCGTGACCGCCCAGAACGGCGCGGTGCTGCCGGCGTCGCCGAGCGCCTGGACGAGCAGGACGTTCAACGCGAGGCCCAGCGGGGTCGACGTGAACTCCTCGTGCGGCGTGTTCTCGGTGCCGAGCAACGAGATCACGCCCACGGGTTCGATTCCGATCAGCTCGGTGGCGAGCAGCGCGCGTTCGGCGTCCTTGCGCACCGTGACCTTCACGACGTCGTTGCCGAACGTCCGGAGCACCGCTTCTGTCCACTCGTCGGTCTGCTCGGGAACCGCCGCGAGCCATGTGCCGTTGATGCCTGTCGCCTGGACGCCGCGCAGGAGCTGCCATTCGTCGCGGTAGCGCCATCCATCCACAGTGGACTGTTCTTGCCGCTTCGCGCGCCATTCCCTCAGCGCCGGAACGATCTCCTCTGCGTTCACGCCCAACGCCTCGGTGAGGTCGCCGTTCTCGACGAGCTGCCAGAACGCGCTGTCCTCGGCGTTGACGGTCTTGGTGCCCGCCTTCGGCCAGAACCTGCTGCGGCTGAACGGATACGTCGGCAGGTCGATCTTCCTGCCACCGGGGAAGTGCCACTGGACGTCGAGCCCCGCGACCCACGCCTCGGCGAGGCTCGCGGTGAACCTCCGGCTGTTGCCCTGGTCGCGCCTGAGCGAGCCGACCGTGACCAGTTCTGTCCCGTCCGCCTCGGCGGTGGCCTGCGCCGACATGGTGAGCACCGGGTGCGGGCTCGACTCGACGAACACCCGGTAGCCGTCCTCGATGAGCTTGCGGGTGACCGCGACGAACTCGATGGGCCTGCGCGCGTTCTCGTACCAGTAGCCGGCGTCGAGGGTCGTCGTGTCGATGCGTTCGGCCTTGACCGTCGAGTAGAACGCGATGTCGCTCGGCCGCGGCGTGATCGTGCCGAGCATGGTCAGGAGCTTTTCGCGCAGTGGCTCGACCTGCGGCCCGTGCGAGGCGACCGTCGAGGCCACCACCCGTGCCCGGATTTCCCTGGCCTGGCACAGTTCCACGAACTCGTTGAGCTCCTGCAGCGCGCCGGCGACCGTGCACGCGTTCGGACTGTTGATGCCGGCGATGGACAGCGCCGGCCACTGCTCGATCAGCTTCCGCGTGTCCTCGACCGGAAGCGCGACACTGGCCACCGCGCCGTTTCCGACCAGCTCGTCCGCGAACAGCTGACTCCTCAGCACAACGATCTTGGCCGCCTCGTCCAGGCTGAGCGCCCCGGCGATGTAGGCGGCCGCGATCTCACCCTGCGAGTGACCGACGACCGCCGCCGGCTCGACCCCGTTCTTGCGCCACGTCTGAGCCAGCGACACCATCACCGCGAACAGCGTCGGCTGCAGCACCTCGATGCGTTCCAGCAGTTCCGCCTCGCCCCGCAGGACGTCGATCACCGACCAGTCGACCAGTTTCCCGATCGCCCGGTCGCATTCGGCGATCCAGTGCGCGAACGTCTCGTCCTCGTCCAGCAGTTCGACCGCCATGCCGTGCCACTGCGAACCCTGCCCCGGGAAGATGAACACCGGCGCGCTCTCTTGCGCGACACCCTGGACCACTTCGTCACCGATGAGCACCGCACGGTGATCGAACACCGACCGCGTTGTCAGCAACGAGAACGCGATGTCCTCCACTTCGCCCTCGAGCGCGCGCACCTGCTCGATACGCGCCCTCAACGACGCCGGCGACTTCGCCGACACCACCAACGGCACCGCGCCAGGCACAGCACCCGGCACCGCACCCGGCACCGCTCCGAGCTGCGGAATCGATCCCGACTGGGCCCCCCAGGGGGAGTCCGAGGTCCCCACTCCAATCGTCGCATCCGGCACTGACGATTCGGCGTTCTGAAGATCGACAACGCCCAAGTTGTCCACAGGCGCTGAGTTGTCCACAGATTCCGGCGAGCCCGCTTGACCAGGCCTTTCGGTGAGTACGCTGGAAATCGGGGGGATCCCCGCGCGCGATACCGACGACGACGGCGCCTCCTCCAGGATCATGTGCGCGTTCGTGCCGGAGATACCGAACGCCGAGACGCCTGCCCGTCGCGCGTGGCCGTTGGGCGACCACTCACGGGCCGACGTCAGCAGTTCGACCGTGCCCGCCGACCAGTCGACGTGCGAAGAAGGCGCGGCGACGTGCAGGGTCTGCGGCAGCAGGCCGTTCTGCAGCGCGAGCACCATCTTGATCACGCCGGCGACACCCGCAGCCGCCTGCGTGTGGCCGATGTTCGACTTCACCGAACCCAGCCAGAGCGGAGCCGAGCGGTCGGCACCGTAGGTGTTGATCAGGGCCTGAGCCTCGATCGGATCCCCCAGCGCCGTGCCCGTGCCGTGCGCCTCAACGACGTCGACATCACCAACGGACAGACCGGCGTTCGCGAGAGCAGCACGAATCACCCGCTGCTGCGAAGGACCGTTCGGCGCGGTCAGGCCGTTGGAAGCGCCGTCCTGGTTCACCGCAGACCCGCGAATCACCGCGAGCACCCGGTGACCGTTGCGCACGGCGTCGGACAGCCGCTCCATCACGACCATGCCGACACCCTCGGACCAGCCCGCACCGTCCGCGTCGTCGGAGAACGCCTTCGACCGGCCGTTCGCCGCGAGAGCGCCCTGACGAGTCAGCTCGGCGAACGCGTGCGGCGTGGTCATGATCGTCGCGCCACCGGACACCGCGAGCGAACACTCACCACCGCGCAACGCCTGCACCGCGAGATGCATGGCCACGAGAGAGGCCGAGCACGCCGTGTCGACGGTGACCGCCGGACCCTCGAAGCCGAACGTGTAGGAGAGACGACCCGAGATCACCGAAGCCGCGAGACCTGTCGCTGCGTGGCCCTCGGTGTCCTCAGACGACGACGTCAGCAACGTGGCGTAGTCCTGGCCGTTGGTGCCGACAAACACACCGGTCTGAGAGCCGCGCAACGAGAGTGGATCGACACCAACGCGCTCGAGTGCCTCCCACGTGGTCTCCAGCAGGAACCGCTGCTGCGGGTCCATCGCGAGAGCCTCACGCGGTGAGATGCCGAAGAACGCCGGGTCGAAGTCCGCGGTCCCGGCCAGGAACCCGGCCTCACGCGTGATCGACGTCGACAGCACCGACTCCACGTCCCAGTCGCGGTCGACCGGGAACGCGCCCATGCCGTCACGTCCGTCGAGCAGCAGTTGCCACAGTTGTTCGGGCGTGTTCACGTCACCGGGGAAGCGGCAAGCCATACCGACGATGGCGATCGGTTCATCAGCACGAGCAGACGTCACCTGCTCCTCGACCGACCCACCGCGCAGGTGGTCGGCGAGACGGCGCGGCGTCGGGTAGTCGTAGACCAGCGACGCGGGCAACGTCCGGCCGGTCGCCGCCGACAGCTGGTTGCGCAGCTCGACCGCGGTCAGCGAGTCGAACCCCAGGTCTCGGAACTCCTTGTCCACGCCCACCGCGTGCGGCCCGGCGTATCCGAGCACCGACGCGACAGCCGTCCGCACGATCTCCAGCGCGTCGCCGGAAACCGCGACCTTCTTCCGCGCCTTGGGCTTCGGCGGCAGGATCGCGATGGCGACGGTCGGCGCGTCCTCCGCGACCGCACGCCACATCGACTCCACGGCCAGGTCCGGCCGCATCGTGATCGCGCTCAGGTCCGCGCCCACACCGTCGGCCATGCCGGAACCGGCCCACGCGCCCCACGCGATCGACGTCGCTGGCAGGCCCGCCGAACGCCGGTCCCGCGCGATGGCGTCGAGCACGGCGTTCGCGGCCGCGTAGTTGGCCTGTCCGGGGTTGCCGAGCGCGCCCGCGACGGACGAGAACAGCACGAACGCGTCCAGTTCCAGCGACCGCGTCAGCTCGTCCAGCACCAGCGCCGACGCCACCTTCGACCGGAAGACGTCCGCGAACCGTTCCGGCGCAAGACCTTCCAGCACGCCATCGCTCAGGACACCGGCGGTGTGCACGATCGCGTTCGGCGGGTACTCGGCCAGCAACCGCTCGACAGCAGCCCGATCCGCGACGTCGCACGCCACGACCTCCGCGCCCAGCGAGTCACGCAGCTCCGCGGCACCCGGCGCGTCGAGACCACGCCGGCTGACCAGCACGATCTTCTCGACGCCGCGTTCCTTCAGGTCGCGGGCGACGTGCGTGCCGAGCGCGCCCGTGCCGCCGGTGACGATCACGGTGCCGCGCGGCTCCCACATCGCATCTGTTGGCGCCACGGCTTCGTAGCGCCGCGCGAACACACCCTCCGCACGGATCTCGATCTCGACCTCGTCGCCGGCGAGCACCGCGGCCAGCTGCGAGACGTCACCCGTGACGTCGACCAGACCGCCCCACTGAGCTGGCAGTTCCAGCCCCGCCACGCGGCCGAGGCCCCAGACCGCGCTCTGCGTCGCACTGGTGGCCGCGCCTCGCGTCACCGCCCACACCGGGGCACTGACACCCTTGCGCGCCAACGACTGGATCAGCTCCATCGTCGCGATCACACCGCGCGGCACACCGTTCTCGTCAACGGCGGCGTCCAACGCCAGCAGCGACACGATCCCGTCGAACGGCGTCTCCGGGACCTCCTGCACCACAGCACCACCGACGGCCGCCGCTACCTCGCGAGCAAAGTCGTCCTCCGCACCGATGACCAGCCACGTGCCGGAAACCTTGCCACGCGGGGTGATCCGTTCCCACGACTCGCGGTGCCGCCACGAGTCCACAGAGGACCTAGTGCGGTCGACCGGCGCGACATCGAGCACGGTCGGCCAGTACCGCTCGTGCTGGAACGCGTACGTCGGCAGATCCACCCGCCGCGCGCCCGTGCCCTCGAACAGCGCGCTCCAGTCCACGGTCGCGCCGCTGACGTGCAGGCGGGCGAGCCCGTTGACGAACGCCTGCTCCTCGCCGCGGTCCTTGCGCAGCAGCGGGATGCCGCTGACCATCGCTGACAGCACGCCGTCGGGGCCGATCTCCAGGAACGTGCTGCCGTCGAGCGCGCGCACCGTGTCGTGGAACCGCACGGTGTCGCGGACGTGCCGCACCCAGTACTCGGATTGTTGGACAATCCCACCAGTCAACAAAGGGATCGTCGGATCGTTGAACGATATGCCCGCGATGGCCGCCCGGAAGTCATCCAGCATCGGCTCCATCAGCGGCGAGTGGAACGCGTGCGACACCTTGAGCTGCTTGGACTTGCACGTCGTAGAACTGTTGAGTTGTTCAACAATCCCACGAACCTCTTGTTCAACACCGGCGATGACCACGGCGTTCGGCCCGTTGACCGCCGCGATGGACACCCCGGACGTGAGCAGCGGCCTGACCTCGTCCTCGCTCGCCTCGATCGCGATCATCGCGCCACCGCCCGGCAGCGCCTGCATCAGCGAAGCCCGCGCGGAGATGAGCGTGCACGCGTCCTGCAGGCTGAACACGCCCGCAACGTGCGCAGCCGCGATCTCGCCGATCGAGTGGCCCGCGAGCCGGTCGGCCTTGATCCCGAACGACTCCGCCAGCCGGTACAGCGCCACTTCCAGTGCGAAGATCGCGGGCTGGGCGTTGCCGGTCTGGTCCAGCGCCTCCGCGTCCTCGCCCCACATGATCGACCGCAACGACGGGTCGAGGTGCGCGAGCACGGCGTCGAAGGCATCCGCGAACACCGGGAACCGCTCGTACAGATCGCGTCCCATGCCCAGCCGCTGCGAGCCCTGCCCGGTGAACACCAACGCCAGGTCGCGCTCGGACGCCTCTCCCCTTGCGATCTCCACACCGTCGACGAGCACCACCCGATGCTCGAACGAACTCCGCGACACCGCGAGCGAGTAGGCCAGGTCAAGCGGCGAGGCGTCCACCGAGCCAAGGCGCGCGAGCTGGTCTGCCAGTGCCTCCTCGGACCGGCCCGACACCACCAGAGGAACCACCGAGGCGCTGGCAGTCGCCGAGGGCACCACGGGAGAGAACTCCGGCGCCTCCTCGATGATCACGTGCGCGTTCGTGCCGGAGACACCGAACGACGAGACGCCTGCCCGGCGCGGATGACCGTTGGCAGCCCAGTCGCGGCGTTCGGTGAGCAGCTCGACGTTGCCCGTACTCCATTCCACATTGGACGACGGCGCGTCGACGTGCAGCGTCTGCGGCAGCACCCCGTTGCGCAACGCCATGATCATCTTGATCACGCCCGCGACACCGCCGGCCGACTGAGGATGGCCGAGGTTCGACTTGATGGAACCGAGCAGCAGCGGGGTTTCCCGGTTCTGCCCGTACGTCGCGAGCACGGCCTGTGCCTCGATCGGGTCACCCAGCGTCGTACCCGTGCCGTGCGCCTCAACAGCGTCCACTTCGGACGGCTGCAGCCCGGCGTTCGCCAGCGCCTGCCGGATCACGCGCTGCTGCGACGGACCGTTCGGCGCGGTCAGGCCGTTCGACGCGCCGTCCTGGTTGATCGCCGAGCCGCGCAGCACAGCCAGAACCTCGTGCCCGTTGCGGCGCGCGTCCGACAGCCGTTCCAGCAGCACCACACCGGCACCCTCGGACCAGCCGGTGCCGTCCGCTGCCTCGGAGAACGCCTTGCAGCGCCCGTTCGGTGCGAGCCCGCCGGCAGCGGTGAAGGCGGAGTAAGCGTTCGGCGTGGTCATGACCGCGACACCACCGGCCAGAGCCAGGTCGCACTCACCGTTGCGCAGGGCTTGAGAAGCCCAGTGCATGGCGACGAGCGACGACGAGCAGGCGGTGTCGATGGTGACCGCGGGGCCTTCGAGTCCGAGCAGGTAGGAGATGCGGCCGGACAACACCGACGCGGAGAACGCGGTCGTCGCGTACGGGCCGGTCTCCTCCAGCGACCGGTTCAGCAGCGACTCGTAGTCCTGGCCGGTGGTGCCGACGAAGACGCCGGTCAGGCTGCCCTTCAGGGTCGTCGGGTCGATGCCGGCGCGTTCCAGGGCCTCCCAGGAGGTTTCGAGGAGCAGGCGCTGCTGCGGGTCCATCACGACGGCCTCGCGCGGCGAGATCCCGAAGAAGCCCGCGTCGAAGTCCGCCACGGCGTCGAGGAAACCGCCCTCGAACGTCGAGCTGGCGAGCCGTTCCAGGTCCCAGCCGCGGTCCGTCGGGAACCGTGAGATCACGTCGCGGCCCTCGAACACCAGGTCCCACAACGCTTCCGGCGTCGTGATGCCACCGGGGTAGCGGCAGCCGATGCCGACGATCGCGATGGGGTCGTCGGTGGCGATCGTGGCCGCGCGGACCTCGATGTGGTGCGTGCCACCGAACAGCTCGTCACGCAGGTGCTGCGCCAACGTGGTCGCGGTCGGGTAGTCGAACACGAGCGTCGCGGGCAACGCGAGCCCGGTCGCGGTCTTGAGGCGGTTGCGCATCTCGACCGCGGTGACCGAGTCGAAGCCCAGCTCGCGGAACGCCCTGCCGACCGGGACCTGGTCGCTTTCCGCGTAGCCCAGCGTCTTCGCGGCCTCGGCGCGGACCAGGTCGAGCAACGTGCGGTCGCGTTCGGCCTCGGTGAGCTTCGCCAGGCGCTGCTTGAGCCCCGACTCCTCGACGGGCTCCTCGGCAAGTGCCTGGCGCACTTCGGGGATTCCGGTGAGCAGCGGGCTCGGCCGTTCGGCGGTGAAGCTGGGCGCGAACTTCGCCCAGTCGATGTTGGTGACGGTGAGCTGGGTCTGGTCGTCGGCGACGGCCTGGCGCAACACCCTCATCGCGAGCTCGGGCGGCATCGAGCCGATGCCGATCCGGTGCAGCGCCTCGTACATGCCGTGGTCGGCCGCCATGCCGGCTTCCGCCCACGCGCCCCAGGCGATCGACGTCGCTTTGAGGCCCTGCGAACGACGCAGGTGCGCGAGGCCGTCGAGGTAGGCGTTGGCGGCGCCGTACGCGGGCTGGCCACCGCTGCCCCAGCTCGCCGCACCCGACGAGAACAGGATGAAACGTGCTTCTGGAGCCAGTTCGTGCAGGTGCTTGGCCGCGGTGATCTTCGTGTCGAGCAACGCGGTGACGTCCTCATACCGGAGCTCGTCGATCGGGGCGTCGCCGGTGCCGATACCCGCCGCGTGCACGACCGTCGTGAGATCGTCGATGCCCGCGAGCAGGGTTGCCAGCGCTTCGCGGTCCGCCGCGTCGCAGGCCGCGATCGTGACCCGTGTCGTGCTCTCCAGCTCTGCCTTGAGTTCCGCGGCGCCCGGTGCGTCGAGACCGCGTCGGCTGGTCAGCACCAGGTGTTCGGCACCGGCTTCGGCCATCCAGCGCGCGACGTGACCGCCGAGCGCGCCGGTGCCGCCGGTGATCAGCACCGTGCCGGACACCTGGAACTCGGGGCTGTGGTGTGCGTTCGTGCGGACGAGACGGCGTGCGAACACGCCGTTGTCCCTGATCGCGACCTGGTCCTCCGAACCGGTCAGCACGGCAGCGAACCGTTGCGCCGCCTTGACGTCGAGCGTCTCGGGCAGGTCGATCAGACCACCCCAGCGGCGCGGCAGGTCGAGCGCGGCGACGCGGCCGAGGCCCCAGATCGCGGTCTGGGCGGGGTCGACGGATTCGCTGCTGATGGCGACGGCGTGACGTGTGACGGCCCAGATCGGCGCGTTGACACCGGCTTCGGCCAGTGCCTGGACCACGGTGACCGTGGCCTGCAGGCCGGTCATCGCGATGACGCCGTCGATCGTCTCGGGCAGGCGTGCGATGAGGTCCTGCCGGCTGATCTGCTCGTCGACGTCGATGTGCGTGGCACCCACCGCGTCGACGACGTCCTGGGCTTCGGCGCCGGACGTGACGACGAGCCACGTGCCGCTGGGCGTGCCGGTGACGGTGACCGGGGCCCACTGGTCGCGGTATCGCCAGGTGTCCATTGTGGATTCGGACTTGCGGCGGTTGCGCCACTGCGCGAGCGTGTGCGCGACGCCTTGCTCGACACCGATGTTCTCGAGGCCGCCGTTGTCGACGAGCTCCCAGAACTCGGCGTCGACCGGGTCGGACGTGTCCTTGGCGAGTGGTTCGGGCCAGAACCTCTGGCGGTCGAACGGATACGTGGGCAGCAGGACGTTCCTGCCGCCGGGGTACTGCCAAGCGACGTCGAGCCCTGCGACCCACGCCTCGGCGAGCGAGGTCGTGAACCGCTGCTTGTCGCCCTGGTCGCGGCGCAGTGAGCCGATGGCGACGATCTCGGTGTTCGCCGCCTCGGCCGTCTGCTGCGCGGGCAACATCAGCACGGGGTGCGCGCTCGACTCGATGAGCACGCGGTGACCGTCCTGCACGAGTTTCTCGACGACCTTGGCGAAGCTGACGGGCTGGCGGGCGTTCCGGAACCAGTACTCGGCGTCGAGCGTCGCGGTGTCGATCCGTTCGGCCGTGACGGTCGAGTAGAACGGGATGCTGCCGGTCTGCGGCGTGATGTCCGCGAACAGCTCGAGGATCTGGTCGCGGAGCCGGTCGACCTGCGCGCAGTGCGAGGCGACCGTCGACCCGATCACGCGGGCCCGGATGTCGCGGGAGACGCAGCTCGCGACGAACTTCTCCAGCTCCGGGATCGCGCCGGCGACCGTGCAGGCGTGCGGGCTGTTGACCCCCGCGATCGCCAGCTCGTCCGGCAGCAGCTTCTCGACCTCGGTCGAGGGCAGGGCGATGCTGGCGACCGCTCCGTTGCCGACGAGCTCGTCCGCGAACAGCTGCGACCGCTTGACCACGATCCGCGCGGCCTGGTCGAGGCTGATCGCGCCGCCGATGTAGGCGGCGGCGATCTCGCCTTGCGAGTGGCCGACGACCGCCGCGGGCTCGATCCCGTTGGCGCGCCACGTCTGCGCGAGCGAGATCATGATCGCGAACAGTGCGGGCTGCAGGATCTCGATGCGCTCCAGCAGCTCGGCGTCGCCCCTGAGGACCTCGATGACCGACCAGCCGACGTGGTGCGCGATCGCCCGGTCTGCCTCGGCCATCCACCTTGCGAAGGTCTCGTCCTCGTCGAGCAGTCGCACCGCCATGCCGTGCCACTGGCTGCCCTGGCCGGGGAACACGAACACCGGGCCTGGGCCGGCGTCGACTACCGCGCCCTCGACGATCTCGTCGCCGATGATCACCGCTCGGTGCTCGAACCTGGTCCGGCCGGTCAGCGAGAATCCGACGTTGTTCGCCGGTACGCCGGTCGCGACCAGCGCCTTGATCCGCTCGACCTGCGCTCGCAGCGCTCCCGCGGACTTCGCTGACACCGCCAGCGGCACCGGAATCGGGTTCGGAGTCGGGTCCGGGTTCGAGCTCGGGTCCAGGTTCGGAATCGATCCGGATTGGCTGGCCCCCTGGGGGGATCCACCCCCCATCCCAATCATCTCAGGCAGGTCTGACAATTCCTGAGCACTCGGAGCCTCCAAGATCACGTGCGCGTTCGTGCCCGAGATGCCGAACGAGGACACACCGGCGCGGCGCGGACGTGCGACGGCAGGCCAGTCGCGCGACGAAGTGAGCAGCTCGACAGAACCCGCGTCCCACTCGATGTGCGAGGAAGGCGCGGACACGTGCAGGGTCTGCGGCAGCACGCCGTTCCGCAGCGCCATGATCATCTTGATGACACCGGCGACACCAGCGGCCGACTGCGTGTGGCCGATGTTCGACTTGATCGAACCCAGGTAGAGCGGCTCGGACCGCTCCTGCCCGTAGACCGCGAGCAACGCCTGCGCCTCGATCGGGTCGCCCAGCGAGGTACCCGTGCCGTGCGCTTCCACGGCGTCGACATCGAGAGGCGGCAGACCCGCCGAGGCCAGAGCCGCGCGGATCACCCGTTGCTGCGAAGGACCGTTCGGCGCCGTCAACCCGTTCGAAGCGCCGTCCTGGTTGACGGCGGTGCCCTTCAGGACCGCGAGGATGTTGTGGCCCAGCCGCACGGCGTCCGATTGCCGTTCGAGCACCAGCAGGCCGACACCCTCGGAGAACCCGGTGCCGTCCGCGCCCTCGGAGAACGCCTTGCAGCGCCCGTCCGACGAGACGCCGCGCTGCCGGGAGATCTCGATGAACGTCGCGGGAGTCGACATCACCGCGACACCACCGGCGAGCGCCAGCGACGACTCCCCCGTCCGCAGCGACTGCGCGGCGAGGTGCATGGCGACCAGCGAGGACGAGCAGGCCGTGTCGATCGTGACGGCCGGGCCTTCCAGACCGAGCACATAGGACACTCGGCCGGACGCGACGGACGGCGACGACCCCGTGCCGTGGTGGCCCTCGAATTCACCGCCGAGCAGCTGCGCGTAGTCGTTGTACATGACGCCGGCGAACACACCGGTCGCGCTGCCCCGCAACGACACCGGGTCGATTCCAGCGCGCTCGAAGGCCTCCCACGCGGTCTCCAGCAGCAGGCGTTGCTGCGAGTCCGTGGCCAGGGCTTCGCGTGGCGACATCCCGAAGAACGCCGGATCGAACTCGCCCGCGTCGTGCAGGAAGCCGCCGAGCCGCGTCGCCGAGGTGCCGATGTCGTTGCCGGAGAACAAGGTGCCGAGGTCCCAGCCGCGGTCGGACGGGAACTCGGAGATCGCGTCGGTGCCGTCCAGCACCAGCTGCCACAGGTCCTCGGGCGTCGACACCCCGCCCGGGAACCGGCACGCCATGCCCACGATCACGATCGGGTCGTCGTCCGAAACAGTTCGCGTGGCGACGACCGAACCGCCGTCCGCGCCGAACAGTTCGTCACGCAGGAATGTCGCCAGAACATGCGCGGTCGGGTAGTCGAACACGAGCGTCGCGGGCAGTCGCAGCCCGGTCACCGCGGTGAGACGGTTGCGCAGGTCGACAGCAGTCAGCGAGTCGAAGCCGAGATCGCGGAACGCCCGTCCCGCGTCGAAGTTCTCCAATCCCAGCACCGCACTGACCTGTGCGCGGATCAGCTCGAGCAGCGCGTCGAGGCGTTCGCTGGAACCCAACGACCGCAGCTTCGCGGCCAGGCCCGTCGCCGTGTCCGATCCGGCCACTGTTCGCCGTGCTCGGGTCCGGATCAGGCCTCGCAGCAACGCAGGAACCTCACCCTGCGCTCGCAACGTCGCGAGGTCGAGCCGTGCGGGCAGCAGCACCGCCTCGCCGCTCGCGATCGCCGCGTCGAACAGGGCGGTTCCCTGCGACGGCGTGATCGGCGGCATTCCGGCCCGCACCAGGCGTTCCCGGTCGGCGTCGGTCAGCGACCCGGTCAGGCCGACCGTGGCTTCCCAGGTGCCCCACGCCAGCGACACGGCGTTCGGCCGGTGCTGGGCGAGGGCGTCGAGGAACGCGTTGGCCGCCGCGTAGTTGCCCTGCCCGGCGCCGCCGAGAATGCCCGCGGCGGACGAGAACAGCACGATCCTGGCGTCAGGCAACAACTCGTGCAGGTGCCACGCGGCGTCGACCTTGGGCCGCAGCACGGTGTCGAACTGCTCGGGCGTCAGCGACTCGATCACGCCGTCGTCCAGCACGCCGGCGGTGTGCACGACCGACTTCACGGTGTGCTTCTTCAGCAGTCGCTGCAACGCCTTGCGGTCGCTGACATCGCACTTGACGACCTTGACGGCCGCGTCCACCTGCCAGTCCGGCTTCTTGCCGCTCCGGCTGGCGAGGATCAGCTCCGTGACGCCGTGCTCGGCGACGAGGTGCTGCGCGATCACACTGCCAAGCCCGCCGGCGCCGGTAATCAGCACCGGGCTTTCCCAGACGGTCTCCTGCGCGGCCGCCGCACGAGTCAGGCGCGGCGCTTGCAGCTGTCCCTGCCTGATGCGCAGCTGCGGCTCGTCCGCCGCAAGTGCCTGCGGCAACACGGCGTCGTCGTCGATGTCGACCAGCACGAAACGGCCGGGGTGCTCGGTCTGCGCCGACCGCACCAGGCCCCACACCGCCTGTCCGGCCAGATCTCCTTCGCGGGTGACGAAAGCCAGCCGCTCGGCGCGTTCGCCGGAGATCCACTCCTGGAGCTTGGCCAGCACGCGCGACGTCAGCGCCCGTGTCGACTCGATGACGTTGCCGTCGCCGACGACGTGCTCTACAACGACGTTCTCCGCGGCGGCTTCGGGCAGTGCGACCGGCGTCCACTCGAGCCTGAACAGCGAGTCGCGCTCAACCTCGTTCCGTGGCGACGCGACCGGCCGCACGACGAGTGACTCGACCGTGGCGACGGGCTGTCCGGTGGTGTCGGCGAGCGCGATCTCCATCGCGTCGCCGTGGGAGCGCAACCGCACGCGCAGCTCGGTGGCACCGGTGGCGTGCAGGGACACGCCTTCCCACGAGAACGGCAGCCCAGCGCCCTCCTTTGCGAGCAATGCGGCGTGCAGCGCGGAGTCGAGCAACGCCGGGTGCAGGCCATATCCCGCCGTGCTCTCGGTCGTGGTGACTTCGGCGTACACGTCGTCGCCGTCCCGCCACACCGCCCGCAGGCCCTGGAACGCGGGCCCGTACTCGAAGCCCATCTCCGTGAACCGCTCGTAAGCTCCTTCAACGTCAACGCTTTCCGCGTTCGGCGGCCAGGTCGTCGCGTCGAAGTCACTGGCAGCACTGCCCTGCGAGAGGCTTCCGGAGGCATGCTCGATCCAGGGAGCGTCGTCGTCGGTGCGCGAGTAGATCACGACCGCACGACGGCCGTTCCCGTCCTCGCCCCGCACCGCGACCTGCAGCTGCACCGACCCGTCGAGCACCAGCGGCGCGGAAATCGTGAGCTCGTCGAGCTTCTCGCAGCCGACCTCGTCTCCGGCCCTGACCGCCAGCTCGACGAACGCCGTGCCGGGCAACAGAATCCTGCCGCCGACCGCGTGATCGGCGAGCCACGGGTGCGAGCGCGTCGACAGCCTCGACATGAACAGCGCGTCCTCGCTGCCCGCGACGCTGACAGCCGCGCCGAGCAACGGGTGCTCGACCGCGCTGAGGCCCAGCCCGGACGGGTCACCGCTGCGGACCTGCCCGGCGGGCCAGAACCGCTGACGCTGGAAGGCATACGTCGGCAGGTCGACCAGCTTGCCGCCGCTGAAGTCCCAGGTGACGTTCAAGCCGCTCACGTGGGCCTGGGCCAGCGCCGTGAGCAGTTGCTTGCGGCCGCCTTCGTTGCGCCGCAACGTTCCGAGCACCACGGCCTCGGTGTCCGCGGCCTCGGCGGTCTGCTCGACACCAATCGTCAGCACGGGGTGGGCGCTGGGCTCGACGAAGAACTGGAAACCGTCGCGCAGCAAGGCGTTCGTGGCGTTCTGGAACTCGACGGTCTGCCGCAGGTTGGTGAACCAGTAGGCGGCGTCCATGATCGCGGTGTCGACCGGCTCGCCGGTGACCGTGGAGTACAACGCGATCGCGCTGGTGCGAGGTTCGATGCCCTTGAGGTCGTTGAGCACCCGCTCGCGAATCGCCTCGACCTGCGGCGTGTGCGAGGCGTAGTCCACGGCGATCATCCGCGCCCGGACATCTCGCTCGACGCACTCGGCCACGATCTCCGCGAGCGCCTCGACCTCACCCGCGACCACCGTCGACCGCGGCCCGTTGACCGCCGCGACCGCTACCCGCTCCTCGTAGCGCGCGATCAGCGGCCGCACCTCGTCGACGGGCAGCGACACCGACAACATGCCACCGCGCCGCGACAACGCCTCGTCGACCGCCTGCGACCGCAACGCCACCACGCGCGCCGCGTCTTGCAGGCTCAACGCCCCGGCGACCGCCGCCGCAGCGATCTCGCCCTGCGAGTGCCCGACGACCGCCTGCGGCTCAACGCCGTAAGAGCGCCACACTTCGGCCAGCGACACCATGACCGCCCACAGCACGGGCTGCACGACGTCGACCTGGTCCAGTTCCAGCTCGTCCCTCAGCACCTCGACCAGCGACCAGCTGACGAACGGCCGCAGCGCCGCGTCACATTCTGCGATCTTGCTGGCGAACACCTCGTTGCTCGCCAGCAGTTCGCGCCCCATGCCGACCCACTGCGAGCCCTGGCCGGGGAACACGAACACGGTCTTGCCCGCGGTCGTGACCCGCCCGGTGACCACGTCGTGCCCGATGATCACCGCGCGGTGGTCGAAGCTCGCCCTGGCCGCCAGCGTGAACCCGATGTCGACCGGGTCGGCCTCGACCGCCCTGATCCGCTCGACCTGGGCTTCCAGGGCCTCCGCCGACTTCGCCGAGACGAGCCACGGCACGCCGTCACCCGCGAGATCACCGTCGCCCGCGAGGTCGCCAGCACCCGCAAGGTCGCCGTCACCTGTGAGGTCACCGGCACCCACGAGGTCGCCGTCGTCTGCGAGGCCACCAGCACCCACGAGGTCGCCGTCGTCTGCGAGGCCACCAGCAGCCGCGAGGTCGCCGTCGCGCACGAGGTCGCGGTCGCCACCGCTCTGCTGAATCGATCCGGGTTGGCTGGCCCCCTGGGGGGATCCACCCCCCATCCCAATCATCTCAGGCAGGTCTGACAATTCCGGACCGCCCGGAGCCTCCAAGATCACGTGCGCGTTCGTGCCCGAAACGCCGAACGACGAGACGCCCGCGCGGCGCGGGCGGGACACAGAAGGCCAGGCACGGGTCGAGGTCAGCAGCTCGACGGCGCCGGCCTCCCAGTCGACGTGCGACGACGGTTCGGTGATGTGCAAGGTGCGCGGCAGCACACCGTGGTGCAGCGCCTGCACCATCTTGATCACCGACGCGACACCGGCGGCGGCCTGCGAGTGGCCGATGTTCGACTTGACCGAACCGAGCAGCAAAGGCGATGGGCGGTCCTGGCCGTAGACGGCGAGCAGGGCCTGAGCCTCGATCGGGTCGCCCAGCGGAGTTCCGGTGCCGTGCGCCTCGACGGCGTCGACATCGGCGACCGACAGGCCGGCCGACGCCAGCGCCGCGCGGATCACCCGCTGCTGCGATGGGCCGTTCGGCGCCGTCAGACCATTCGAAGCGCCGTCCTGGTTGACCGCGGAACCACGCACGACCGCGAGGATCCGGTGGCCGTTGCGCACCGCGTCGGACTGGCGTTCCAGCACGACCTGACCGATGCCCTCGGCCCAGCCCACGCCGTCGGCGGAGTCGGAGAACGCCTTGGAGCGGCCATCCTCGGAAACACCGCGCTGCCGGGAGAACTCGACGAACGTCGACGGCGTGGACATCACCGTCACACCACCGGCGAGAGCGAGCGAGCACTCCCCCGACCGCAGTGACTGGATCGCCCAGTGCATCGCGACCAGCGACGACGAGCACGCGGTGTCGACCGTGACCGCGGGGCCCTCGAAGCCGAACACGTAGGACACGCGGCCCGACGCGACGCTGCCCGCGCTGCCCTGTCCCTGGTGTCCTTCCATGTCGCCGCCACCGACTACGGACTGGTAGTCGTTGTACATCAAGCCGGTGAACACGCCGGTCGCGCTGCCCCGCAACGAGGTCGGGTCGATGCCCGCGCGTTCCAAGGCCTCCCACGCGGTCTCCAGCAGCAGGCGTTGCTGGGTGTCGGTCGCGAGCGCTTCCCGCGGTGACATGCCGAAGAACGACGGGTCGAACTCGGCCGCGTCGTGCAGGAAGCCGCCCGAACGCGTGTAGGAGGTGCCGATGTGGTCGGGATCCGGGTGGTAAAGGCCTTCGAGGTCCCAGCCGCGGTCGGCAGGGAAGCCGGTGACCGCGTCGACCTCGTCCATCACGAGCTGCCACAACTCTTCCGGCGTCGTGACTCCACCGGGGTAACGGCAGGCCATGCCGACGATGACGATCGGATCGTCCGAAGTGGACACCAGCGCAGGCAGCGACTCCACCGGGGAAGCGGCGCCGAGCAGCTCGTCACGCAGGTAGGAGGCCAGCGCGGCCGACGTCGGATAGTCGAAGATCAGCGTCGCGGGCAGGCGGATACCGGTCGAGGCCGTCAGCCGGTTGCGCAGCTCGACCGCGGTCAGCGAGTCGAAGCCGAGATCCCGGAACTGGTGCGCCGGGTCGATCGCCTGCACACCACCGTGACCGAGCACGCCCGCGACCTCGGTGCGGACGACGTCGAGCAATGCCGCCACCCGGTCGGCCTCGGACAACGCCGACAGCCGCGCCACCAGCGTGACCGCGGTGTCGGAACCCGCCACCGAACGCTTCGACCGCGTCCGCACCAGGCCGCGCAACACCGGCGCCACCTCACCCTTGGCCCGCAACACCGCGAGGTCGAGGCGGAACGGTGCCAGCGCGGCGCCGCCGTGCGCGATGGCCGTGTCGAACAGCTCGATGCCCTGATCCACCGAGATCGGCGGCATACCGGCGCGGCGCATGCGTTCGACGTCCACTTCGGACAGATTCCCGGCCATGCCGCCTTCCCAGGCACCCCAGGCCAGTGAGACGGTGTTCGGGCGGCCCTGAGCGAGAGCGTCGAGGAACGCGTTGGCCGCCGCGTAGTTGCCCTGTCCCGCGCTGCCGAGCGTCCCGGCGACGGAGGAGAAGAGCACGAACCGGTCCAGCTCGCCGGCCAGCTCGTGCAGGTTCCAGGCGGCGTCGACCTTGGGGCGCAGGACGTTCGACACCCGCTCGGGCGTCAGCGACTCGATCACGCCGTCGTCCAGCACACCCGCGGCGTGCACGATCGACCGGACCGGGTGCTTCTTCAGCAGCTTCTGCACCGCCTTGCGGTCACTGACGTCGCATTTCGCGACGGTGACCCGCGCGTCCAGCTCGCCGGCCCACGTGGGCTTCTCGCCGCGCCGGCTGACCAGCACCAGCTCGTCAACGCCCTGCGCGACAAGATGTTTCGCGATGACGCCGCCCAGCCCGCCGGTGCCGCCGGTGATCAGCACCGGCCCCTGCCACGTGACCTCGCGCCGCACCGCGGTCGCCCGTACGAGGCGAGCGGCCTTCACGACGCCGTCGCGAATGATCAGCTCGGGCTCGTCGACACCCAGCGCCCGCGGCACGAGCTCGCCGGAGTCGGTGTCAATGATGCCGAACCGGCCGGGGTGCTCGGTCTGCGCCGACCGCACCAGACCCCGCACCGCCGCACCCGCCAGACAGCCCATGCCGGTGACGAACACGAGCTTCTCTTGCCGTTGTTCGGAAATCCACTCCTGCAGCCGCGCCAACGCTTGTGCGACAAGGGTGTGCGTGGCTTCGACGACCTCACCCTCGGCGACGACGTGCTCCACCACGACGTTCGAGGCAGGTTCTGCGGGCAGCTCCACGTCGGCCCAGTCGAGCTGGAACAGCGAGTCGCGGTCCACCGTGCTCAGCTGCTCGGCCGAGACCGCGCGCACGACCAGCGCGTCCACCGAGGCGACCGGCGCACCGGCGGTGTCGGCCAAAGCGATCGCGATGCTGCTCCCGTTGCGGATCAACTTGACGCGCAACGCCGTCGCGCCGGTCGCGTGCAGCGACACGCCTTCCCACGAGAACGGCAACCCGGCACCGTCGTCCACCAGCAACGCCGCGTGCAGCGCCGAGTCGAGCAGCGCCGGGTGCAACCCGAACCCGCCCGCGGCAACGCCCTCGGGCAGCGCGACCTCAGCGAACACGGTGTCGCCGTCCCGCCACGCCGTCCGCAGCCCCTGGAACGCCGGCCCGTACTCGAACCCGCTCTTCGCGAACCGCTCGTACGCATCCGCGACGTCGACCGGCTCCGCACGCGGCGGCCACTCGCCCACCTCGGCGATGTCCCCGCCGGATCCGAGCACACCGGTGGCGTGCTCCGTCCACGGCTCGTCGACCGCCGTCTCAGGCCGGGAGTAGATGGTGATCGAGCGCCGACCGTTCTCTGGGACACCCACGATCAGCTGGACCTGAACACCACCGCTCTCCGGCAGCACCAACGGTGCCGCGAGCGTCAGCTCCTCGACGCGATCGAGGCCGACCTCGTCCGCCGCCCGCACCGCCAGCTCGACGAGCGCCGCGCCCGGCACGAGCACCGCGCCGTGCACGGTGTGGTCGGCCAGCCACGACCGCCGCGACAGCCTCGCCGTGAACAGGTAGCCCGCTCCTCCGGCGAGCTCGACAGCCGCGCCGAGCAGCGGGTGCTCCACCGCACCGAGGCCCGCCGACCGGACGTCCGACTTCGTGGTGCTCTCCGGCCAGAACGACTGGTGGTCGAACGCGTAGGTGGGCACGTCGACTCGTCGACCGCCTGTATACAGCTGTGTCCAGTCAACATTGATTCCGTCAACATGTACTTGACTCAATGCAGTCAACATTGATTCAACATCAGACTTGACGCGCGTCAACGTCGGAATCAACCCGTCAACCATCGCCGTCAACTGCGCATCCGGCCCCACCTCAAGCAAAGTCACGTCACCCAGCCGAGTGACGTTGTCGTGGAAGCGCACCACGTCACGCACGTGGTTGACCCAGTAGTCGACGGTGGCGACATCGCCGGATGTTGACATTCCGACAACCGGTTCGCGGAGTTCGATGTCCGCGATCGCCGCACGGAAGTCGTCCAGCATCGGCTCCATCAACGGCGAGTGGAACGCGTGGCTGACCTTGAGCCGCTTGTTCTTCCACTTCTCCGCGATAGCGAGCACTTCTTCTTCGACGCCCGCGATCACCACAGACCGAGGCCCGTTGACGGCGGCAATGGACACGCCAACAGTCAGGTGCGCGCGCACCTCTTCTTCGGACGCGATGACCGACACCATCGCGCCACCAACCGGCAACGCCTGCATGAGGCTGGCGCGTGCCCGGACGAGCTTCGCCGCGTCCGCGAGGCTCAGCAACCCGGCGACGTGGGCGGCCGCGATCTCGCCGATGGAGTGCCCGGCGACCTTCGCGGGCTTCAGCCCGAACGACTCCAGCAACCGGTACAGCGCGACCTGAACGGCGAAGATCGCGGGCTGCGTGTTCCCGGTCTGGTTCAGCGCCTCGGCGTCGTCACCCCACATGACCTCGCGCACGCCATCGAGGTGTTCCAGTACCTCGTCCAACGCCTGCGCGAATCCTGGGAACGCCTCATATAGCTCACGCCCCATGCCCAGCCGCTGCGACCCCTGCCCGGAGAACACGTAGGCCAGCGGCTTTCCACTCACCGCGCCCTGGGCGACGACCTTCCCGCCGAGCACCACAGCCCGGTGGTCGAACTGCGTCTTCAACGCGAGCGAGTACCCGATGTCCCGCCGGTCGCCAGCCAGCTCCAGCACCCGTTCGACCTGCGCGTCCAGCGAGACCGCCGACTTCGCCGACACCAGCCACGGCACGCCAACACTCGCGAGGTCACCGTCGCGCGCGAGATCTCCAGCACCCGCGAGATCGCCGTGGCCCGCGAGGTCGCCAGCACCCGCAAGGTCGCCGTCGCGCGCGAGGTCGCGGTCGCCGTCGCTCTGCTGAATCGATCCGGGTTGGCTGGCCCCCCGGGGGGAACCACCCCCCATCCCAATCATCTCAGGCAGGTCTGACAATTCCTGAAGGCCCGGAGCCTCCAAGATCACGTGCGCATTCGTCCCCGAAACGCCGAACGACGAGACGCCCGCGCGGCGCGGGCGAGAGACGGCGGGCCAAGAGGTGGCGGCGGTGACGAGGGTGATGTCTCCGGCCTCCCAGTCCACGTGGGTGGAGGGCTCGTCGACGTGGAGGGTCGCAGGGACCAGGCCGTGGCGCATGGCGTGGACCATCTTGATCACGCCCGCGACACCCGCGGCGGCCTGGGAATGACCGATGTTCGACTTGATCGAGCCGAGCAGCAGAGGCGACGGCCGATCAGCGCCGTAGGTGGCGAGCAGGGCCTGGGCTTCGATCGGGTCGCCCAGAGTCGTGCCGGTGCCGTGGGCCTCGACCACGTCCACATCTGACACGGACAGGCCCGCCGAGGCGAGGGCGGAGCGGATCACGCGTTGCTGTGACGGGCCGTTCGGCGCCGTCAGGCCGTTCGAAGCGCCGTCCTGGTTGATCGCGGAGCCGCGGACCACGGCCAGGACGGTGTGGCCGTTGCGCAGCGCGTCGGACTGGCGTTCCAGGACCAGCAGGCCCACGCCTTCGCCCCAGCCCACGCCGTCGGCGTTGTCGGAGAAGGACTTGCAGCGGCCGTCTGCGGACAGGCCGCGCTGGCGGGAGAACTCGACGAACGTCGACGGCGTGGACATGACGGTCACGCCGCCGGCCAGGGCGAGGGAGCATTCGCCGTTGCGCAGGGCCTGGGAGGCCAGGTGCAGGGCGACCAGGGAGGACGAGCAGGCGGTGTCGACGGTGACGGCCGGGCCCTCGAAGCCGAACGTGTAGGACACGCGGCCGGACGCGAACGTGCCGGCGCTGCCCATGCTCTGGTAGCCCTCGAACTCGCTGCCGCTGATCACGACCGAGTAGTCGGTGTACATGACGCCGGCGAACACGCCCGTCGCGCTGCCTCGCAACGAAACCGGGTCGATGCCCGCGCGTTCCAGGGACTCCCAGGCGGTTTCCAACAGCAGGCGCTGCTGGGAGTCAGTCGCCAATGCCTCACGCGGGGACATGCCGTAGAAGGCCGGGTCGAACAGCGGGGCGTCGTGCAGGAAGCCGCCGGAACGCGTGTAGGAGGTGCCGATGTGGTCGGGATCCGGGTGGTAGAGCGAGCCGACGTCCCAGCCGCGGTTCGTCGGGAAGTCGGTCACGGCGTCGACGCCGTCGACCACGAGACGCCACAGGTCTTCCGGCGACGACACGCCTCCGGGGTAGCGGCAGGCCATGCCGACGATCACGATCGGGTCGTCGGAGACCGCCGAACGCACCTCGGCGGACGGAACGATCGTGTCGGAGCCGAAGAGTTCGTCACGCAGGTACGAGGCCAGCACGCCCGCGTTCGGGTAGTCGAAGATCAGGGTGGCGGGCAGGCGCAGGCCTGTCACGGTGGTGAGCTGGTTGCGAAGTTCGATGGCGGTCAGCGAGTCGAAGCCGAGGGACTGGAAGGCGCGGCCGGGGTCGATCTCGTCGGTGCCCGCGTGGCCGAGGACCGTGGCGACCTGGCCGCGCACGAGGTCCAGCAACGCTTCCAGGCGGCCGTTCTCGTCGAGGCCGGCGAGGCGGCTGGTCAGCGAGACGGCCGAGGAGGAACCGGCGACCACGCGGCGTGGACGGGTCTTGATCAGGCCGCGCAGCATCGGCGGGATGTCGCCGCGGCCGCGCAGCACCGGCAGGTCGAGGCGGACCGGGACGGCGTTGCCGGCGCCGAGAGCCGCGTCGAAGAGCTCGACGCCCTGCTCGACGGTGATGCCCGGGATTCCGGTGCGCGCCATGCGTTCCGCGTCGGCGCCCGAGAGCATGCCCGCGATCCACGGGCCCCACGCGAGTGAGGTGCCGGGAAGACCGTTCGAGCGGCGGTGTTCCATCAGGGCGTCGAGGAACGCGTTGGCAGCCGCGTAGTTGCCTTGACCGGCGGTGCCGATCGTGCCCGCGACGGACGAGAACACCACGAACGCGTCGAGGTCGGTGGTCAGCTCGTGCAGGTGCCAGGCGGCGTCGACCTTGGGGCGCAACACGGTGTCGACGCGGTCGGGCGTCAGGGACTCGACGATGCCGTCGTCGAGAACGCCCGCGGTGTGCACGACGGCGCGGACCTCGTGCCGCGACAACAGCGATTCCAACGCCGATCGGTCGGAGACGTCGCACGCCTCCACGATCACGCTGGCGCCCAACGATTCCAGCTCCGCGACGTCGGCCTCACCGCGCCGGGAGACGAGCAGCAGGTCACGGACGCCGTGGGTGGCGACGAGGTGGCGGGCGATCACCAGGCCGAGCCCGCCGGTGCCGCCGGTGATGAGAACCCTGCCCTGCCAAGAGAATTCGTCAGCGGGAGCCAGACGAGCCAGGCGTGGCACGAACGCTTCACTGTCACGCCACCGGATCTGCGGCTCGTCCAGCGCGAAGATCTTTGCCGGGACGTCGCCGTCCGACTCGACCAGCACGAAGCGACCGGGGTGCTCGGTCTGCGCTGACCGGACCAGGCCCCACACCGCGGCCGCGCCCAGGTCGCCGGGGCGGGTGACGAAGGCGAGACGGTCCTGGCGCTCGTCCGCGATCCACTGCTGCAGGCGCGCGAGGGCCTGCGACGTCAGGGCGTGCGCGGACGCTACCGGCGAGCCATCGGAAACGACGTGCTCCAGCTCGACTTCGGTGGTCTCGGTGGGCAGCGCGACGGGCGTCCAGTCGACGTGGAACAACGCCTCGCGCGCGATGCTCGAGTCGTCAGTGGGAATGGGGCGGGTGACGAGGGAGTCGACCGACACGACCGGCGTGCCGCTGGGGTCCGTCGAGGCGACCGCGAACGACTCGCCCTGGGGACGGATGCGTACTCGCAGCTCGGAAGCACCCGTCGCGTGCAGCGAAACACCCTGCCAGGCAAAGGGCATGCCGCCCTCGGACGTGCTGAGGTCGGCGGCGTGCAGGGCCGCGTCGAGCAACGCGGGGTGCAGACCGTAGCGGTCGGTGTCATCCGCGATGGCGACCTCGGCGTAGACGTCGTCGCCGAGCTTCCACGCCGCGCGCAGGCCCTGGAACGCCGGCCCGTACGCGAAGCCGTTGTCCGCGAACCGCTCGTAGAACCCTTCCAGCGCAACCGCTTCCGCGCCGGCGGGTGGCCAGACCGTGGTGTCGAAGCCGGAAGCGGCTCCAGACGCGAGGAAACCTGTGCAGTGCTCGAGCCACGGCGTGTCCGGGTCGAGACGCGAGTAGATCGCGATGGAGCGGCGCCCAGTTCCGTCGAGCGCGCCCACGGCGACCTGGAGCTGCACCGGCTCGTTGAGGACCAGCGGCGCCGACAGCGTCAGCTCGTCGAGGCGGTCGAGGCCCAGTTCGTCGGCTGCCCGCAACGCGAGCTCGACGAAAGCCGTGCCGGGCAACAGAACCCGGCCGCCGACGACGTGGTCCGCGAGCCACGGCTGCGTCGTGACCGACAGCCTGCTGGTGAACAGCACGCCCTGCCCGCCGGCGAGCTCGACCGCCGCGCCGAGCAGCGGGTGACCGACCGCGGTGAGGCCGAGGCCGGACGCGTCGGCGTTCTTCGCGGTCGAGGGCCAGAAACGCTGCCGCTGGAACGCGTACGTGGGCAGGTCGATCCGGGAGGCGCCTGCGTAGAACGGCGTCCAGTCGACGCCGGTGCCTTCGACGTGCAGGCGGGCGAGCGCGGTGACGAGGGCCTGAGGTTCGGGGCGGTCCTTTCGCAGCGTCGGGATGGCGCCGCCGACCAGCGCCGACAGCACGCCGTCCGGGCCGATCTCGAGGAACCTCTTGTCTCCCAGGCTAGTGACGGTGTGGTGGAAGCGGACTGTGTCGCGGACGTGACGGACCCAGTACTCGGCGTTCGCGACGTCACCCAGGCCGGGAATGGCTGGAGCGTTGAAGGTCAGGTCGCTGATCGCGGCGCGGAAGTCGTCCAGCATCGGGTCCATCAGCGGCGAGTGGAACGCGTGGCTGACCTGGAGCTGCTTGGTCTTGCGGTCTTCGAAGTTCTTGACCAGCGCGCGGGCTTCGTCTTCCGCGCCGGCGATGACGAGCGAATCGGGTCCGTTGATGGCCGCGATGGAGATGCCTGGTGTGAGGTGCGGTCGGACTTCGGCTTCGGTGGCTTGGAGTGCGATCATCACGCCGCCGGTGGGCAGGGCCTGCATGAGGCGGGCGCGTTCGCGGACGAGCTTTGCGGCGTCTTCGAGGCTGAACACGCCCGCGATGTGCGCGGCGGCGATCTCGCCGATCGAGTGGCCGGCGAGATGGTCGGCCTTGACGCCGAACGACTCGAGCAGGCGGTAGAGGGCGACCTGCAGCGCGAAGATCGCGGGCTGCGCGTGGCCAGTCTGGTGCAACGCTTCGGCGTCGTCGCCCCACATGACCGCGCGCACGTCCAGGTGCTGGGCGACCTCGTCGAACGCCTGGCGGAACGCCGGGAACGCCTCGTACAGCTCGCGCCCCATGCCGAGCCGCTGCGAACCCTGCCCGGTGAACAGCATCGCCAACTGCTTCTCGGCCGCTGTGCCTCGCGCGATCTCCGCACCGTCGAGCACCACCGCACGGTGATCGAACAGCGTGCGCGCGGCGAGCGAGTACCCGACATCCCTCGCATCCGCCGACACGTCAGCAAGCTGTGCGATCTGCGCGTTCAGCGCCGTCTCGGTCTTCGCCGACACCAGCCACGGCACGCCACCGCCCTGAATCGATCCCGACTGGGGGCCCCGGGGGGAGACCGAGGTCCCCACTCCAAGCGTCCCACGGAGGTCTGACGATTCCGGACCGGCAAGATCGACAACTGTCGAGTTGTCCACAGGCGCCGAGCTGTCCACAGATTTCGGCGAGCCCGGTTGGGGCGGGCTCGAAGTCGATACGCTGGAAATCGGGGGGATCCCCGGCGCCTCCACGATCAGGTGCGAGTTGGTGCCGGAGACGCCGAACGAAGAGATGCCGATTCGGCGCGGCCGATCAACGGACGGCCAGGAGGTGGCCGAGGTCAGCAGGGAGACGGAACCCGCGGACCAGTCGACGTGCGAGGAAGGCGACGTGACGTGGAGGGTGCGCGGCAGGACGCCGTGCTGCATCGCCTGCACGACCTTGATCACTGAGGCGACGCCCGCCGCCGCCTGCGTGTGACCGATGTTCGACTTGACGGAGCCGATGTAGAGCGGGACCGCGCGGTCCTGGCCGTAGGTCGCGATCAGCGCGGCGGCCTCGATCGGGTCGCCCAGCGTCGTGCCGGTGCCGTGCGCCTCCACCGCGTCGACGTCGGACGGAGCCAGGCCGGCGGAGGCCAGAGCCGCGCGGATCACGCGTTGCTGTGAAGGGCCGTTCGGGGCGGTCAGGCCGTTCGAGGCGCCGTCCTGGTTGACCGCCGAACCGCGCAGAAGGCCGAGAACGTGATGACCGGACGCGACGGCGTCGGACAACCGCTCCAGCACCAGCATGCCCGCGCCCTCGGACCAGCCCACACCGTCGGCCGAGTCCGAGAAGGCCTTGCAGCGGCCGTCGGCGGCGAGACCGCGCTGCAGCGTGAACTCGATGAACGAGTTCGGCGTGGCCATGATCGTCACGCCGCCGGCCAGCGCCAGAGAGCATTCGCCGGAACGCAAAGCCTGCATCGCCAGGTGCATCGCGACGGACGAAGAGGAACAGGCGGTGTCGACGGAGACCGCGGGGCCCTCGAAGCCGAACGTGTAGGAGAGACGGCCGGAAAGCACGGACGCGATGAAGCCGGTGGAGGCGTGCCCGTCGCCGTCCACCGACACCAGATCCGCGTAGTCCTGGCCGTTCGTGCCCACGAAGACGCCAGTGGAGGAACCCCGCAACGAAGCAGGGTCCAGGCCCGCGCGCTCCAGGGCCTCCCACGTGAGCTCCAGCATCATGCGCTGCTGCGGGTCCATGCCGAGGGCCTCGCGCGGCGAGATGCCGAAGAAGTCCGCGTCGAACGAGGCCAGATCCGCCAGGAACCCGCCCTCCTGCGCCAAAGAGCTACTGCGCAACGACGACAGGTCCCAGCCGCGGTCCGCCGGGAACGGGGAAACCAGGTCCCGTTCGGAGACAACGGCGTCCCACAGCTGCTCGGGAGTGACCACCCCACCGGGGAGGCGGCACGACATGCCCACGATCGCGATGGGCTCGCTGTGCTTCTGCTCCAGCTCGAGGACGCGTTCACGAGTCCGGCGCAACTCGACCGTGACTCGCCTCAGGTAGTCGGCAACCTTGTCCTGCTGCTCTTCCTGCACTGGTCCGTCCTCATTTCGTGCGGGCAACACGGCTTCTACGAGAGGTCGAGCAACTCGTCGTCGATGATGTTCAGGAGGTCCTCGACGGAGACGTTGCGGATGTCGTCGTCCGAAGTGGACACAGGCTTCTTCAAACGCCCGAGCAGCTTCTCCAGCCGCTCGCGGATCACCTCGTGGTCGTCGGAGGAAGCCGACGCCACGGCGGTCTCGAACCTGGTCAGCTCGGCCAGCGCGGAGCCGTCCACCGACGAGGACAGGCCGGACAGCAGGTGTTCGGCGACCAGACGCGGCGTCGGGTAGTCGAAGACCAGCGCGGACGGCACGGGCAGTCCGGTCGCGGACTTGAGGCGGTCGCGCATCTCCACGGCGGTCAGCGAGTCGAAACCCTGGTCGCGGAACGCTTTCTCCGCGTGGATCGACTCGACCCCGGAGTGCCCCAGCACCGCCGCGGCCTCGGAACGCACGAGGTCCAGCAGCACGCGCGACCGGTCAGCCTCGGACAACCCGGCGAGCTTCTCCTGCAACGCCAGCTCGGCACCGGCGACGTCCCCGTCCGAGGCGAGAGCGGCCACGACTTCCGGGATCGCCGAGAACAGCGGCGACGGGCGCGACGCGGTGAAGCCCGGCGCGAAACGGGCCCAGTCGGTGTTCGTGACGGTCAGCACCGTCTCGCCGTCGGACACCGCCTGCACCAACGCGGTCAACGCCAGCTCGGGGTCCATCGGCAGCACTCCGTGGCGGCGCAACTGGTCGTAGGCCTCCGGATCGGTCGCCATACCGGCCTCGGCCCACGCACCCCACTGCACGGACGTCGCCACCAGGCCCTGGCCACGGCGAAGCTGAGCCAGGCCGTCCAGGTAGGCGTTCGCGGTCGAGTACGCGGGCTGTCCGCCGCTGCCCCACGCCGCCGCGCCCGACGAGAACAGCACGAACGCGTCGAGGTTCCCGGTCAGCTCGTGCAAATGCCGCGCCGACACCATCTTGGCGCGCAACAACTCCCCGAGCTGATCAACAGTCAGATCGACCAACGGCGCGTCACCACTGTCGACCCCTGCGCAATGCACAACAGCCGTCAGATCAGGAAAACAGCTCAACAGCTCCTCGACAGCAGCGCGATCAGCGACGTCGCAGGCCTCGACCGACACCTCGGCACCGAACCCTTCGAGCTGCGCCACGAGGTGCTCGACGCCAGGAGTCAGCGGACCTCGGCGCGAGGTCAGAACGATGTGCGAGGCGCCACGAGCAGCAACGGACCGCGCCACGAAACCGCCCAGAGCACCGGTACCGCCGGTGATCAGGACCGTGCCCGAGGGCGCCCAGTCCTCGCCGTGCTCACCACGCGGCGCGGGCACCAGACGACGGGCGAAGACACCGTTGCCGCGCACCGCGATCTGGTCCTCGCCCTGCGAGTTCACCAGCGCCGCCTGCAAACCCTGCGCGATCTGGGTGTCCACGCTGCCCGGCAGGTCGATCAGCCCGCCCCACCGGCGTGGCAGCTCCAGAGCGGCCACGCGGCCCATGCCCCACAACGCTGTCTGCACCGGCGACGTCACGACGTCCCCGTGGCCCGTCGACACGGCGCCCCGCGTCACCGTCCACAACGGAGCATCGATGCCTTCCAATGCCTTCAGCAGCGACAACGTCCCGGACAACGGGTACGGCACGTCATCCGAGTCGTCCGCGACGCCCAGCAGCGACACGACGCCGGTGAACTCCCGGCCGGCCAGGGAAGCGACCTTGTCCAACGGGACCGCGACCCCGCCGAGGATCTCCACGACGTCGCGCGTCCACGTGTCCTGCTCCCCCGGCGGCACGACGACCAACCAGGACCCGAAGAACGCGCCGGACAGCGACAGCCTGGTCCACGACTCGCGGAACCGCCACGAATCCACAATGGACTGCGACCGCTGCCGAGTCCGCCACGACGACAGAGCGGGGACGACGGCGGCGGCCACCTCGGGATCGAGATCCAGCACCGAAGCCAGCTCGTCGTTCTCCACCAGCTGCCAGAACGCCGCGTCCAGCGGATCCGCCTTGCCGACCGCGACCTCGGGCTCGGGCCAGAACCGCGAACGCTGGAACGCGTAGGTGGGCAGGTCGACGCGAGCCGCGCCGGTGCCCTCGAACAGCCGGGACCAGTCCACCGGCACACCCACGACGTGCAGGCGCGCCAACGCCGACACCGCCGAAGCCTCCTCTGGCCGTTCGCGGCGCAGCACCGGCACCACAGCGGCGTCCAGCGGCACCGCGCCCGTCTCGGTCATCTCCGCCACCAGCGCCGACAGCACGCCGTCGGGGCCGAGCTCCAGGAACGCCGACACACCCTGACGGCCCAGCGCCCGCACGCCGTCGGAGAACCGCACGGCCTCACGCACGTGCCGCACCCAGTACTCGGGCGAGGTGAGTTGTTCGCGCACGGCGAGCTGCCCGGTCACGTTGGACACGACCGGGATCTGCGGCTCGGAGAACGACAGGCCCTCGACGACCGCGCGGAACTCGTCCAGCATCGGGTTCATCAAGGGCGAGTGAAACGCATGGCTCACCGTGAGACGCTTAGTCTTGCGGTCCGCGAACCGATCCACGACCGCCAGCACCGCCGCCTCGGTACCCGCGACCACCACCGAACGCGGCCCGTTCACAGCCGCCAGCGACACCTCGGGACCGAGCAGCGGCACCACTTCTTCTTCGGTGGCCTGCAGCGCGACCATCGCGCCACCGGAAGGCAGCGCCTGCATCAACCGCGACCGCGCGTCCACCAACCGGCACGCGTCCTCCAGCGAGAACACCCCGGCCACGTGCGCGGCGACGATCTCGCCGATCGAATGCCCGCCCACGAAGTCCGGCCGCACACCGAAGGAAGCGGCCAGCCGGAACAGCGCCACCTCGATCGCGAACAACGCCGGCTGCGTGTACCGGGTCGCGTTCAGCGCGTCGGCGTCGTGGCCCCACATCACGTCCCGCAGCGCCACGTCCAGGTGCTCCAGCACCGCGTCGAAAGCCGACGCGAACAACGGGAACCGCTCGTACAGCTCACGTCCCATGCCGAGCCGCTGCGACCCCTGCCCGGAGAACAGCACCGCCAGCGGCCGCTCGGACGCCACCCCGCGCGCGATCTCGACGCCGTCGAGGAGCACCGCGCGGTGCTCCAACTGCGCCCGCGTCGACACCAGCGACGCGCCGATGTCGAGAGCCGGTGCCTCGACGGCCCGGATCCGCCTGATCTGCGCGTCCAACGCCGTCGCGGACTTCGCCGACACCACCCACGGAATCGATCCCGATTGGCCGGCCCCCTGGGGGGATCCACCCCCCATCCCAATCATCTCAGGCAGGTCCGACAATTCCTGAACGCCCGGAGCCTCCAAGATCACGTGCGCGTTCGTGCCCGAGACACCGAACCCGGACACCGCCGCACGCCGTTCCCGCGGCACCGAGGGCCAAGGCTGATTCGACGTCAACAGCTCGACCCGGCCCGTCCCCCATTCGACGTGCGAGGACGGCGAGGTCACGTGCAGCGTGCGCGGCAGAACACCGTGCCGCAAGGCCATCACCATCTTGATCACGCCCGCGACACCGGCAGCGGCCTGCGTGTGGCCGAGATTCGACTTCACCGACCCCAGCCACAGCGGCCCAGGGGAATTGGATCCGGTCCGGCCCTGGCCGTAGGTCGCGAGCAACGCCTGCGCCTCGATCGGGTCGCCCAGCGTCGTGCCGGTGCCGTGCGCTTCGACCGCGTCGACGTCCGAAGTGGACAGACCGGCGGACGCAAGCGCTTGCCGGATCACTCGCTGCTGCGACGGACCGTTCGGCGCGGTCAGGCCGTTCGACGCGCCGTCCTGGTTGATCGCCGAGCCGCGCAGCACCGCCAGCACGGTGTGCCCGTTGCGGCGAGCGTCCGACAACCGTTCCAAAACCACGAGGCCGGCGCCTTCGGACCAGCCGGTGCCGTCAGCGGAATCGGAGAAAGCCTTGCAGCGGCCATCGGCGGAGAGCCCGCCCTGCCGCGAGAACTCCACGAAGGTCTGCGGCGTCGACATGATCGTCACACCACCGGCCAACGCGATCGACGACTCACCGGAACGCAACGACTGCGCCGCCCAGTGCAAGGCGACCAGCGACGACGAACAAGCCGTGTCCACGGTGACGGCCGGCCCCTGCAGACCCAGCGTGTAGGCGACGCGACCGGACACGACACTGCCCGCCGTACCGGTCGTCCAGTACCCCTCGGTCCCGGCGGGCGCGTCCAGCAGGCCGGCGCCGTAGTCGTGGTACATCACACCGGCGAACACGCCGCCGTTGGTGCCGCGCAACGACGCCGGGTCGATGCCCGCCCGTTCGAGAGCCTCCCACGACACCTCCAGCAGCAACCGCTGCTGCGGGTCCATCGCGAGAGCCTCCCGCGGTGAGATCCCGAAGAACTCCGCGTCGAAGTCGGCGGCGTCGTGCAGGAAACCGCCCGAGCGGGTGTGCGAGGCGCCGTCGAACAGCTTCTCCAGGTCCCAGTTGCGGTCTGTGGGAAACGACGACACGACGTCCGCGCCGGACATCACCAGCCGCCACAGGTCCTCCGGCGACGCCACCCCACCGGGATAACGGCAGGCCATGCCGACGATCGCGATCGGCTCGTCCGGCAACGCCCGCACGACCTCGGGCGCCACGGCCGCGCGCTCCCCCAGCAGTTCGGCCCGTAAATGACGCGCCAGCACAACAGGAGTGGGGTAGTCGAACGCGACCGGCGCGGACAGGTGCAGGCCCGTCGCCGCGGTCAGCCGGTTGCGCAGGTCGACCGCCGTGACCGAGGTCAGGCCGAGCTCGCGGAACGTCTTCTTCGACTCCGCCCGCTCGGCGCCGGTCAGCCCGAGCACGCCCGCGACCTCGGTGCGCACCAGGTTGAGCAGGAAGATGTCCTGCTCCTCCGGCGACATCGCCACCAGTCGCTGACGCAGCGCGGACAGGTCGCGCTCATCCGGCGTGGCGAGCCGCGCCGACACGTCGATCAGGCCGCGCAGCAACGCCGGCACCTCGGTCGACGACGTCTGTTCGCGGAGAGCGGCACTGTTGATCCGCATGATCACGGCCTGCGCCAGCCCCGCGGACGTCGCCACGTCGAACATCGCGGCGAACTCCTGCGTCGACAGCTCGCCCACCCGCGACGCCGTCGTCGGCGCGTCCGTCGAACCGACAGCGAGGAACGTCGCGGAAAGCTCGCGTTTGCGGCGGTAGCGGGCCAGCGCGTCCAGGAACGAGTTCGCCGCCGCCTGCTCCCCCGACCCGACCAGGCCGAGTGCGCCCGCGACCGTGCAGAGCATGACGAACGCGGTGACCTCGCCGCTCTTCGTGAGCTGGTGCAGGTTCACCGCACCATCCACAACGGACCGGAACACGTCCGCCCGAGGAACGTTCGGCGACGGTTTCGCCGGGTGCTCGCCCTCACCGTGGATGACGGCGGTGATCGGCCGCTTCAGCTTGCCCAGCACCTCGGCCAGCGCGGCGCGGTCCGCCACGTCGCAGGCCGCCACCGCGACCCGCGCACCGAGCTCCGACAGTGCGGACTCCAGGTGCGCGGTCGCCTCGTCGGCCCGGCCGCGCGAGCTGATCAGCAGCAGGTGCCGTGCACCGTACGCGGCAACGAGATGCCTGGTCAGAGCCGCGCCCATCGTGCCGTCCGCGCCGGTCACGACGACCGTGCGCTTGGGGTCGATGCGCAGCACCTCGTCGCTGTCCACGGACGCCGACACGCGCTTGAGCCGCGGCGTCAACGCGATGCCGGAGCGGATGGCCAGCTGTGGTTCGCCCGCGGCGACCGCGAGCGGCAGCACCCCGGCGGACGGGGGCAGGTCGTCGATGTCGATCAGCGTGAACCGGTTCGGGAACTCGACCTGCAACGAGCGCAGCAGCCCCCACACCGGCGCGTGCACGAGGTCGCGCACGTCCTCGACACCCGCCGCGACCGCGCCCCGGGTCAGCACGACCAGCCGGGAGTGCGCGAACCAGTCGTCGTTCACCCACGTCCGCAGCACGCCACCGACCTTGCGCAACGCCTCCTGCGCGGCCGTGGTGAGCTTGCCTCCGGTGTCCATGTCGTCCGGGCAGCACAGCACCGCCACGTCCGGGGCCGGTTCACCGTCCACAACGGACACGTGCAGCGACGCGGCGTCCACGTGCGTCGCCACGTGCACACCGGCGGACACAAGAGAAGCAGTCAGGCCGAAGGCGTCCGGGCCGACGACCGCCCAGCGCTTGGCCAGTTCGAGCGACGCCGTGCGGACCGACGACATCGGCGCCCAGTCCATGCGCAGCAACGACTCGTGCTGCCCGCCGCTCGCGGCCCGAAGCCGGGCCGGACGGTCGAGCAGCACGTGCCGCGTGATCTTGCCCGAGGTAGTGCGCGGGATGTGGTCGATCTCGTACAGCTCTTCGGGCACCTTGAAGTTCGACAGCTGCTCGCGGCAGGCGTCGTACAGGCGCACGGGATCGAGGCCCTGCTTGCCGGGCACGACGAACGCGATCGGCACCTCGCCGAGGATGTCGTGCGGCTTGCCGACCACCGCGGCGTCGGCGACGCCGGGGACCTTGAGCAGCACCTCCTCCACCTCGCCGGGGTGGATGTTCTCGCCGCCGCGGATGATGAGCTCCTTGACGCGGCCGGTGATCGTGACGTAGCCGTAGAGGTCGCGGCGCGCCAGGTCGCCCGTGCGGTACCAGCCGTTCGGCATCGCCTGCGCGGTCGCCTCCGGCTGGTTGTGGTAGCCCGTCATGAGGCTCGGGCCGCGCACCCAGACCTCGCCCTCGGCCTCCGCGTCGACGTCGACGCCGGTGTCCGGATCGACCAGCCGCACCGCGAGACCCGGCACCGGCAGGCCGCAGGAGCCGGGAACCCTGGTGCCGTGCGCCCAGTTCACCGCGATCAGGCCGCACGTCTCGGTGCTGCCGTAGCCGTCGAGCAGCGCGACACCGAACAGCGCCTCGAACTCGACGCGCAACGCCGGCGGGCACGCCGACCCCGCGGTGAGGCACCGGGTCAGCGCGCTCGACGGAACCTCGCGTGTACGCGCGACTTCCAGAAGATGGTGGTACATGGCGGGAACACCGCACATGAACGTGTAGTCGTCGCCTTCCAGCGCGGCCAGCACCTCGTCGGCCGCGAACCCGTCGAGGATGCGAGCGGTGGCGCCGACCGCCGTGACACCGACGACACACAGCACGTGCGCGAGAGAGTGGTGCAACGGCAAGGGCCACAACACCTTGTCGTCGTGGTTCAACCCGATCACCGGGGCGTAGCAGGCGGCGACCGACCACAGGCACGCGCGCTGCGTCGACAGCACGCCCTTCGGCTTGCCGGTGGTGCCGGAGGTGTAGAGCATGAACGCCACGTCGTCGAGGCCCTGGTCGTCGCGCGCGGGAACGGCCGGGTCGTTCGTGGTCAGTTCCTGGTACGACACAACGGAACTGCCGCGCGGGAGAGGTTCGTCGCCGCTGACGACCACCTTGAGATAGGGGCGGCCCGGCAGCAGCTTGCGGACCTGGTCCAGGTGCGCGAAGTCGGTGATCACGACGCGGGCGCCGCTGTCGTCCAGCACGTAGGCGAGCTCGGCGTCGGCGGAATGCGGGTTGAACGGCACCGCGACCGCGTTCGCGCGCGTGACACCCAGGTAGCTCTCGATGATGTCGACGCTGTTGCCCAGGAAGATCAGCGCACGGTCACCCGGTTGCAGCCGCAGTTCGGCGAGGTGCCCGCCGAGCCGTCCGGTGCGCTTCTCCAGCTCCGCGTACGTGACCGTGCGCCGCGAGTCCGCGAACGCGACCTTCTCCGGGACGTTGGCCGCGTGGTATCGCAGCAGGTCGGACAACGGCCGGATCAGTTCGGTTCGAAACATCCCGACGGCGCTCCCTAATTACTGGCGACGTGGCTTGCACCTCGAGCGATGCTAGCCTCGGCATCATCGGTCCAGTAAGTAGGAAATCCCCTAGCACCCCCCTAGGACCCCCCTATCATCCCGCCCGAAAGTGCTTTCCCCGGCGGAGCAGTTTTGCGGAGCGCGCCCAGTGGCTAATCTTTGATCACCGGCCCGGAAGAGAAGCTCGAAACAAAAGCCCGATCTCATTCCGCAAAACGTTTCACCTACTCCTCGGAGGGGCATTCCCATGACTCAGGCGCAGCAGAAGGTGAACCTCCCCAGCTCGGTGTTCACCGGCCTGACCGAAGTCAGCAACGTCGCGGCCACCGGAAACGTTCTCGGAGTCATCAACTACACCACCGAGTGCACCGACCCGCGCGTGGAGAATGGTCTTCTGACGCTGGACCTGCACATGGCGGCCGACCTCGGCGAGGCATTCGCGGAGGTGTGGACGACCGGGCGCGAGGTCGAGACCGGGGAGCACCACGGCGTCGTTTACGCCCACGACGGCGAGTACCTCCTCGTCGCGGGCCGCATCGCCCCGACCGGCCGCTACACCGAGGACACCCGCGTGGCCTACGTCGCGGCGCTGGACCTGATGGACACCCTCGGCTACAAGAACTGCTTCCGCATGTGGAACTTCATCAACGACATCAACGCGGACAACACCGAGGGTCTCGAGATCTACCGGGACTTCTGCAAGGGCCGCGCGGAGGCGTTCGAACTCTTCCACTTCGGTGACAAGGAGGTGCCGAGCGCGACCGGAATCGGGTCGCAGGGCGGCGGGATCGCGTTCTACTTCCTGGCCTCCCGCTCCGCCGCGCTGACGTCGGTGGAGAACTCCAAGCAGATGGCCGCCTACCACTACCCGAGGCAGTACGGCCCGCGCCCGCCCAAGTTCGCGCGGGCCACCTACCTCGCCGCCACGCACACCGACCGCAGGTCAGGGCAGATCTACGTGGCCGGGACGGCCAGCATCCGCGGGCACGAGACCCTGCACGACGGCGACATCGCCGCGCAGGTGAAGTTGTCACTCGACAACATCGAGCACCTCATTTCCGACGAGAACCTGGCGGACTACGAGATCACGCAGGGCAATTCCTTGCTGAACCTCGACAACATCAAGGTCTACGTCCGTCACCGGTCCGACATCCCCGTCGTCCGCGCGATGTGCGAAGAGCGTTTCTCCCCGAACGCCCGCGTCCAGTACCTGAACGTCGACGTCTGCCGTGCCGATCTCCTCGTGGAGATCGAGGGCATCGTCGCCTGAAACGTCCAGCCGAACCAGAAACAGGAGTGAGCACAATGCCACAGACGGTGAAGCTGACGGAGTTCACGTACACGCAGACCGCCGCCCCGTGGATGACGTTGCCGGCCACGCAGCAGCCCCACTGGCACCACCACCCCGAGTACGACCTGATCGAGGCGGAACTGTCCGGTGCACTCCCCCTGGTCGCACATTCCGAAATTCGCGAGGCGAAGCGCGCGCTCGGTCTCGCCGCGCTCGGTGAGGCGCGCGTGCTGCAGCTCGGCGACTGCGCGGAGTCCTTTTCCGACGTGGATCCGCTGACAACTTCCCGAAAGGTACGGAACATCCAGCGCGTGGCCGCCCGCATGGCGGAACGGTCGGGTCAGGAGGTGGCACGTTTCGGACGGATGGCGGGCCAGTACGCTAAACCTCGTTCGAGCAACTTCGAAACTGTCGGCGGGATCGACGTGCCGTCGTTCCGGGGTGAGCTGGTCAATTCGTTCGAGGCCGACAATGTCGCCCGCCAGCACGACCCCGAGCGAATGCTTCAGGCCTACGACGCTTCTTCCGCCGTTATCCGAGAAGTGCGCGCCCATTGGGCGGGAAGTGCCGAGGAACTCTCCGGTGGACCGTGGGTAGCTCACGAGGCATTGGTGCTGGATTACGAGAACGCGCTCATCCGCACGGACGAGCGCACCGGCGAGCAGTTCCTCACCTCGACGCACTTCCCGTGGATCGGCGAGCGCACCCGCCAGCTCGACCACGCGCACGTCTCGATGTTCTCCGCGATCTCGAACCCGATCGGCGTGAAGGTCGGCCCGACCGCGGACCCGGAGACCGTCGTCCGCCTGTGCCAGCTGCTCGACCCGCACCACACGCCGGGCCGGCTGACGTTGATCATCCGCATGGGCCGTGAGGACATCCACGTCGCGCTGGCGCCGATCGTGCGGGCCGTGCAGCGCGCCGGCCACCCCGTCGTCTGGATCTCGGATCCCATGCACGGCAACACGGTCAGCACCGAGACTGGGCGAAAGACTCGACTTGTCTCCCATATCATCGAGGAGGCCACGGCGTTCCGGCACATCCTCGAGACCGAGGGCGCGCACGCGGCAGGCCTGCACCTGGAAGCGGCCGCGACCGACGTGACGGAGTGCGTCGGCGGGCCTGTCCCCGACGAGAAGGCTCTCTCCGAGCGCTACGAGACCCTCTGCGACCCGCGGTTGAACCCCGAACAGGCGCTCGGAGTGATCGACTCGTTCTTCTGATCCCTTCGCAGACAGGGAAACCGATGGCGTCTCCTTCCTCGGCCGACCGGGCCGCAGCTCTGACCGCCGACGTGGCGGTCGTCGGCTGCGGCCCGGTCGGCCTCGTTCTGTCCATCCTCCTGGCGCACAAGGGATGGCGGGTCGTCATCCTGGAGAAGTACCGCGGCCAGTACCCGTTCCCGCGCGTCGTGGCGTTCGACGGCGAGACCGCGCGCTCGTTCGCCTCGGCCGGCATCGGCGCTCAGTTGATGGAGCTCGGCGAACCCCTGGGGCAGTACATGTTCCAGAACGCCGAGGGCCGCGAGCTGTTCTCGTTCGAGGCGCCGTACGAGCCGGGCCGTGACGGCTGGCCGATCGCGACCGTGATGCACCAGCCGACGTTCGAACGTGCGCTGCGCGAGCACGTGCTGACCTTGCCGAACATCACCACGTTGTTCGGGCACAAGGTGGAGGCGATCACTGATCACGGCTCTCACGTGTCGCTGACCGCTCCGGGGCCTGATGTCTCCGGTGACGTCACGGCTTCCTGGGTGATCGGCTGCGACGGCGCGAACAGCTTCGTGCGCGACGTCATGGGCACGCGCATGATCGACCTGAACTTCAAGCACGACTGGCTGCTGGTCGACGTCGTCTTCCACGAGAAGCGCGCGTTCCGCCCCAACGACGTGCAGGTGTGCGACCCGGCCCGCCCGACGACGATCGTCGCGTCCGGGCGCGGGCACCGGCGGTGGGAGTTCATGCGGCTGCCCGGCGAGTCGATCGAAGAGATGTCCACTGTGGAGCGCATGTGGGAGCTTCTCGCGCCGTACGACGTCACGCCCGCCAATGCCGACCTGACGCGCAACATCGTCTACACGTTCCAAGCCGCGATGGCCGACAAGTGGCGAAACGGACGTCTTCTGCTCGCCGGGGATTCCGCGCACCTGATGCCGCCCTTTGCCGGGCAGGGCATGTGTTCCGGTATCCGCGATGCCGCCAACCTGGCGTGGAAGCTCGATCTCGTGCTGCGGGAGCTCGCTTCCGACGCCCTGCTGGACGCTTACCCGGCCGAGCGCGCCGTGCAGGTGCGGCACACGATCGAGATGTCCATCGAGGTGGGCAAGATCGTGTCCGAGCTCGACCCCGTCGCCGCCGCTCGCCGCGACGCGTTCCTGATGGCGATGCAGGCCAAGCCCGAGGGAGTCGACCTGGCTCCTTCGGCTTACGCGCTGGAGGACGGTGTTGTCCGCCGCGGTACCGACGGGATTTCGTTGCCGGACGGTGAACTGTCACCGCAGGGTGTGGTGGCGCGCGGAACCGTGCGGGACCGGTTCGACGAGGTCGTGGGGCGCGGCTGGCAGCTGATCACCACGCTGGATCCCTACGAGGCGCTGGGTGAGGACGAGCTCGAGTTCCTCAAGACGCTGGGCGCGCAGCTGGTTCGGATGATGCCTGCCGGGATTCCGCCGAAGATCGCTCGCGCGCACGAGGTCGTGGACGTGGAGCGGTTGTACCTGCCGTGGCTCGCCGGGCACAGGAAGGTGGCGGCGCTGGTGCGGCCGGACTACTACGTGTTCGGGTTCGCGAAGGACCGCGCCGACCTGCCTCAGCTGGTGCGCGATCTGAAGGACCAGCTGCCGCTGCTCTGACCGCAGCGCTGACCGCCGAGCTGACGCAGGGGTCCCCCGGCCAGGGGTACCCCTGCTTTCAATTGTCCCAGCCGGGTCTGACAGTCCGCGTTGCCGCAGGTCAGGCCGTGCTCGGCAGGTACGAGTGCAGATCCGCCGGCAGGTCCTTCCGGTACTTCACCTTGAGCTTCCGGTACACCCTCGTGAGATGCTGCTCGATCGTCGAAGGCGTGATGTACAGCTTCGACGCGATCTCCCGGTTCGTGTACCCGACAGCCGCCAAAGCAGCCACCCGCCGCTCAGCGTCCGTCAAAGTGGCGATCGGATCGACGGGCTTCTCCTCCGCCGGCGCGTCCTCCGCGTCAGCCTTGCCCCGCGAGGGCAGCAACTCCTCGCACAACTCGGCCGCGTCACACACGTTCGCGACGTGCCAGGCCCGGCGCGCCACCGTCCACGCCCGCCGATGCTCCCGCAAAGCCTGATGCGCCTTGGACAGGTCGGCCAGGGCACGGGCGAGCTCGTACTGGTCCCCGTACTCCTCCAGCACGACCACCGCGTCCTGCAACAGCTGCGGCCTGTTGTGCGGCTGGTTGGTGGCGGCCAGCAACCGCAACGCCACCCCGCGAGTTCGAGTCCCCTCAGGTCCCAGCCGCGCCAGCTGTTCGTTGATCAGCCGCTTCGCCTCGTCCCGGTTCGCGCCGTGCAGCAGCCAGGCCTCCGCCGCCGACGTCCGCCACGGCACCACGCCCGGCTGGTCCACGCCCCAGGACGTCATCAGCTCGCCACAGGAAAGGAAATCCGCCAGCGCCGCGTAGTGCCGCGACGTGGCCAGGTAGTGGTGCCCGCGCGCGTACAGGTAGTGCAACCCGTACCGCGACTGGAACATCGCCTCGGGCACCGGCTGCTCCAGGAACGTGGCCGCGTCGTCGTGCCGTCCCATCTTCGTGGCCGCGTTGATCAGGATCCCCAGCGGCATCCCCAGGGCCACACCCCACCCACCGGCGGGCATGAAGTCGAGAGCGTTCTGTGCGTGCTCGAAAGACGAAGTCAGGTCGCCGCGCCGCAACGACACCTCGGCCCGCACGCACGAGAAGAACGCCCGTGCTACACCGAGGTTCTTGACCCGTGCCTCTTCCAGCAGCCGGTCGCACCACTGCGCGGCCACGTCGAGCCGGTCCGCGTACACCAGGGCCTGCAACGCCAGCATCGCCGACTCCGGGCCCCACGACCCGCTGTCGGACGGCCGGGCGGCTTGCAGCACGTGCTCGGCGTCGGTCGCCGACGCGTCGCTGGGCCCGTAGGTCAGCACGTTCGCCAACGCGGTGACGGCCTTGATCATCGGGCCGGACGTCAGGCTCACCATCCGGGTCTTCGGCGACTCCGGTGCGGTCGTGGTGCGCCGGGCCAGCGTCGGGTGCGAGCACGCGAGCCACAGCTCCATCGCCCGCAGCCCGGTGCTCGACGTCGCGGCGCGCCGCACCCGTTCCAGCGCCTCGGTGGCCTCGTCGACCTGGCAGTTCCACAGCATCGGCTGCACGAGTGAGTTCACGTCGCGGTCCGACAGCTGTCCCGCCCGCATCGCCGGCACCACCGTGGCCAGCCGGCGTCCTGCCGCGGACGGGTTGACCCGCCACTCCACCCGCACGAGCTTGGCCGCGATCGCCGCCCGCCCGTGCACCTCGACGCACGCCCGGTGCGCCAGTTCCAGATACCGCAACGCCGTGTCGATCTGCTCGTCGCGAAGAGCGTGCTCGGCGGCCTCTTCGAAGACCGGCACCATCCACGGGTTCTCGGAGTGGTCCGCCATCACCAGGTAGGGAGCGACCTCGGTGGCGGGCGCGCCCTCGTCGTGCAGCAGCAGAGCCGCCCCGAGGTACATCTCCTTGCGGTCCTGGGCAGACAGGTCGTCCAGCACGGCACCGCGGGCGGCGGGGTCGCGGAACCAGCCGTCGTGCAGCAACCCGGCCTCGTTCATGACGTCCAGCGCGGACGCGACCGTCTCGGTGTCGGCGCGGGCCAGGCGTCCCAACGACTCCCGCGTCGCGCCCTCGCCCGTCACGGCCAGGGCACGGGCGACCGGCAGCACGTGGTGATCAGAGCGGTGCAGGCAGCTGACCAGGGCACGCCGGTAGCTCGGCCCGATGACCAGGCCGCCGTCGTCGCGCGGCTTGCACAACCGTTGGTCGTCGAGCAAGGACCGCACGAGCAACGGGTTTCCTCCCGTCAGCACCATCGCGTCCTCGGCATGCGGCTGCGTCTCGAAGATCTCGTCCAACGCACCCAGCGGCGCCAGCTGGACGTCGCGGCAGTGCGGGTGCCGCAACAGCTCGGTGTGCAAAGCCGTGTGGGCCGCCCGCGGCGACGCGGTCTCGCTCAGCATCAGCAGCACCTTGACCTGACCGAGCCGCCGGATCAGGTACAGCAACCAGTGCAGCGACGACGAGTCGGCGTGCTGCACGTCGTCGATGCCGATCACCAGCGGCGTCTCGGCCGTCAGGTCCATCAACGCGATGCACAACGCGTGCAACTGCCGTGCCGAAGGACCGTCGGCGGATCGCGCGGCCGCGTCGAGCAGCTCGCCGACCTCGTCGGGTGCGTCCAGGGGGTGGAAGATCTGGCCCACCACACCGAAAGGCAGGTCGCGCTCGAACGCCGAGCAGGTCGCCTTCACGAAGTTGACGCCGCAGGCCTCGCCAAACGCGTGCAGCAGCTCGGTCTTCCCGCTCGCCACCGGACCCGTGAGCAGCGCGACCCTTCCGGATCCTGACAGAGAGTCCGTCAACAGTGTCTCCAGGGCCGCCCACTGGTCGTCGCGCTCGATGAGACCCGCGCGTCGTGCCCTGCTCATGCTGTTGTCGGACGTCCCGGTCATGATGATGTACCTCTCGCCAGGAAGCCGCCGTGCCGCAACGCGGTGAGTGGTGATGAGGCGCCACCGCGTGTCCCCCAGGATCGCGGGCACGACGAGTCGACACCGAGGGTGTCAGCTGAGCACGTCCTCAGGAAAACGATACGTGCCAGTTCTAGGTGTTCTCCTGGACCTGGGGTGCGTTGCAACACTAGGGCTTCTTCTGGAGAAGACTGTCTCCCCGGGACACACCACCGCGCCGTCCGGCAGGCTCGCCGTCATTAGGCGTCAGCCCGAAGGGTGAAGTCCATGAGCCAGCGGCCGATCCTGTTCGTCAGTCTGCCGGAGAGCGGCCTGCTGAACCCGATGCTCGTGCTAGCGGAGGAACTGTCGCGCCGCGGTGTCGAGAACCTGTGGTTCGCCACGGACGACAAGGGCCGCGAGGAGGTCGAGGCCGCCGCGGTCGGCTCGCCGATCGAGTTCTTCTCGCTGGGTGAGGTGATCCCCGAGATGTCGTCGGTGACGTGGCCCGACGACATCTACGCGAAGGTGACGCAGCGCTCGCGGTTCAAGGCCCGCAAAGCCGTCATCGAACAGACACATCGGCCCTTGCTGCGCATCCCCAAGTACCGCAGGCTTTCCGAGCTCGTCGACGAGATCGAGCCCGCGCTGATGATCGTCGAGTCGATGTGCATGTTCGGTTACGAGGTCGCGATCACCAAGGGAATCCCTTACGTGATCAGCAATCCGTTCGTGCCGTCGAACCTCGTGACGTCCGCGGTGCCGATCGGCCCGTCCTACACGCCGAAGGACTTCCCGCGCCCGCACACCGGCCTGCCCGCGGACATGACGTTGACCCAGCGCTGGGCCAACAGGCTCTTCGGGTGGCGCACGCTCGCGATGGCGTTCTCGAAGCAGAACAAGGAACGCAACGCGGAGAACGAGAAGGTCGTCGCCGAGCTCGGCATCTCCCCCGAGGCGCGCGGCCAGTTCGCACGGGTCGAGAAGTCCGAGCTGGTGCTGTGCTACTCGATCCCGGAGATGGACTACGAGTTCGACATCCCGGACAAGATCCGCACGGTCGGCGCGCTGGTGCCGCCGCTGCCCCAGGCCGAGCCGGGTGCGCTGGGCGAGTGGCTGGACGCGCAGAAGTCCGTGGTCTACATGGGTTTCGGCACGATCACCCGGCTGACCCGCGACCAGGTCGAGGCGTTCGTGCAGGTCGCGTACCGGCTGGAGGGCAAGCACTCGATCCTCTGGAAGCTGCCGCGAGACCAGCAGAAGTTCCTGCCGGCCACGCTGCCGCCGAACCTGCGCGTCGAGACGTGGGTACCTTCGCAACTCGACGTGCTGGCACACCCGAGCGTCAAGCTGTTCTTCACGCATGCGGGCGGAAACGCTTATACCGAAAGCATCTACTTCGGCAAACCGATGGTGTCGCGGCCGCTCTGGGTCGACTGCTACGACCAGGCCGTGCGCGCCACGAGCTTCGGTGTGGGGCTGACGCTGGACAAGCCGCACACCGTCGACCCGCGGGACGTCGTGGACAAGCTCACCCGCGTCCTGGACGACCCGGAGTTCCGCGAGAACGCCGAGCGCCTCGCCGCGCTCCAGCACGCCGCCGGTGGCCGCAAGACCGCCGCGGACCTGATCCTGTCCCTGCCCGCGCTCGCCTCGAAGTGAGTTGATGATGAGCTACCGCTACCCCGTGTCGATGCCTTCGCTGCGCGGCAACGAGCTCGAGTACACGACGAAGGCCGTGACGGACGGCTGGATCTCCTCGCAGGGCCCGTACGTGCCGCAGTTCGAGGAGGCTTTCGCGGCCTACAACGGTGTCCGGCACGGCGTCGCCTGCTCGTCCGGCACGACAGCGCTGACGCTCGCGTTGCGCGCGCTGGGAGTCGGGCCGGGCGACGAGGTCATCGTGCCCGAGTTCACGATGATCGCCTCGGCGTGGGCCGTGACCTACACCGGTGCGACGCCCGTGTTCGTGGACTGCGGCGACGACCTGAACATCGACGTCACCAAGATCGAGGAGAAGCTCACCCCGCGCACCAAGGTGATCATGCCGGTGCACGTCTACGGCCGCCAGTGCGACATGGAGCCGATCCTCGAACTCGCCTACGAGTACAACCTGCGGGTCGTCGAGGACTCCGCGGAGGCGCACGGCGTCAAGCCGACCGGGGACATCGCGGCGTTCTCGCTGTTCGCCAACAAGATCATCACTTCGGGCGAGGGCGGCATCTGCGTCACCAACGACCCGCACCTGGCCCGGCAGATGGCACACCTGCGCGGCATGGCGTTCACCAGAGACCACAGCTTCCTGCACAAGAAACTCGCCTACAACTTCCGCATGACCAACCTGCAGGCGGCGGTCGCGCTCGCGCAGACCGAACGCCTCGACGAGATCATCGCGACGCGCGCCCAGATCGAGAAGCGGTACGACGAGGGCCTGCGGGGCATCGAAGGCATCGCTCTCATGCCGCCGCGCGACGTGTTGTGGATGTACGACCTGCGCGCGGAACGCCGTGAGGAGCTCATGAGGTTCCTCGCGGAGAAGGGGGTCGAGACCCGGCTCTTCTTCAAGCCGATGAGCAGGCAGCCCGGCTATCTCGACCCGGTGTGGCCGTCGCTGAACGCGAACCGGTTCGCCGAGGACGGGCTCTACCTCCCCACCCACGCCGAGCTGACCGAAGACGACCAGGACTACATCGTGGGGCAAGTCCGCCAGTTCTACGAGGTATGACATGACGAGCACTGACGCCGACCTAGTCCCGTTCATGATGCGCCGCCCCGGCGCGCCCTTCCCTCCCCCCGAGTACGAGGAGTTCCGCACCAAGCCCGGCCTGGTGAAGGCCGCGCTGCCGTCCGGTGAGATCGTCTGGCTGGTCACGAGGCACGAGGAGGTGCGCGCGGTGCTCACCGACCCGCGCATCAGCTCGAACCCGAACCACGCCGGCTTTCCACGTCCGTCACGCACCGTGGGCGCGCCGTCCGCGGACGACGTGCCCGGCTGGTTCGTGTCGCTGGACCCGCCCGACCACAACAGGTTCCGCAAGGCGCTGATCCCCGAGTTCACGGTGCGCCGCATCCGGTCACTGCGCCCGGCGGTCGAGGAAATCGTCGACCGTGCAATCGACCAGATGCTGGCGAACGGCAACACCGCCGAACTCGTCGAGGACTTTTCGCTGACAGTGCCGTCGCTCGTGATCTCCTCCCTGCTGGGAGTGCCCAAAGTGGACCGCGACTTCTTCGAGGAGAAGACGAAGGTCCTGGTGACGCTGAAGTCGACCGACGAGGAACGGGACAAGGCGTCCGAACACCTGCTCCGCTACATCAACAGGCTGATCACGATCAAGTCCAAGCGCCCCGGCGACGATCTGATCAGCAGGCTTCTCCAGTGCGGTCTGCTGACGCCCCAAGAGCTTTCCGGCGTCTCGATGCTGCTGCTCATCGCGGGTCACGAGACGACTGCGAACAACATCTCGCTCGGCGTCGTCACGTTGCTGCAGCAGAAGCAGTGGATCGACGAGGACGGCATGATCGAGGAACTGCTGCGCTACCACTCGGTGGCCGATCTGGTGGCGTTGCGCGTGGCGATCGAGGACGTGGCGATCGGCGGGCAGCTCGTCCGCGAGGGCGAGGGGATCGTGCCGCTCGTGGCCGGCGCGAACCACGACCCGGAGATGTTCGAACGGCCGCACGAGTTCGACCCGTCCCGCTCGGCAACGGGACATGTCGCGTTCGGGTACGGCGTGCACCAGTGCCTCGGCCAGAACCTGGTGCGGCTGGAGATGGACGTCGCCTACCGCGGCCTGTTCCGGCGGATCCCGGCCCTCGAGGTCGCGGTTCCGCTGGAAGAACTGCAGTTCAAGTACGACGGAGTCCTCTTCGGACTCCACGCACTCCCCGTGCGTTGGTAGAAAGGGACGTCATGGCTCGGATCAGTGTGGACACCGGCAAGTGCATCGGCTCGGCTCAGTGCGTGCTGGCCGCGCCGGACGTGTTCGACCAGGACGACGACGGGTTCGTCACCCTGCTCGACGACAGCCCGTCAGGTGAGGCGGAGACGTCCGCGCGCACTGCTCGGGGCATCTGCCCGGCGCAGGCGATCACCGTCCACGACTAGCGGCCGCCGCGGCGGGGTTTCGCGCGCTTGGCGGGCTGCTTCTTCTGCTGAGGCGCCGGGCCCCGTCGCTGCTGCTGCTTGGGTGCTTGCTTCTTGACCGGCTCCGGGCCGCGGGTGCTGTTGACCGTGCGGCCACGGACGATGCCGATCATGTGCTCGACCAGCTCGGGGTTCTCGTCGCGGATCGGGAACGCGAGCGCCACCCGTGACTGCGGGGCGTCGCTCAGCGGCACGTACTTGAGGTCCTTGCGGTGGTGCAGCCGCGCGAGCGACTGCGGCACGACCAGCAGGCCCACACCGGCGGCGACGAGCTCGATCGCGTCCGCGGTGGTCTGCGGCCGTTCGACGGGCGGCTGACCAGGCATCGCGTCCCAGTCGAGAGGGTCGTCGAGCGGCTGCCACAGGACGTGCGGCTTCAGGTCCTCAAGGGACAGTTCGTCGGCCGCCGCGAACTCGTGGTCCTTGGGGAACACGACGACGCTGACCTCGGTGTAGAGCGGGATCGCGTGCAGGTCCTCGCGGTCGCCGGGCAGCCTGAGCAGCGCGGCGTCGGCCTCGCCGGACCGCACTTTGCCAGCGGCTTCGGCGATGGTCACCTGTACGAGGGTGAGCTCGGTCTCCGGCAGGCGTTCCTGCCAGACCCGTGCCCACTTGCCCGGCGTCACACCTGGGACGAACGCGAGCGTGAACGATCCGGTCACGTGCTGAGGCTACCGGACGAGCCGGTTACTCTTTCTCGCATGAAGTCGCAGCAGACCATGAAGCCCGCCACCGCCGCCAAGAAGCTCGGCGTGTACCTCGAGGCCACGCCCGAGGAGTTCCAGGCGGGGGTCGTGTCGCGCGACGAGCTGAACGAGCTGCAGGCCAACCCGCCGCAGTGGCTGGCGGACCTGCGCCGCAACGGCCCGCACCCCAAGCAGCTCATCGCGCAGAAGCTGGGCATCTCGACGTCGGCCCTGGTACGCGCCGGCATCACCGAGGCGCTCACCACCGACCAGATCAACGCGATCAAGGACGAGAACCCGGACTGGCTGGTCCACGAGCGCACCACGTACAAGGAGTTCAAGGCCGAGGAGGCGCGCCTCGCGGAGAAGGCGCGCCTCGACGAGCAGGAGTGACTCAGCAGCGCTGTTCGGTCTCGCCCGCCCAGGTCACGTCGCCGCCGACGCCGGCCGCGCCGTAGCCCCTGGTGCACTTGTCGACGGTGGCGAGACCGTCGGACCACACCTCGCGGTCGTTCGCGCGGTCGACGTTGTAGCCCTTGAGGACACCCTCGACGTAGAGGCCGGCGCCCGCGGTGAAGCCGCGGTGCGTGCTCGCCCACGATTCCCAGACCCAGGTGTAGCCGTAGTTCTTGTTGCAGCCGAGGAACTGCTTGATCGACATCACGGTGTTGCCGTGGTTGTCCTTGACCTGCTTGGTCGCGCCGATCTGCGTGACGCGCGCGCAGCCCGGTGCTGTCTCGGCCATCGCCGGGGTGCCGCCCAGCAGCGCGATACCGGCGGCCAGTCCGACGGTGAGCACGACGCTCTTCAACTTCGTTGCCATGGTTGAGCACCGTGCCAACGCGCGCTGACACGGTGCTGACAGGTGACGGCGGTCACCAGGTGAGCGGAAACTTCTCCAGTCCGCCTGCCAGGCGCCCGCCGGGGTGCGACTCGAGCTCGGACTCCGGTACCGCGAGCCGCAGCGTGGGCAGGCGTTCGAACAGCGTGGTGAACGCGACGGCGAGGATGATCCGCACGAGCGGCGCGCCGGTGCAGTGCCGCATGCCGTGGCCGAACGTGAAGTGGTGGTTGGGCGAGCGGGTGACGTCGAAGCGGTGCGGGTCGTCGAACGCGCGCGGGTCGAAGTTGGCGAGGCTGAAGTCCAGCATCACCAGGTCGCCCTCCTTGATCGTGACGCCGCCGACCTCGATGTCCTCGCTGGCGTAGCGGGGCAGGACGGGCGAGCTGATCGTGGCGCGCATGACCTCGTCGACGGCCTGGGCCATGACCGCCGGGTCGGCCATCGCCTTCTCGCGCTCCTCGGGGTTGCGCAGGAACAGCAGTACGCCGAAGTCGAGGTGGCTGGCGAGGCCCGCGAGGCCGGTGAACAGCAGCGTGACGACGTGGAGCCCGATCTCCTCGTCGGACAGGCCTGCCTCGACGAAGCGGGAGATGACGTCGTCGCCGAGGTCGTCGCGGCGGCGTTGACCGATCTCGGCGGCGAAGGAGAACAGCGGGTCCATGCCGGCCTCGGCGGACTGCTGGTCGGACGCGCCGACCGTGTCCATCATCTCGAGCAGCTTGGCCCGGTTCTCTTCGGGGATGCCGACCATGTCGCACAACGCCTGCTGCGAGTAGTCCATCGAGTAGGCGTCGTGCAGGTCGACGGGCGGGCCGGCGGCGATGATGGCGTCGAGCTTGGCGTTCGCGATGGCCTCGACGCGGACCTTGCGCTCGATGACGCGGCGGGCGGCGAAGCTCTTGGTGTAGAGGACGCGCTTCTTCTCGTGACGCTCCTTCTCGACCTCGATGTCGTCGCTGGTGACGAGCATGTCGAGCATGGGGTTGCGCATGAACCGCGGCGCGCTGGCGGGGTCCTTGTGGCTGCGGCCGAGCTTGTTGTTCTGCAGCAGCGACTTCACCTCGGCGTGGCGGGTGACGAGCCAGCCCTCGTCGCCCGCGGGCGTCCGGATGCGGCACACCGGCGCCTGCTCCTGCAACCGCAGCCGGAGTTCGCTGAACGTCAGGATCGACGGCAGTTCGACCCCGATCAGGGGCAGTTCCTGGGACGTGGTCATCGGGCGCCTTCCAGTTTCTCGATACGGGAGCCGAGCCAGTCCTCCATGACTTCGGCGACAACGCCCGCGTCCTCCTTGACCATCGCCATGTGGTCGGTGGCGACGACGCGGATCTCGTCGGTGGGCACGTCGACGTCCTGGTCGGTGGTGACGAGGTCGGTGCCCTTGACTTCGTTGGCACAACGGATCAGCAGCTTCGGGACCGTCGTGTGGAGGCCGGTGTCGATGATGAGCGGGAACCAGTGCGCCATCGCCGACAGGCGGGTGCTGTTCATGTTCACCGCGGGCGAGTCCATGGTGGTGAAGTAGTTCGTCGTGACGGCGTCGAAGTCCATGCCCTCGCTGGAGTTGTAGTTCATGCTCAGCGTGTCGAGCATGATCACCGCTTCGGGCGTGATCCCCCACGTCTGCTCCAGCACGGCCGCGGCGAAGTAGGCGAGGGTGCCGCCGGACGAGTGTCCTACCAGGACGAACGGGTCGCCGTCGGTGCCGTTGAGGATGCTTTCCGCGACGAACCTCGCGGCGGCCTCGGTGGTCCTGGGCAGTGCCTCGCCGTCGCCGAAACCGATGAGCGGCAAGGCACTCACGTGTCGCTTGCCGCGCAGGTGGGCGGCGAGCCTCGCGTACATGTGCACGCCGGCCGTGGCTCCCGGGGCGCTGACGCAGACGAGCTTGGGGAGCTTGGGGCCGTCCGCGAGGGTGACGGGGACGGGCAGGTCCTCGAGCTCGGCCGGGCTGTCGAACATCGGGCGCAGGTTGGCGACGGCCTTGAGCATCCGGAGGCCTTCGACGACCTTGCCGCTGCCGACGCTGTCCATGAACAGGCCGAAGACCGTGTCTTGTGCGTTGGCCGCGCCGATGGTCTTGCCGGGGCCGCTGATGGTGCCGAGCTCGGCGTCGACCTTCTCCGCGAACGCCGCGGGGGTGCCGCTGTCGAACACCGCGCTGCCGGGGAGTTTGAGGGCGAGCATGTCGTTGATCTGGTTGCGCAGCTCGACGGCGATCAGCGAGTCGAAGCCGAGTTCCAGGAAGTTCTTGTCCGCGTCCACTTTGGACACGTCGTTGTGGCCCAGCAGTGCGGCGCAGGTGCCGAGGACGAGCTCGCGGACCTGGGTAGCGCGCTCGTCGCCGTCGAGGCCGCGCAGCTTGTCGAGCACGGTGACCGCGGCCAGCTGGCTCTGCTGCGGGAGTGCCTGCTCGTCGACGATGTCGCGCAGCAGCGGGGCGACGCGCTGCTGGTTGCGATTGACGTGCATCGGGATGACGACTCGTTTGTTCTCGGCGAGGGCGGCGTCGAACAGCGCGAGGCCTTGTTCGGCGGCCAGCGGGGGCATGCCGGAGCGTTGGATGCGGTCCATGGCGGCGTCGCTGAGGCCCGCGGTCATGCCTCCGTCCTGCGCCCAGGGGCCCCAGGCGAGGCTGATGGTGTTGTCGCGGGTGTTGGCGAGTGCGTCGAGGTAGGCGTTGGCGGCGGCGTAGTTTCCCTGGCCGGCCGCGCCCATGACGTTGGCGACCGAGCTGTAGAGCACGAGCAGCTTCAGGTCGTGCTGGGCGAGCAGGTGCGCGGCGTCGACCTTCGGTGTGAGGACGCTGGTGAGGCGGTCCGGGGTGAGCGCGTCGACGAGGGCGTCGTCCAGCACGCCGGCCGTGTGGATCACGGTGGTGAGCGGGCGTTCCGTGGCGGCGAACAGGGTCTGGACGTCGTTCGGGTTCGAGATGTCGGTGGCCGCGATGGTGACGGTGGCGCCCTTGTTCTCCAGTTCCTTCTTGAGGTTCTGGGCGCCGGGTGCCTCCTCGCCGCGGCGGCTGGCGAGCAGCAGGTGCTTCACGTTGTGCCGGGTGACGAGGTGCCTCGCGAGCTCGGCGCCGAGGCCGCCGGTGCCGCCGGTGATCAGGACGGTCTCGTCCTCGTCCCACTCGTGCCGGGCGTCGGGGTTCTCGGGGAGTTCTTTCAACCGGGCGACCTGGGTCTTGCCCTCACGGACGACGACCTGGGGTTCGTCGCCGTTGACGAGCTCGGTGAGCAGGGCGCCGGAGACGTCGAGGCCGTCGCTGTCGACGAGCAGGAACCGGCCGGGGTTCTCGGCCTGCGCGGTGCGGACCAGGCCCCACACGGCCGCCGCGGCCAGGTCTTGCCCGCTCGCGGCGCCGCGGCTGACGAAGACGACGCGGGAGTTCTCGAAGTTCAGCGCCTCCTGCAGGATGGCCAGGGCGCGCTGGGTGCTCGCGTGGACGCTTTCCGGGGTGTTCTCGCCGGTGACCGCCACGACGAACACGTCGGGAATGCTCGACTGGGCGGCTTCGGTGAGGGTTTCGCCGTAGCCGCTGACGGACTGGCCCGCCGCGTACAGGACGTGGGCGAGGTCGAACTCGTCGCCGCCGATGATGGCCCACCTGGCGCCCGTGATGGCCGGGGCGTCCACAGTGGACTTGACCCAGTTCAGTTCGTAGAGCGCGGGGCGACTGGCGTTGGGCTGGGTGCCCGGTGCCATGGTGCTCTGCGGCCAGAAGCGCTCGGTGTCGAACGGGTAGGTGGGCAGGTCGATCCTTGTTCCGCTCTTCGGCCAGCTGATCTTCGTGCCGGTGGTGTAGAGCTTGGCCAGGGCGGTGATGAACGCCGTGACCTCGTCCTTGTCCTTGCGCATCGTGGGGATGGCGCGGTCGACCAGTGCGGCCAGGACCGCGCTCGGGCCGATCTCGACGAATGTGGCGTCGCCGATCTCGTTCACGTTGTCGGTGAACCTGACCGTGTCGCGGACGTGGCTGACCCAGTAGTCGGATTGTTGAACAATCCCACGAGTGACCAGTGGAATTGTCGGATCGTTGAACGATATACCCGCGATGGCGTGGCGGAAGTCGTCGAGCATGGGCTCCATCAGTGGCGAGTGGAACGCGTGGCTGACCTGGAGCTGCTTGGTCTTGCGGTCGTTGAATCGTTCAACAATCCTACGAGCCTCTTGTTCAACACCGGCGATGACGACCGAGTCCTCGGCGTTGATGGCGGCCAGCGAGACGCCGTCGGTGAGGTGCGGGGCGACCTCGGCCTCGGTGGCCTGGATCGCGAACATCACGCCACCAGCTGGCAGCTGCTGCATGAGGCTCGCACGCACTGTGACGAGCCGGGCGGCGTCTTCGAGACTCAGCACGCCGGCGATGTGGGCGGCGGCTATCTCACCGATGGAGTGGCCCGCGACCTTGTCGGCTTTGAAGCCGTAGCTCTCCAGCAGCCGGTACAGCGCGACCTCGAACGCGAACAGCGCGGGTTGCGTGTACCCGGTCTGGTCGAGCCTGGCCTCGTCCTCCCACATGACCTGCCTGAGGTCCGCGGGCAGGTGCTTCAGTGCCTCGTCGAGCGCATCCCGGAAGACCGGGAACACCTCGTACAACGCCTTGCCCATGCCGACGCGCTGCGCACCCTGACCGGAGAACAACGCCGCGACCGGCTTGCGCTGGACAGTTCCGGTGGCGATGACCTCGCCGTCGAGCAGCACCGCGCGGTGGTCGAACGTTGTCGGTCGCGTGGTGAGCAACGAGTACGCGATGTCCTCGGCATCACCCTCGATCGCCTTGACCTGCTCAACGCGTGCCTTCAGCGCACTCGCCGACTTCGCCGAGACGACGAGCGGATGCCTGCCCGCCAGCCCCGCCAGCCCCGTCAGTGCCTGAATCGATACCGACTGGCTGGCCCCCTGGGGGGAATCGCCCCCCATCCCAATCGTCTCAGAAGGGTCTGACAGTTCCGGCGCCTCTTGGATGATCACGTGGGCGTTGGTGCCGCTGACGCCGAACGACGAGATGCCCGCCCGGCGCGGTTTTCCGTTGCGCGGCCAGGGAGTGGACTCGGTGAGGAGTGAGACGTTGCCCGCGGACCAGTCGACATGGGAGGACGGCGACGTGACGTGCAGCGTCGGCGGCAGGGTGTCGTGACGCAGCGCTTCGACGATCTTGATGACGCCCGCGACGCCCGCCGCGGCCTGGGTGTGACCGATGTTGGACTTGATGGCGCCCAGGTGCAGCGGGGTCGCGCGGTCCTGGCCGTAGGTGGCGAGCAGAGCCTCGGCCTCGATCGGATCTCCCAGCACGGTGCCGGTTCCGTGGGCCTCGACAGCGTCCACATCGGACGCCGACAGGCCCGCGGAAGCCAGTGCCGCCTTGATCACCTCGCGCTGGGCGGGGCCGTTCGGGGCGGACAGGCCGTTGGAGGCGCCGTCCTGGTTGACCGCGCTGCCCGCGACCACCGCGAGCACCGGATGGCCGTGGCGTTGCGCGTCCGAGAGCTTCTCGACGAGCAGCACACCGATGCCCTCGGCCCAGCCGGTGCCGTCCGCGTCGTCCGAGAACGCCTTGCACCGGCCCGAGGTCGCGAGACCACCCTGACGAGTGAATCCGGCGAAGTTCGAGGAAGTCGCCATGACGGTCACTCCGCCGGCCAAGGCGAGCGAGCACTCGCCGTTGCGCAAAGCAGCAGCAGCGAGGTGCAACGCAACGAGGGAAGAAGAGCAAGCCGTGTCGATCGTGACGGCCGGGCCCTCGAAGCCGAACGTGTAGGAGATGCGCCCGGAGATGACGCTCGCGGCGGTGCCCATGCCCGCGTGGCCCTCGACGTCCTCCTGGGAGGCGATCAGGACGTGGCCGTAGTCCTGGCCGTTGGTTCCCACAAACACACCGGTTCGGGAGCCGCGCAGCGACGTCGGGTCGATGCCCGCACGCTCGACGGCTTCCCACGTGGTCTGCAGAAGCAGTCGCTGCTGCGGGTCCATCGCCAGGGCTTCGCGCGGCGAGATGCCGAAGAAACCGGGGTCGAAGTCGGCGGCGTCGTAGAGGAACCCGCCCTGCAGCGTCGCGCTGGTGCCGCCGGCGAGCGTGCCCAGGTCCCAGCCGCGGTCGGTCGGGAACCCGGTGATGGCGTCGCGGCCTTGCGCCACCAGGTCCCACAGGTCCTCCGGAGAGCGGACGTCGCCGGGGAAACGGCAGGCGATGCCGACGATCGCGACCGGCTCGTGTTTACCGGACTCGGCCTCCTCGAGGCGCTGGCGGGTCTGGGCGAGATCAGCGGTGACCCACTTCAGGTACTCAACGAGCTTCTCTTCGTTCGGCATCGCCGGAAACCTTCCGTCTGCTGGAGTGGGGTCAGCGCTCGGTGCGTCGGCCAAGTTCGTTGTCGATGAAGGCGAACACGTCGTCCACGCTCGCGGATTTGATGCGGTCGTTCACCGCTTCTTCGCTCTTTCCGCTGCCGTACTGGGCAAGCAGGTTGCGCAGCCGGGCGGCCACACCGTCACGCGCGAGGTCATCGGCAGAGCTGGCAGCGAGTGCGGCCTCCAGCCGGTCGAGCTCACCGCCGATCGACGGCCCGGCGTCGTCGCCGAGCAGCTCGCCCGCGAGGTACGCGGCCAGTTCGTCCGGCGTCGGGTAGTCGAAGACCAGGCCGGCGGGCAGTTTCAGACCCGTGGCGGACGCGAGACTGTTGCGCAGCTCCACGGCGGTCAGCGAGTCGAAGCCGAGGTCGCGGAACTGCTTGTCGTTGTCGATCGCGGCCGGCGTGGCGTGTCCGAGGACACCTGCCGCGTGACCGCGCACGAGATCGACCAGGTACTTGCCGCGTTCCTCCGCGGGCAAGGCGTTCAGCGTGGCCGAGAGGTCCACAGTGGACGCCTCACCGGAGCCCGCCGCGCGCTTGCCGCCCTTGACGAGGCCCCGCATGATCGCCGCAACCGGTCCGTTGGCGCGGCCGGTGGTGATGCGGGCGGGGACGAGCACCGCATCCTCGCGGGACGTGGCGTCGTCGAACAACCGCATGCCCTGGCGGACGGACAGCGGCGGCATTCCCGTGCGGCCGATGCGGTCCATCGCGCCGTCCTGCAGATGTGCCGTCATGCCAGCGGTTTGAGCCCACGGGCCCCACGCCAGCGAGGTGGCGACGAGCCCCTGTGCGCGCCGGTGTGCCGCGAGGGCGTCGAGGAACGCGTTGGCCGCGGCGTAGTTGCCCTGACCGGCGCTGCCGAGCACGCCCGACACCGACGAGTAGAGCACGAACGCCTTGAGCTTCTGCTTCTTAGTGGCCTCGTGGAGGTTCCACGCGCCGTCGACCTTGGGCTTGAAGACCGCGCTGAGCCGCTCCGGCGTGAGGGAGGCGATGATGCCGTCGTCGAGCACACCGGCCGTGTGGATGACGGCGGTCAGCTTGACGCCCTTGATGACCTTCTTGACCGCCTTGAGGTCGGCGGTGTCGCAGGCGGCGATCGTGACGTCGGCTCCGTGCGCGGTCAGTTCCGCCTGCAGTGCAACAGCATCCGGTGCGTCGCCGCCACGCCTTGAGATCAGCAGCAGGCGCTTGACGTTGCGTTCGGCGACGAGGTGCCTGGCCAGTTCAGCACCGAGACCACCAGTGCCGCCGGTGATCAACACCGTGCCTTCCGGGTCCCACTCGGCCGTTTCGACCGTGCCGGTGACGCGGGCGAGGCGAGCGACGTAAGTCTGGCCCTCACGGACGCGGACCTGGGTCTCCCCCGCGTCGAGCAGGCCGGTGGGCAGCGGGGCGCTGCCGTCGGTGTCGACGAGCAGGAAGCGTCCGGGGTTCTCCGACTGCGCCGTGCGAACGAGGCCTTCGACGGTCGCGCTCGCCAGGCCGCTCGTCACGAAGGCCAGCCGGTCGTCGGACTGCACCAGTTCCAATGCCTTCGCCGCGAGCTCGTGTGCCTGCTCGACGGTGTCACCGCTGAACTGGACCTCGCGAACGTCCTGCGCCGGCTGGGTTTCCGGAGCGGGCACCCAGTCGAGGCGGAACAGCGAGTCCTGGTGTTGCTGCGCGGCGAGCGGTGCCCCGAAGACGATGTTCCGCGCCGAGACAACGGGTGCGCCGCTCTTGTCGACCGCGGCGAACCCGCCGTCGCTCAGCTTCACCCGCAGCGTGTCGGCGCCGACCGCGTGCAGACTGACGCCGTGCCATTCCAGTGGTACCTGGGTTTCCTCGGTGATCCTGGTGGCGCAGTCGAGCAGGGCCGGGTGGACGCCGTAGAACTGGGCGTCCGAGGTGCCTTCCGGCAGCGTGACCTCCGCGTAGACGGCGTCGCCCGCCTGCCAGATCTGCTCGTCGATCGCCGTGGCACCCTTCGGCGGCCACTCGCTGACCGTGAAGCCGGCCCGGTACTCGCCTTCACTCAGGACGCCTTGGGCGATCTGGACGAACGGCTGCTCGTCGTTCGGTCGCGTGTAGACGGTGAGGGAGCGCTTTCCGTTGTCCGGCGCGCCGATCCACACCTGCAGCACGCCGGGTGTGAGCGGCGCGGTGATCGTGAGCTCCTCGACAGTGCCGTACCCGACCTGGTCAGCGGCCCGGAACGCGATCTCGGCGAACGCCGTCTCCGGGAACGCCACCGCGAGCCGGTTCGTGAACACCACCGCGTCCTGCTGTGCGACGGTCATCGCGGCGCCGAGCAACGGGTGGTCGGCGGGCCCGAGTCCGAGCCCGGACGCGTCGGCGGCCTGGGCCATCGGGGTCGGCCAGTAGTGGTCGTGGTCGAACGCGTAGGTGGGGATGTCGACGCGCTTTGCCCCGGTGCCCTCGAACGCTTCCGCCCAGTCGACGTTGGTGCCCTGGACGTGCAGCCTCGCGAGCGCGGTGAGCCACGCCGCCGTCTCGTCGCGGTTCTTGCGCAGCGCGGGAATCGCGCCGTCGACGAGCGCGGACAGAACACCGTCCGGCCCGATCTCCAGGAACGCGTTGACGCCCGCCGCTACGAGTGCCGCGACACCGTCGGCGAACCGCACGGTCTCCCGGACGTGCCGCACCCAGTACTCGGGTTCGGTCAGTTCGGTGCCCGCGACGCGGCCGGTCAGGTTGGACACCACGGGAATGCGGGGCGCGGCGAACTCCAGCGCCGTCACGACGGCGCAGAAGTCCTCCAGCATCGGCTCCATCAACGGCGAGTGAAACGCATGGCTGACCGGCAAACGCTTAGTCTTGCGGCCCTGCTTCGCGAACCCGTCAGCGATCTGTTCGACCGCTTTCTCCTCGCCCGCGATCACCAGCGCCCGCGGCCCGTTGATCGCCGCGATGGACACTGTGTCGGTAGTGGTGACTTCGTCTTCCCGCGCCTCGATCGCGATCATGGCGCCGCCCGCGGGAAGTGCCTGCATCAACGCGGCTCGCGCGTTGACGAGCTTCGCGGCGTCTTCGAGGCTGAGCACGCCGGCGACGTGCGCGGCCGCGATCTCGCCGACCGAGTGCCCGCCGACGTGGTCGGGCTCGAGGCCGAACGCCTCGGCAAGCCGGAACAGCGCCACCTCGACCGCGAACAACGCCCGCTGCGTGTTCGCCGTCTGGTCGAGCAGCTGCTCATCGTCGCCCCACATGACGTCGCGGACGTCGACGTGCTCCAGCACCGCGTCGAGCGCCTTGCGGAACGCGGGGAACCGCTCGTACAGCTCACGTCCCATGCCCAGCTGCTGCGACCCCTGCCCGGAGAACAGCACCGCGAGCTTGCGCCGACTCGCCTGCCCCTGCGCGACCTCCGCACCGTCGAGCACCACCGCCCGATGCTCGAACCGCGACCGCTTCAGCAGCGAGAACCCGACGTCGAACGCGTCCGCGTCGACCGCTCGCACCCGCTCGACCAGAGCGCGCAGCGAAGCGGGGGACTTCGCCGAAAAAACGAGCGGGGCCCCCTTGGGGGGACGCGAGGTCCCCACTCCAATCGTCGCACGGGAGGCCGACGATCCCGGGCCGGCAAGATCGGCAACTGCCGAGTTGTCCACAGGCGCCGAGTTGTCCACAGATTCCGCGGCACCCGCTTGACCAGCATTTTCACCCGGTACGCTGGAAATCGGGGGGATCCCCGGCGCCGCCTCCAAGATCACGTGGGCGTTGGTGCCGCTGATGCCGAACGACGAGACGCCCGCCCTGCGCGCGCGGTCCGCTGACGGCCACCGGGTGTTCTCCGTGAGCAGTGAGATCGAGCCCGCGGTCCAGTCGACGTGCGACGAAGGCGCGGTGACGTTGATCGTGCGCGGCAGCAGACCGTGGCGGAGCGCCATCACCATCTTGATCACACCAGCCGCACCCGCGGCGGCCTGCGTGTGCCCGATGTTCGACTTGATCGAGCCGAGCAGCAAGGGCGACGGGCGGTCCTGACCGTAGGTCGCCAACAGGGCCTGCGCCTCGATCGGGTCGCCCAAAGTCGTGCCGGTGCCGTGCGCTTCAACGGCGTCGACATCGGCGAACTTCAATCCCGCCGACGCCAGCGCCTGACGGATCACCCGCTGCTGTGAGGGCCCGTTGGGCGCCGTCAGGCCGTTGGAAGCGCCGTCCTGGTTGACCGCCGAGCCACGCACGACAGCAAGAACGTCATGCCCAGCAGCGACAGCGTCAGACAGACGCTCCACCACGAGCACACCGATGCCCTCAGACCATGCGGTGCCGTCGGCAGAATCCGAGAACGGCTTGCACCGGCCGTCGCGCGCGAGGCCGTCCTGCAGCGAGAACTCCATGAACGCGCCGGGAGCCGACATCACCTGCACACCACCGGCAAGCGCCAACGAGCACTCACCGTTCCGCAGCGCCTGCAACGCCAGATGCAAAGCGACCAGCGCCGACGAGCACGCCGTGTCGATCGTCATCGACGGCCCCTCGAGCCCCAGCGCGTACGACAACCGGCCGGCGATCACGCTCGGCGAGGTCCCAGTGCCCGAGTAGCCCTCCAGCGCCTGCTCCGACGCGAGCATCAGGTGCGCGTAGTCCTGCCCGGACGCGCCGACGTAGACACCGGTCCGCGACCCGCGCAGCGCCAGCGGGTCGATTCCCGTGCGCTCCAACGCCTCCCACGACGTCTCCAGCACAAGTCGCTGGTGCGGGTCCATCGACACGGCCTCCCGCGGCGAGATCCCGAAGAACGCCGGGTCGAACGCCGCGATGCCCTCGATGAACCCGCCCTGCCCTGTCACGGACTGCCCGGCGCCGTCGCCGACGAGGTTCTCGTCCCAGCCGCGGTCCGCCGGGAACCCGCCGATCGCGTCCCGCCCGCCCAGCACCAGCTCCCACAGCTCCTCAGGCGACGACACGCCACCGGGGAACTTGCAGGCGATACCGACGATCGCGATCGCCTCGTCGCTGACCCGCACGGAGTCCTCGACCTCGGCGGAACCGCCGAACAACGAAGAAACCAGGTGCTCCGCCAACGACTCGGGCGTCGGGTAGTCGAACACCAGCGTCGCGGGCAACGTCAGCCCCGTCGCGGTGCCGAGCCGGTTGCGCAGCTCCACCGACGTCAGCGAGTCGAAGCCCAGCTGCCGGAACTCGCGGTCCGCGTCGATCGCGTCAGCCGACGAGTGGCCGAGCACCGCGGCCGCCTCACCGCGCACCAGGTCCACCAGCGTCCGCAGCCGCTCCGCCGGGCGAACGTCCTGCAACCCCTGCAGTACAACGGTTCCTTGCGCACGAGCTGCGGTCCGGCGCCCGCCGCGCAGGAGGTTTCGCAGCAGCGGCGGCACCATCGTGGTACTGGCTCCGGTGATGATCCGCGCGGGAACGACGAGCGGCTCGTCGACGCATACAGCAGCGTCGAACAGCGCCAGACCGTGCTCCAGCGAGATCGGCGGCATCGACGACTTCTCCAGTCGCTCCAACGCGGGCGCGTCCATCGTCTTGGTCATGCCGACATCGGACGTCCAAGCGCCCCAGGCCAACGACACCGCCGGCAACCCTGCCGAACGCCGGAAAGCCGCGAGGGCGTCGAGGAACGCGTTGCCCGCCGCGTAGTTGCCCTGACCAGCCGTGCCCAGCACGCCGGACACCGACGAGTACAGCACGAACTGCGCGTCGGGCACGAGCGTGTGCAGGTTCCAGGCGGCGTCCACCTTGGGCCGCAACACCTTCGCCAGCCGATCCCGCGTCATCGAGGCGATCACACCGTCGTCCAGCACACCGGCCGTGTGCACGACAGCAGTCACATTATGTCCACCGAGGACAGCAGCGAGCGCGTCCCGGTCAGCCACATCGCAAGCCGCGATCGTCACGTCCGCGTCCAGCGCGGCCAGTTCCGCCGCACCCGGCGAGTCGAGGCCACGACGGCTGAGCAGCAACAACTTCCGCGTGCCCCGCGCGACGAGGTGCCGCGCCAGTTCCGCGCCCAGACCACCGGTGCCACCGGTGATCAGCACAGTGCCGTCGGGATCCCAGCCCGCGGGCACGGTGATCACGATCTTGCCGACGTGCTTGGCACGACTCATGAACCGGAACGCGTCCCGTGCCCGTCGCACGTCCCACGCGGCGATCGGCAGCGGCTCCAGGACGTCGCGCTCGAACAGCTCCACGAGCGCGACGAGCATGCGCTGAACGTGGTCGGGGTGTGCCTCGCCGAGATCGAACGGCCGGTAGAAGATGCCCGGCACGTCCTCCCGCAGATCGGTCTTGCCCATCTCCAGGAAGCGCCCGCCCTCGCCGAGCAGCCGCAGCGAGGCGTCGATGAACTCGCCGGTCAACGCGTTGAGCACGACATCGACCTGCGGGAACTTCTGCTCGAAGCTGGTGTCGCGCGAGTTGCCGATGTGCGCGTCGTCGAGGCCGAGGCCGCGCAGCACGTCCCACTTGCCCTCGCTGGCGGTGGCGAACACCTCCGCGCCGAGGTGCGTCGCGACCTGGATCGCCGCCATGCCGACACCACCGGCGCCGGCGTGGACGAGGACCTTCTCCCCCGGCCGCACGGTGCCGAGCTCGATCAGAGCGTAGTAAGCGGTGAGGAACACCAGCGGGACGGATGCGCCCTGCTCGAACGTCCAGCCGTCCGGAAGCCTGGTCAGGTAAGGCTCTTCGATGACGCCGACCGGTCCCATACCGCCGAACAGCATGCCGAACACCGGGTCACCGATCTTCAGCTCGGTGCACTCGGGCCCGAGCTCCGTGACGACACCCGCGGCCTCCGCGCCGAACGAGCCCGCCTCGCCCGGATACATGCCGAGCGCGTTCAGCACGTCGCGGAAGTTGAGGCCCGCCGCCCTGATAGCGATCCGGACCTGCTTGCCCTGCAACGGCTCCGGCGTCCACGGTGCCAGTACGAGGTTGTCGAGGCTGCCCTTCGCGGTGGTGTCGAGGCGCCACGGCGTCGCGGTGGGCGGCACGAGCGTCGGCCCGGTCTGCAGCCGCGCCAACCGTCCAGCGTGGACGGTGCCGTCGCGGACGATCAGCTGCTGCTCCTCGGTAACCAGCATGCCGGGCGTCAGCGAGCTGTTCTCGTCGAGGTCGACGAGCAGGAACTGGCCGGGATTCTCGGCCTGCGCGGACCGCACGAGGCCCCACGCGGCCGCCGCTCCAAGATCGGTGATCGGTTCGTCGCCGATCGCAGCCGCACCGCGCGTCACGAAAACGACGCGTTCTTCCGCGGTCTGCAGGATTTCCAGGACTCGCTTCGTCGTCGCGTGCACAGCCGCCGCGTCCGGACCGCCTGTCAGCTCAACGACCTGCGCATCGATCTCGCTCGCCTCGCCGACCTGCACGGGCACCCACTCGACGCGGAACAGCGACTCCGCAATGGGATTGCTGGGCGCGCTCGTGGACGGCGTCCTGACGACCAGTGACTTCACCGACAGCACGGGCGCGCCTTCGACGTCGACGGCGGTGACCTCGACAGCGTCACCTCCCGTGTGCTTCAACCGGACCCGCAGCCGCGACGGCCCGATGGCGTGCAGGGACACGCCGTTCCACTCGAACGGCAACCCCTGCCCGGCCCCGTCGACGAACGTGATGGCGTGCAGCGCCGAGTCGAGCAGCGCGGGGTGCACGCCGAACGTGGCGGCGTCGTCCACGCTGTCCGGTAGCGCGACCTCGACCAGTACTTCGTCGCCTTTGCGCCACGCCTTCTGCAGCCCGCGGAAGATCGGTCCGTAGACCAGTCCGCCTTCCGCGAGCGTGTCGTAGAACGCTTCCAGGTCAAGCTCTTCGGCGTTCGCGGGCGGCCATTCGGTGGTGTCGAACTCGGCCTGGTGCGGCCCCTCGGCGAGAGTTCCACTGGCGTGCTGGATCCACTCGTCGGAGTCCGGCAGCTGCGAGTGGACGTTGACGGGCCTGCGACCGTGATCGTCCGGCGCGCCGACCCTCACCTGGACGGCGACGGCGTCCCTTTCCGGCAGCACCAGCGGGATCACGATGGTGAGCCCGTCGACGCGGTCGCAGCCGACCATGTCGCCGGCGCGGATCGCGAAGTCCAGGAAGCCGGTGCCGGGGAACAGAACCGCGCCGCCGACGACGTGGTCCGCGATCCACGGGTGCGTCGCGAGGCTGAGGCGTCCGCTGAGCACGAGCTCGTCGGTGCCCGCGACCGCGATGGCCGCGCCGAGCAACGGGTGCCCGCCGGACCTCAGTCCGTACGCCGCGGGGTCTCCCGCGCGGCCACCGACCGTGGCCTTGGGCCAGAACCGCTCGTGGTCGAACGGATAGGTCGGCAGGGTGACGAGCCGGCCGCCCGTCAGCCACGGCCCCCAGTCGACGTTGATCCCGTCGACGTGCAGCTGACCGAGCGCGGTGGCGAGCGCGGCTTCCTCGGTCCTGTTCTTCCTCAGCGTCGGGATCGCGCCGTCGACAAGTGCGGACAACACCCCGTCCGGTCCGACCTCGAGGAATTTGGTGGCCGGGATCTTCACGACGTTGTCGGTGAACCGCACCGCGTCCCGAACGTGGCGGACCCAGTACTCGGGGTCGGTGACATCGCCCGTCGCGCTGATCGGGATCTTCGGCGCGTTGAAGGTCAAGTCTTGGATCGCGTTGCGGAAGTCGTTGAGCATCGGCTCCATCAACGGCGAGTGGAACGCGTGGCTGACCCGCAGCCTCTTGTTCTTCCACATCTGCGCGATGGCTTCGACTTCTTCTTCGTCGCCCGCGATCACGACACTCGTGCGCCCGTTGATCGCCGCGATCGACACCTTGCTCGTGAGGTGCTTGCTCACCTCTTCTTCGGTCGCCTGCACGGCCACCATCGCGCCCGTCTGCGGAAGCGCCTGCATCAGGCTGGCGCGCGCACTGACGAGCTTCGCCGCGTCTTCCAGGCTGAGCACTTGCGCGACGTGTGCCGCCGCGATCTCACCGATCGAGTGACCCGCGAGGTGGGCGGGCTTGATCCCGAACGCCTGCAGCAGCCGGTACAGCGCCACCTGGAACGCGAACAACGCCGGCTGCGTGGTGCCGGTCTGGTTGAGCCGCTCCTCGTCCTCGCCCCAGATCACGCTCTTCAGCTCGGGGTCGAGATGCGCGAGCACGTCGTCGAACGCGTCCGCGAACTGCGGGAACCTCTCGTACAGCTCGCGGCCCATGCCCAGCCGCTGCGAGCCCTGCCCGGAGAACAGCACCGCGAGCGTGTGCTCCGCCGCCACTGCGCTGGCGACCTCCACGCCGTCGAACAGCACGGCCCGGTGCTCGAACAACGCCCGCGACCTCACCAGCGAGTAGGCGATGTCGGCGTCTGCGGCTTCGACCGCGCGGATCCGCTCGATCTGGGCTCGCAATGCGTCCGGCGACTTCGCCGACACGGGCAGCGGCACCGCACCACCACTCGACGCCGCACCACCCCCCGGCACCGCACCGCCACCCAGTACCGCACCACCGTTCGGCACCGCACCGCCAACCGGCAGCGCCCCGCCGACCGAGTCAGCCGCGCCGCCTGGCACCGCCCCGCCGTTCGGAATCGATCCGGATTGGCTGGCCCCCTGGGGGGATCCACCCCCCATCCCAATCATCTCAGGCAGGTCCGACAATTCCTGAGCACTCGGAGCCTCCAAGATCACGTGCGCATTCGTGCCCGAGATGCCGAACGACGAGACGCCCGCCCGCCACGGCCGGTCCACGGAAGGCCACGGGGTGTTCGACGTGAGCAGCGAGACCGCGCCCGAAGTCCAGTCGATGTGCGACGACGGCGACGTGACGTGCAGAGTCTGCGGCAGCAGACCGCGCTGGAACGCCATCACCATCTTGATCACGCCCGCCACACCGGCCGCCGCCTGCGTGTGGCCCAGGTTCGACTTCACCGAGCCCAGCCACAGCGGGTCGACGCGATCCTGCCCGTACACGGTCAGCAGCGCCTGCGCCTCGATCGGGTCGCCCAGCACAGTTCCGGTGCCGTGCGCCTCGACAGCGTCCACATCGGACGGCGACAGGCCACCGGACGCAAGCGCTTGCCGAATCACCCGTTGCTGCGACGGACCGTTCGGGGCGGTCAGACCGTTCGAAGCGCCGTCCTGGTTGAACGCCGAACCGCGCACCACCGCGAGCACCGGGTGCCCAGCGGCGACGGCGTCGGAAAGCCTTTCCACCACGAGAATTCCGACACCCTCGGACCACCCCGTGCCGTCAGCCAACTCGGAGAAGGCCTTGCACAGTCCGTCCGGTGCGAGCCCGCCCTGCCGTGAGAAACCGGAGAACGACGTCGGCGTCGCCATTACCGTGACACCACCGGCCAGCGCCAGCGAACACTCACCACCGCGCAACGCCTGCGAGGCGAGGTGCAGCGCCACCAGGGCGGACGAGCACGCTGTGTCGATCGTGACCGCCGGACCCTCCAGCCCCAGCGAGTACGAGATGCGGCCGGAGATCACGGACGCCGCGAGCCCGGTGCCGGCGTGGCCTTCCAGGTCCTCGTTGGAGGCCATGACGACGTGCTGGTAGTCCTGCCCGTTCGTTCCGACGAAGACGCCGGTCCGCGACCCGCGCAACGACGAAGGATCGACACCCGCGCGTTCGACGGCCTCCCACGAGGTCTCCAGCAGGAGGCGCTGCTGCGGGTCCATCGCCAGCGCTTCCCGCGGCGAGATGCCGAAGAACGCCGGGTCGAAGTCGGCGACGCCGGTCAGGAAGCCGCCGCGCAACGTCGAGCTCTGCAGTGATGCCAGGTCCCAGCCGCGGTCGGCAGGGAAGTCCGACATCGCGTCCCCGCCCTCGACCAGCAGCCGCCAGAGGTCTTCCGGCGAGTCGATGCCGTTCGGGAAGTGGCAGGCCATGCCGACGATCGCGATGTCGTCGGTGGTCTGCACGACCGACACGTCGTCAACGTCGCCGCCCTCGCCGAGCAGCTCGGACAGCAGGTGCTCGGCCAGCACGCGTGGTGACGGGTAGTCGAACACCAGGCCGGCGGGCAGCACTAGGCCGGTGATCTCGGTGAGGTGGTTGCGCAGCTCGACCGCGGTCAGCGAGTCGAACCCGATGTCGCGGAACGCCTTGTCGCTCGCCACCGCGTCCTTGCCGGAGTGGCCGAGCACCTGGGCGGCGTGCGTCCGGACCAGCTCCAGGACAGGCTCGATCCGTTCCGCGGCGGGCAGTTCACGCAGGCTGCGACGCAGTTCCGCGGCGGCCGACTCGCTGTCGCGCCGCTGAGCCGCCAGCTCGTCCAGCACCTCGCGAGCGCCGGGAAGCTCAGCCAGCACCGGCGTCGGACGCAAGCTCAGCAACGCGCTGAGCAGCTGCGGGTGGTGGATGTCCGCGATCACGGCGGTCGGCGAGGTCTCCGCCACCACGCCCCGCATCGCCACTACCGCGAGTTCCGGGTCCAAAGTGGACGCGCCGACGGACTTGATCGTCTGCGCGACGCGTTCGTCGCCCGCCATGCCGTCCCCGGTCCACGCGCCCCACGCGATCGACGTCGCGGGAAGGCCGAGCTCCTTGCGCTGCGCCGCGATGGCGTCGAGCACGGCGTTGGCGGCGGCGTAGTTGGCCTGGCCGGGGTTGCCGATCGCGCCCGCGACCGACGAGAACAGGATGAACGCGCCGAGGTCCAGCTCGCGCGTCAGTTCGTCGAGCAGGAACGCCGACGTGACCTTCGCCTGGAAGACGTCCGTGAACCGCTCAGGCGTGAGCCCGTCGAGCACACCGTCGTCCAGCACGCCGGCGGCGTGGACAACGGCCTTCACGTCGGACGTCAGCACCGCGGCCAGCTCGTCGCGTTTCGTGACGTCGCACTTGACGACCTCGACACCCAGCTCTGCCACGATCTCCGCCGCGCCCGGTGCGTCCATGCCGCGCCGGCTCAGCAGAACGACCTTCTCCGCACCGCGCGCAACCAGGTCGCGCGCAACGTGCTTGCCGAGCGCGCCCGTGCCACCGGTGATCACCACCGTGCCGGTCGGCTGCCATTCCTGAGATGCCCGCGGCACAACGAGAATCCGCCGCCCGAACACCCCGGACGCCCTCACCGCGACCTGGTCCTCTTCACTGGTCAGCGCGGCCACGAACCGTTGCGCCGCCCGCTCGTCCAGTTCGACGGGCAGGTCGGCGAGTCCGCCCCAGCGGTTCGGGTGCTCCAGCGCGGCCACCCTGCCGAGCCCCCACACGCCTGCCTGCCAGGGGTTGCTGACCGAGTCCGCACGTCCAGTCGACACCGCACCGCGCGTCACCGCCCACAACGGTGCCATGACACCGGCGTCGCCGAGCGCCTGAAAGAGCGCGGTCGTACTGGTGACCGGCGCGATCTCCTCGAGGTCGTCCAGTGCCAGCAACGACACCACACCCGTGAACGGCGCCTGCGCAAGCTCCAGGAGCTGCCCCGCCAGGTGCTCGCGGTCCGCCCACGCGACACCGAACTCCATGACGTCCCCGAGCGCGTGGACCAGCGTCCGGACCCACGCGTCCTCGGCCACCTCGGTCGGCACCACCACCAGCCACTTGCCGGGCTTGGTGGTGATGCCCGCGACCGGTTGCCAGTTCTCCCTGTGCAGCCACGATTCCACTGTGGACTGCGCCTTGCGCTTGCCGCGCCACGCCGACAACGCAGGCAGCACACCCGCCAGCGTCTCGCTGTCGAGGTCGAGCGTGGCGGCGAGCGAGGTGACGTCGTCCTGTTCGACCGCCGTCCAGAACGCCGCGTCGGCCGGGTCCGCCGCCACCGCGCCGGTCGCCGCCTCGGGCCAGAACCGCTCGTGCTGGAACGGGTACGTCGGCAGATCGACGCCGCGGCCGCCCTGGTAGAAGCTCGACCACTCGACGTGGACGCCGCTGACGTGCAGCCTCGCGAGGGCCGTGAGGAACGTCCTGTGCTCGCCCCTGTCCTTGCGCAGTACCGGGATCGCGGCGTCGACGAGTGCCGCGAGCACCCCGTCCGGCCCGATCTCCAGGAACGCGCTGGCCCCCATTTCTTCAAGCCGCGCGACGTTGTCCGTGAACCGGACCGTGTCGCGGACGTGCCTGACCCAGTACTCGGGGTCGGTGACGTCGCCCGTGGTCGCGATCGGAATGTGCGGCTCGGTGAAGGTGATGCCGCTGATCGCCGCGCGGAAGTCGTCGAGCATCGGCTCCATCAGCGGCGAGTGGAACGCGTGGCTGACCTGCAGTTGCTTGCTCTTGCGGCCTGCGAACCGGTCGGCGACCGCGCGAGCTTCGCTTTCTACGCCCGCGATGACCAGCGAGTCGGCCGCGTTGATCGCCGCGATCGACACACCGCTGGTGAGGTGCGGGGTGATCTCGTCCTCGGTGGCCTGCAGGGCGATCATCACGCCGCCCTCTGGCAGGTTCTGCATGAGCTCGGCGCGGGCCTTGACGAGCTTCGCCGCGTCTTCGAGGCTCAGCACCCCGGCGACGTGCGCGGCCGCGATCTCGCCGATCGAGTGCCCGGCGACCAGTCGCGGCGTGATGCCGAACGACTCGGCCAGCCGGTACAGCGCCACCTCGACCGCGAACAGCGCGGGCTGCGTGTTCCCGGTCTGGTTCAACGCCTCGGCGTCGTCACCCCACATGACCTCGCGCACGCCTTCAAGGTGCTCCAGCACCTCGTCCAACGCCCGCGCGAACACCGGGAACGCCTCATACAGCTCGCGCCCCATGCCCAGCCGCTGCGCCCCTTGCCCGGAGAACAGCATGGCGAGCGTCTTCCCCGACGCCTCACCACTGGCCAGTACATCGCCGTCCAACAACACGGCCCGGTGCTCGAACAACGTGCGCCGATGCAGCAACGAGTACCCGACGTCGAGCGCGTCCGCCTCCACGGCCCGAATCCGCTCGATCTGCGCTTCCAACGCAGCTGCGGACTTAGCCGACACCACCCACGGAATCGATTCCGCCTGGGCCCCCCAGGGGGAGACCGAGGTCCCCACTCCAAGCGTCCCACGCGGGTCTGACATTTCCGCGCCCGCAAGATCCACAACGTCTGGGTTGTCCACAGGCGCCGAGTTGTCCACAGATGTCGGCGAGCCCGGTTGACCAGCGGTTTCAGCCGGTACGCTGGAAATTGGGGGGATCCCCGGCGCGGCCTCCAAGATCACGTGGGCGTTGGTGCCGGAGAGGCCGAACGACGAGACGCCGGCGCGGGCCGGGCGATCGGTGGCGGGCCACGGCGTGTTCGAGGTGAGCAGGGAGACCGCGCCCGCGGACCAGTCGACGTGCGACGACGGGGTCGTGACGTGCAGGGTCCGGGGCAGCAGGCCGTGCTGGAAGGCCAGCACCATCTTGATGATGCCCGCGACACCCGCGGCCGCCTGCGTGTGGCCCAGGTTCGACTTGATCGCGCCCAGGTAGAGCGGGGCGCCGGACCGGTCGCGGCCGTAGGTGGCGAGCAGCGCCTGGGCCTCGATCGGGTCGCCGAGCCTGGTGCCGGTGCCGTGCGCTTCGACGGCGTCGACGTCCGAAGTGGACAGTCCGGCGTTGGCGAGGGCCTGGCGGATCACGCGTTGCTGGGCGGGGCCGTTCGGGGCGGTCAGGCCGTTCGAGGCGCCGTCCTGGTTGACCGCGGAGCCGCGCACTACGGCCAAAACGGTGTGACCGTTGCGGACTGCGTTGGACTGGCGTTCGACGACGAGCACACCGACGCCCTCGGCCCAGCCGGTGCCTTCGGCGTTGTCGGAGAAGGCGCGGCAGCGGGCGTCCGCCGCGAGACCGCCCTGGGCGTTGAAGCCGGCGAAGTTCATCGGCGTGGACATCACCGTCACGCCACCGACCAGCGCCAGCGACGACTCGCCGGATCGCAGCGACTGCGCGGCCAGGTGCAAGGCCACCAAGGACGAAGAGCAAGCGGTGTCGATCGTGAGCGCGGGGCCTTCGAAACCGAACGTGTAGGAGAGGCGGCCGGAGATCACCGCGGCGGCGAGGCCCGTCGAAGCGTGGCCTTCGATGTCGCCGCGCGCCCGCAGCACGAGGTTCGTGTAGTCCTGGCCGTTCGTGCCGACGAACACGCCGGTCTTGGAACCGCGCAGCGTCGCGGCGTTGATGCCCGCGCGTTCGACGGCCTCCCACGAGACTTCGAGCAGCTGGCGTTGCTGCGGGTCCATCGCGAGGGCTTCGCGTGGCGAGATGCCGAAGAACGCCGGGTCGAACTCCGCTGCGCCATAAAGGAAACCGCCCTCGACCGTGCCGCCGACCGCCAACGCGTCCTGTTCCCAGCCGCGGTCGGTCGGGAAGCTCGCGATCGCGTCGGTGCCGTTGGCCAGCAGCCGCCAGAGGTCCTCTGGGGTCGAGACGCCGCCGGGGAAGCGGCACGCGATGCCGACGATCACGATCGGGTCGTCCGCGTCGGCCACGTCCTGCGCCGACACGTCCAGGTCCGCGCCCTCGCCGGTCAGCTCGGCCAGCAGGTGCTCGGCCAGGACGAGCGGCGACGGGTAGTCGAAGATCAGCGTGGCGGGCAGCGTCAACCCGGTGGCGAGAGCGAGGGCGTTGCGCAGCTCGATCGCGGTCAGCGAGTCGAAACCGAGTGAGCGGAACTCCTTCTCCGCGCCCACCGCGTCGGCGTTCGCGTACCCGATGACCTTCGCGGCCTCGGCGCGCACGACGTCGACGATGATCCGCACGCGTTCGGCGTTAGGCAGCCCGCCGAGCTTCGCGTGCAGGCCGCCGGCGACGATCTCGCGGGCGGCCGTGCGCCGGCCGGCTCGCACCAGGCCGCGCATGATCGCCGGGACATCGCCCTGCGCCGCACCACCAGAGGCGAGCGGGACGAGCAGCGACTCGTCGGACGACACTGCCGCGTCGAAGAGCTGAAGCCCCTGCTCCACCGACAGCATCGGCATGCGGCGCAGGTCACCTTCGTCCAATGTGGACGTCATGCCGGTGTCCCAGGCGCCCCAGGCCAACGACAGCGCGGGCAGGCCGAGTCCGTGGCGGTGTGCGGCGAGGGCGTCCAGGAAGGCGTTGGCGGCGGCGTAGTTGCCCTGCCCGGCGGCGCCCATCACGCCGGACACCGACGAGTACAGGATGAGCTGCGCGTCGCCGGCGAGCTCGTGGAGGTTCCACGCGGCGTCGACCTTCGGGCGCATCACCGCGGAAAGCCGTTCGGGCGTCAGCGATCCGATCACACCGTCGTCCAGAACGCCGGCGGTGTGGATGACGGCGGTCAGCCGCACGCCGTCGAGCAGGTCGGCGACGGCAGCGCGTTCCGTGACGTCGCAGGACTTCACCTCGACGTCCGCGCCCAGCGCAACCAGCTCGTCGCGCAGACTGGCGGCGCCAGGAGCGTCGAGGCCGCGGCGGCTGACCAGCAGCAGCTTGCGCTGGCCGCAGGCCACGAGGTGGCGGGCGATGACGGCGCCAAGGCCGCCCGTGCCGCCCGTGACCAGGACCGTTCCGGACGAGTCCCAATGCCGCACCGGGCTTTCGGTGGCACGGGCCAGTCTGCCGGCGAAGACCTCGCCCGCGCGCACGACGACCTGGGTCTCCCCCGCGTCGATCAACCCGCCGAGGCCGAGCAGCAGCGCCTCCGACTCGGGGGCGTCGTCGAGGTCGACGAGCAGGAAACGGCCGGGATTCTCGGTCTGCGCGGACCGCACCAGGCCCCACACAGCGGCGGCCGCGAGGTCGTCGCCGGTGACCGCGCCGCGCGTGACGAAGACCAGTCGCCCGGTGGATTCCTGAATTGTGGCAAGCGTTTCCGCCGCCAATGCGTGCGCGGATGCTGGCGACTGCTCGCCGGTCACGTGCACGAGCGCCGCGGTCCCAGGCGTGTAGGTGACCGGCACCCAGTCGAGGCGGAACAGCGAGTCGACGCCGCCGCGGGTGGTCAGCTCGCCGAGCGGTTCGATGCTCACGGACTCGGCCGCCAGCACCGGCTCCCCCGCGACGTCGACAGCGTCCAGCGCGATCCCATCGTCCACAAGGGACATTTGGACCCTGATTACCTCGGCGCCGTTCGCATACAGGGACACACCGCGCCAGTTCGCCGGAACGCCTTCGAGTCCGAGGAACGTCGCCGCGTGCGTGGCCGCGTCGAGCAGTGCCGGGTGAACGCCGAAACCCTTCGCGTCGCCGGGCAACGCGATCTCGGCGAACACCTCCTGGCCTCGCCGCCAGGCCGCGCGCAGGCCCTGGAACGTCTGCCCGTAAGGCGTTTCGTCGTAGAAGCCGTCGAGGTCGGCGACGGTCGCGCCCTTCGGTGGCCATTCGGTGTTCTCGGCTGGTGCCGGGATGCCTTGGCCGAGTCGGCCGTTCGCGTGCTCGACCCACTCCTGGTCGCCGTGCCGTGCGTGGAACCGAAACGCGCCGTCACGTCCGACCTGGAACTGCACCTGGACGGAACCGCTGTCCGGCAGCACCAGTGGCGCGACCTGGGTCAGTTCCTCGACGCGGTCGTGGCCCGCGAGGTCGGCGGCGCGGAACGCCAGCTCCAGCACGCCCGCAGTCGGGAACACCACGTGGTCCGCGAGCCAGGACGTCTTGGCCAGGGTGCCGGTGAGGATCAGCTCGCCGGAGCCGGCGACGGTCATCGCCGCGCCCAGCAACGGGTGGTCCGCTGAGGTCAGACCGAGGCTGGTGGCGTCGCCCGCACTGACCGAGACCGACGGCCAGTAGCGGGCGTGCTGGAACGCGTAGGTGGGGACGTCGACGCGCTTGCCGTTGGGGTAGAACGGTTTCCAGTCGACCGCTACGCCCGCGACGTGGAGGCGTGCGAGCGCGGTGATGAACGCGGTGCGCTCGTCGCGGTCCTTGCGCTGCGCCGGGATCGCCTGCACCAGCGCCGACAGCACGCCGTCGGGGCCGATCTCCAGCAACGTCTTCTCGCCCAGGCTGGTCACGGCGTCGTGGAACCGGACGGCCTCACGGACGTGGCGGACCCAGTACTCGGGGTTCGCGACGTCGCCGGTCATCGGGATCGCAGGACTGTGGAAGGTGATGCCGCCGATGGCTTCGCGGAAGTCGTTGAGCATCGGGTCCATCAGCGGCGAGTGGAACGCGTGGCTGACCTGGAGCTGCTTCGTCTTGCGGCCTTCAAAGTTCGTGACCAGCGCGCGGGCTTCCTTCTCCACGCCGGCGATGACGAGCGAGTCGGGCCCGTTGATCGCCGCGATGGAGATGCCGGGCGTCAGGTGCGGGGCCACCTCATCTTCGGTGGCCTGCAGCGCGATCATGACGCCGCCTTGGGGCAGCGCCTGCATGAGTCGTGCACGAGCTTGGACGAGTTTGGCGGCGTCTTCGAGGCTGAACACGCCCGCGATGTGCGCGGCCGCGATCTCGCCGATCGAGTGACCGGTGACGTGTGTCGGCGTCACCCCGTACGACTCCAACAGCCGGTAAAGGGCGATCTCGAACGCGAACAGCGCGGGCTGCGTGTTGCCCGTCTGGTTCAGCGCTTCCTCGTCGCCCCACATGACCTCGCGTAGGTTCGGGTCGAGGTGCTGAAGAACCTCGTCGAGCGCCTCGCGGAAGATGTCGAACGCTTCGTAGAGCTCCTTGCCCATGCCCACGCGCTGGGCACCCTGGCCGGAGAACAGCAAGGCCAGCTCGGTCCGCCGCGCCAAGCCGGTCGCGATCTCGGCCCCGTCCAGCAGCACCGCGCGGTGCTCGAACAACGCGCGCGTGGTCGCCAACGAGAACCCGACGTCCACCGCGTCACCATCGAGCGCGCGCACACGCTCGATCTGCGCCGCGAGAGAGGTCTCCGACTTCGCCGACACCAGCCACGGCACGCCAGCACCCGCCAGGTTGCTGGCGCCCGCGAGATCGCCAGCACCCGCGGGGTCACCGTCGCCCGCGTGCTCACCGTCACCCGCGAGGCCGCCGCCGCTCTGCTGAATCGATCCGGGTTGGCTGGCCCCCTGGGGGGATCCACCCCCCATCCCAATCATCTCAGGCAGGTCTGACAATTCCGGGGCGTGCGGGCCTTCCAAGATCACGTGGGCGTTCGTGCCGGAGACGCCGAACGACGAGACGGCGGCGCGAGGCGCGCGTTCGGAGGAGGGCCAGGCCACGGCGGACGTGGCGAGCTCCACGGAGCCGGTGGCCCAGTCGACGTGGGTGGACGGGCGCGAGACGTGCAGGGTGGCGGGCACCACGCCGTGCCGCATCGCCTGGACCATCTTGATGATGCCCGCGACACCGGCGGCGGCCTGGGTGTGGCCGATGTTCGACTTCACCGAGCCCAGCAGCAGTGGGGACGGACGCTCGGCGCCATAGGTGGCGAGCAGGCTGCGGGCCTCGATCGGATCGCCGAGCGGCGTGCCGGTGCCGTGTGCCTCGACGACGTCGACATCGGCGGGAGACAGGCCGGCGCGGTCGAGAGCCGCCTTGATCACCCGCTGCTGCGCGCGGCCGTTGGGGGCGGTGAAGCCGTTGGAGGCGCCATCGGAGTTGACGGCCGAGCCGCGCACCACGGCGAGCACCGGGTAGCCCGAGGCAACGGCGTCGGTGAGGCGGGCGAGAGCGAGCACGCCGACGCCCTCGGACCAGCCCGTGCCATCGGCGTCGTCGGAGAAGGCTTTGCATCGGCCGTTGCGCGCGAGGCCGCCCTGACGCGAGAACTCGACGAGGGAGCCGGGCGTGCACATGACGTTCACGCCACCGGCCAGCGCCAGCGAGCACTCACCCGCGCGCAGGGCGTGCACGGCGAGATGTAGTGCGACCAAAGAAGAGGAGCAGGCCGTGTCGACGGTCAGCGTTGGCCCTTCGAGGCCCAGGGCGTAGGAGATGCGGCCGGACTCAGCCGAGGCGGCGATGCCGGTGCCGACGTCGCCTGTCGCGTCGTCGAGGCCGCGGATCAGCAGGTGCTCGTAGTCCTGGCCGTTGGTGCCCACAAAAACACCGGTGCGTGAACCGCGCAGGGACGACGGGTCGATGCCGGAGCGTTCGATCGCCTCCCAAGACGTTTCCAGCAGCAGGCGTTGCTGTGGGTCCATCGTCACGGCCTCGCGCGGCGAGATGCCGAAGAACGCCGGGTCGAAGTCCGCGATCCCGTGCAGGAAGCCGCCCTGCACCGAGACGCTGTGGCCGCGTTCGTCGACGTCGGTACCGAGCAGCGCGTCGACGTCCCAGCCGCGGTCGGCCGGGAAGCCGGTGATCGCGTCGCGCCCGGACGACACCAGCTCCCACAGGTCCTCCGGCGAGCTGATGCCGCCGGGGAAGCGGCACGCCATCCCGATGATGGCGATCGGTTCGGTGGCGGCCGCGACGAGCTGCCTGTTCTGCTTGCGCAGCCGCTCCGCCTCCTTCACCGCGGCGCGGAGAGCCTCGACAACCTTCTCGCTGGAGGTACTCATTCATCAGCTCCGTCAGTCCAGCCGGACACGGTCATCCCGCCAGCAATTCCAGCAGCCGAAGCGGTAGCGATTTCCTCAGATAAATGGCAAGAAAAAGGCCGGCCGCCCTCTGAAGGGCGGCCGGCCGATCTGCGACTGACGTCAGTCAGCCTGGCCGTCGAGCGCGGCCTGGATGAGGTCATCGACGCTCATCTCGTCGATGTCCTCCTCCACCACCTCACCGGAGCCACGGCCGATGAGCTGCATCAACGGTTCCAGCACGCCGATCTCGCGCAGCTGGGCGAGCGGCACCCGCGCCAGCAGGTCGCGGATCTCCGTCTCCTCGGACACCACGGCGTCGGCCGCCTCTGGGATCAGCTCGGTCAGCACGTGCGTCGCGAGCTCCTCCGGTGACGGGTGATCGAAGACGAGCGTCGAGGCGAGCGACAGGCCCGTGGCCGCGTTGAGCTGGTTGCGCAGCTCGACTACCGCGAGAGAGTCGAACCCGAGGTCGCGGAACGGCCGATCCGGTCGCACGGCGTCGACGTCCGCTTGTCCGAGCACCTCCGCAGCACGCGTCCTGACCAGGTCCAGCACCTCGTCAAAGCGTTTCGGCACGGGCAGGGCCAGCAACGTGTCCCGGAACGCGCCCGATGCCACCGGAGCTTCCGCGGCGGACTCGGTGACCAGCTCCCGCAGCAGCGGGTTCGGGCGGAACCCGCCGGAGAACCGGCCCTTGTCCACTGCCGCCACCACCGCGGTGGCGAGCCCTTCACCGACGAGCTGCCGAAGCGCCACACACGCCAGAACGGGGTCCATCGAAGCGATTCCGGCACGCTTGGCGTTGGCCAGCGCGTCCTCGGTGTCGGCCATGCCGCCGCCACCCCACGCACCCCACGCGATCGACGTCGCCGCGAGGCCCTGAGCGCGCCTGCGGTCCGCCAGCGCGTCGAGCATCGCGTTCGCCGCCGCGTAGTTCGCCTGGCCGGGACTGCCGACCGACGACGACGCGGACGAGAACAGCACGAACGCGTCCAGGTCGGACGTCAGCTCGTCCAGCAGCAGCGCCGAGGTGACCTTGCTGCGGAACACCGCCTCGAACCGCTCCGGCGTCATCTTGTCGAGCACGCCGTCGTCGATGACGCCCGCGGTGTGCACAACGCCGGTCAACGGCGACGGAACGGCGGAAAGCACTGCCTGCAACGACTTGCGGTCCGCGACGTCGCACGCGGCGATCGTGACGTCGACACCCATTCCGACCAGCTCGCTCCGCAGTTCGGCAGCGCCGTCGGCCTTCAAGCCGCTGCGGCTCAGCAGAACCAGGTGCTCGGCGCCGTTCCGCGCGAGCATCCGGGCGACGTGGCCGCCGAGCGCACCAGTGCCGCCGGTGATCAGGACGGTGCCGCGCGGCTGCCATTCCTGTCCCGCAACGGATGCCGGGGCAGCGACCAGGCGTCGTCCGAACAGACCGTTCGACCGCACCGCGACCTGGTCCTCGCCGTCGAGTCCGGAAAGGACGGACGTGAACCCGTTCGCGACCCTGTCGTCGATCACCGGTGGCAGGTCGACCAGACCACCCCAGCGTTCCGGGTGTTCCAGCGTCACAACCCGGCCGAGGCCGTGGATCGCGGCCTGCGTCAGGTCCTCGAAAGCCGTGCCGTTGACCGCGACACCGTCGCGAGTCGCGCACCACAGCGGGGCGTTGACGCCCGCGTCGCCGAGCGCCTGGATCAACGCGGCGGTCAGCAGCACACCGGCCGGCGCGCTCGTCGAACCCGCGTCCGCCCGGCCGAGGAGTGACAGCACACCGGCGAACGACGTGCCGAGCGAGCGCAACTCCTCCGCGATGGCCTCACGGTCCGGGGTCGCGATGTCGATCCGCACCACGCTGACGCCGAGCGAGTCGATGACCGCGTCAGTCCACTCGTCAGGCCCTGCGGTCACCGCGAGCCAGGTGCCGGTGAGCTCCCCGGACCTGGTGGCGTCCAAGGACTTCCACGTGATGCGATGCCGCCAGCTGTCGACGAGCGCGAGGTCGTTGCGCTGCTTGCGCCAGTCCAGCAGCGCGGGCAGCACCTGTTCCAAAGCCGTGGTGTCGACGCTGAGAACATTCTGCAGCGACCCGAAGTCCTCGCCCTCGACCGCTGCCCAGAACGCCGCGTCGTCGTTGGACGGTGCGGCGGGCCTCGCCGAGCTGGCCATCGTCGACGGCCAGAACCTCTGGTGCTGGAACGCGTAAGTAGGCAGCGTGATGGTGCGTCCCGACCCGAAGAACCCTGTCCAGTCGACCTTCACGCCACGGGTGTGCAGGCGGGCGAGCGCCGAGACGATCGACTGCTCCTCGCCGCGGTCCTTGCGCAGCACCGGGATGCCGCCGGCGACCAGGCCGGACAGGGTCGCGTCCGGGCCCAGCTCCACGAACGTCGTGACGCCGCGTTCGGTGAGCGACCGCACGTTGTCCGCGAACCGCACCGCTTCCCGCACGTGCCGGACCCAGTACTCCGGGCTCGTGATGTCCCCTTCCGCCACCACAGGAATCCGCGGTTGGCTGAAGGCCAGCGACTCCACAGTGGACCGGAACTCGTCCAGCATCGGGTCCATCAGCGGCGAGTGGAAGGCGTGCGAGACGCGCAAACGCTTGGCCTTCCAGCGTTCCGCGATCGCGCCCACAGCTGCTTCCGGCCCGGCGATGACCACCGAGTCCGGGCCGTTGACCGCCGCGATCGTCACGCCGTCGGTGAGGTGCGGCAGCACGACGTCTTCACTGGCCTGGACCGCGACCATCGCGCCGCCCTCGGGCAGCGCCTGCATCAGCGCCGACCGCACGGTGACGAGCTTCGCCGCGTCCCGCAGGCTGAGAACGCCTGCGACGTGTGCCGCCGCGATCTCGCCGATCGAGTGGCCCGCGAGGAAGTCCGGCTTGAGCCCCCACGACTCGGTCAGGCGGAACAGCGCGACCTCGATGGCGAACAGCGCGGGCTGCGTGGTGCCGGTGAGGTTGGGCGCGTCCTGGTCGTCGCCCCAGATGTTGTTCTTCAGGCCGGCGTCGAGGTGGCTCAGGACCTCGTCGAAGGCGTTCTTGAACACCGGGAATCGGGCGTACAGCTCGCGACCCATGCCGATGCGCTGTGAACCCTGGCCGGCGAACAGGAACGCGAGCTTGCCGGAGCGCGCCACCTCGTCCCTGATCACCAGCGGGTTGCGCACGTCGGACGCGATCGCGGCGAGCGCGTCGGTCAGCTCTTCGCGACTGCCGGCCAGCACTACCGCGCGCTGGTCGAACGAAGCCCGCGTGGTCGCCGCCGAACGCGCGATGTCCAGCAGGTCCGCGTCGATGTCGAGCAGGCGCGCGGCCTGGTCACGCAGCGCGGCAGGCGTCCGCCCGGACACCAGCACCGGAACCACTCCAAAGTTATCCACAGATCGCTGAGCGGCCCCTTGACCAGCACTTTCATCCGGTACGCTGGAAATTGGGGGGATCCCCGACGCGGGCGATTCCAAGATCACGTGGGCGTTGGTGCCGCTGGCGCCGAACGACGACACGGCGGCGCGGCGTGCGCGGTCGACGGTAGGCCATGCCGTGCGGTCCTGCAGCAGCTGGACCGCGCCGGTGCTCCAGTCGACGTGCGAGGACGGCGTCTCGGCGTGCAGGGTCCGCGGCAGTTCGCCCGCCCGCATCGCCATCACCATCTTGATCACGCCCGCGACACCGGACGCGGCCTGCGTGTGGCCGATGTTCGACTTCACCGCGCCCAGGAGCAACGGCGAGGTGCGGTCCCGCCCGTAGACGGTGAGCAGCGCCTGCGCCTCGATCGGGTCACCGAGCTTGGTGCCCGTGCCGTGCGCCTCGACGGCGTCCACATCGGACGGACGCAACCCCGACGCGGCCAGCGCCTGCCGGATGACCCGCTGCTGGGCCGGTCCGGACGGGGCGGTCAACCCGTTCGACGCACCGTCGGAGTTGATCGCCGAACCGCGCACGACCGCCAGCACTTCGTGGCCGTTGCGCACAGCGTCGGAGAGCCGTTCCAGAACGAGCATGCCGACGCCTTCAGCCCAGCCCGTGCCGTCGGCGTTGTCGGAGAACGCCTTGCAGCGGCCGTCTTCCGACAAGGCGCCCTGGGCGCTGAACTCGATGAACCCGACCGGTGTCGACATCACGCACACACCGCCGGCGAGCGCCATCTCGCACTCACCCGTGCGCAGCGCCTGGGCCGCGAGGTGCAGCGATACCAGCGACGACGAGCACGCGGTGTCGACCGAGACCGTCGGTCCCTGCAGGCCGAACGTGTAGGCGAGGCGGCCGGACAGCAGCGACGCGGACTGCGCGGTCTGCCACTCCAGGCCGGTCTCCTCAGGTGACGGCCGGTACTCGCCGCTGCCACCACCGACGAACACACCGGTGACGGAGCCGCGGATCGTGGCCGGGTCGACGCCCGCCCGTTCCAGTGCTTCCCAGGCGGTCTCGAGCACGATGCGTTGCTGCGGGTCCATGACCATCGCTTCGCGCGGCGAGATCGAGAAGAAGTCCGGGTCGAAGTTCGGGACGTCGTAGAGGAAACCGCCGCTGCGGGTGACGCTCTGTCCACTGTAGAGTGAGGTGAGGTCCCAGCCGCGGTCGGCCGGGAAGTCCCCGATCGCGTCGCGGCCTTCGAGCAGCAGCTGCCACAGGTCTTCCGGCGACCGCACGTCTCCGGGGTAGCGGCAGGCCATGCCGACGATCGCGATCGGTTCGTCGGTGACGGTCCTGGTGGTGAACTGGATTTCGTCCGCGCCGCCGAGAAGTTCGGTGAGCAGGTGCTCGGCGAGCTCGTTCGGCGTCGGGTAGTCGAACACCAGAGTGGCGCTCAGCTGCAGACCCGACTCGGTCTGGATCTGGTTGCGCAGGTCGACGGCGGTGAGCGAGTCGAAGCCGAGGTCGCGGAACGGGACGTCCGGCTCGATCGCGCCGGTTCCGTTGTGGCCGAGGACGAGCGCCGCCTTCTCGCGGACGAGGGTGAGCAGCGCGCCGTGGCGTTCGTACTCGGGCAGCTTGACCAGCGTCTGCTTGAGCACCGGTTCCGCGGCTTGCTGTTGCTTGAAGTTGGCGAACAGCTTGTTGTTGTGTTGGAAGGTCTTCCAGTCGACGTTCGCGACGACGACGTTCGTCCGTCCACTCGCGACAGCCTGGTGCAGAGCGGCGAGGGCGTTCGGGGCGTCGAGGACCGGGATGCCGCTGATCCTCAGGTGCGCGGTCATGCTCTGGTCGGTCGTGCCTTCCCACGGCGCGTACGCGATGGAGGTCGCCTTGAGGCCACGTGCTTTCCGCTGCCTGGCGAACTCTTCGACAATCACGCTGTGCGCGGCCTGCTGGGCCTGGCCGCGGAAGCCCCACGTACCGGCGACTGAGCCGAAGACCACGAACGCCTCCAGCTCGCGGTCGCCGAGCTGCTCGTCGAGGTGCTCGAGCGAGTCGATTCCACCGAGGTGGATCACTGCGGTGACGTCGTCGGTCAGCACATCGGTGGTGTTGGGCAACGTCTTGAGCTGCTCACCCATGGGACCTTCGGCGCCGACGAGCAGGATCTGGCCGGTCGGGGTCCACGGGGTGGTGGCCTCGATGCGGCGCAGCCGTGGGACGAAGGCGCCCTCGTCGCGGAAGGCGACTTCCTGCTCGCCCTGAGGAATGGCCCACGTGTCGGTTTCGACGCGGATCAGGCCGCCCCAGCGTTCCGGGTGCTCCAGCGCGGCGACGCGACCTTCGCCCCAGACTGCGGGTTCGCCGCTGACACACCACAGCGGGGCCTTGATGTTGTTGGCTTCCAGAGTGTTCAGGACGTCGAACGGGCTGGCGTCGGTAGTCGAGATGACACCGGCGTAGTCGCCCGGCACGAGTTCGGTCACCGTTGTGCCCACGAAACCTGTTGCGTCACCGATGACGAGCCAGATGCCGTCTGTCGTGGTGGGGATGTTGTTCTTCTCCCACACCACCTCGTAGAGCCAGTCGTCCGTTGTGGACTTCGGCGTGGTGGTCGGCCAGAAGCGTTCGCGCTGGAACGCGTAAGTGGGCAACGGGATGCGCTTTGCTCCGGTGCCCGCGAAGTACTGCTGCCAGTCGATGTCGGCGCCCCGGACGTGCAGGGTGCCGAGCGCGAGACCGAACGCGCTGACCTCGTCGCGGTCCTTGCGTTGTGTCGCAACGGCTCCGTCGACCATGGCCGCGAGCACGCCGTCCGGACCGATCTCGACGAACGTGTCGATGTCTTTAAGACTCTGGACGTTGTCGTGGAAGCGGACCGTGTCGCGGACGTGGTTCACCCAGTGGTCGACGGTAGTGACGTCGCCGGTGGAGGCGATCGGGATGCGCGGCGCGGTGAAGGTGATGCCGCTGATCGCCGCGCGGAAGTCGTCGAGCATCGGGTCCATCAGCGGCGAGTGGAACGCGTGGCTGACGGTGAGCTGCTTGGTCTTCTCGAACTTCTTGGCGATCTTCTGCACCTGGGTCTTGTCGCCGGCGATGACGACGCTGTTCGGTCCGTTGACCGCCGCGATCGACACCTTCTTCGACTTGCCCAGGTGTTTCCTCACCTCGGCTTCGGTGGCGAGGATGGAGACCATCGCGCCGCCGGCCGGGAGGGCTTGCATGAGGGTGGCGCGGGCGGTGACGAGCTTGGCCGCGTCTTCGAGGGTGAGCACGCCGGCGATGTGCGCGGCCGCGATCTCGCCGATGGAGTGGCCGGCGACGTGGTCGGGCAGGACGCCGAGGCTCTGGACGAGCCGGGCGAGCGCGACCTCGATGGCGAACAGCGCGGGCTGGGTGTTGCCGGTCTGGTTGAGCTTCTGTTCGTCCTCGCCCCAGATGATGTTCCTCAGGTCCAGGTCGAGGTGGGCGAGCACCTCGTCGAGGGCGGTGCGGAACGTGTCGAACCGCGCGTAGAGCTCGCGGCCCATCCCGAGACGCTGCGAACCCTGACCGGTGAACAGGAACGCCGTCGTGCCCGCCTTGCGCGCCACACCGTTCGCGACCTCTGCGCCGTCGATCAGCAACGCCCGGTGCGCGAACTGCGCGCGCGTCGTCGCCGCCGAGTACGCCAGGTCGAGCTGATCCGCCTCGACCTCGCGGAGCTGGTCGATCTGAGCGCGCAGGGCATCGGAGGACTTCGCCGAAACAACGACGGGGGCCCCCTTGGGGGGACGCGAGGTCCCCACTCCAATAGTCCCACGGGGGTCGGACGATTCCGGGGTGTGGAGATCGACATCGGCCGAGTTGTCCACAGGCGCCGAGTTGTCCACAGATTCCTGCGAGCCCGGCTGACCAGCGGTTTCGGCCGGTACGCTGGAAATCGGGGGGATCCCCGGCGCTTCGAGGATCACGTGGGCGTTGGTGCCGGAGAGGCCGAACGCGGAGATGCCCGCGCGGCGGGGGCGGTCCGACGACGGCCAGGTGGTGTTCTCGGTCAGGAGGGCGACCGGGCCCGAGGTCCAGTCGACGTGCGAGGTCGGGGCGTCGACGTGGAGGGTGCGGGGCAGCACGCCGTGGCGCATCGCCTCGACCATCTTGATCACGCCCGCGACACCTGCCGCCGCCTGCGAGTGGCCGATGTTCGACTTCACCGAGCCGAGGTAGAGAGGTTCGGAGCGGTCGGCGAACGTGGTGAGCAGTGCCTGGGCCTCAATCGGGTCGCCCAGCGTCGTACCGGTGCCGTGGGCTTCCACGGCGTCGATATCGCTCACGGACAGACCAGCGTCCGCGAGAGCGCGGCGGATGACGCGCTGCTGCGAGGGGCCGTTCGGGGCGGTGAGGCCGTTGGAGGCGCCGTCGGAGTTGACCGCGGAGCCACGCACGATCGCCAGCACGTCGTGGCCCTGAGCGATCGCGTCGGACAGACGTTCCAGCACGAGAATGCCCGCGCCCTCGGACCACGCCGTGCCGTTGGCACCGTCGGCGAAGGCCTTGCAGCGGCCGTCCGGGGCGAGACCGCCCTGGGTGGTGAACTCGACGAACGAGTCGGGGCTCGACATGACCGAGACACCGCCCGCGAGAGCGAGAGAGCACTCGCCGGAGCGGAGCGCGCGCATCGCCCAGTGCATCGCGACCAACGACGACGAGCACGCCGTGTCGATGGTGACGGCCGGGCCTTCGAGTCCGAGGACGTAGGAGAGGCGGCCGGACATCACCGACGCGGTGTTGCCGGTGGCGAGGTAGCCCTGGATGTCGGGGTCGAGCGAGCGGCGCAGGATGTTCTCGTAGTCCTGGCCGTTGGTGCCGACGAACACGCCGGTCGCGCTGCCCTTCAACGACAGCGGGTCAATGCCGGTGCGTTCCAGAGCCTCCCAGGCCGTCTCCAGCACCAGACGCTGCTGCGGGTCCATCGCGAGCGCTTCCCGCGGCGAGATGCCGAAGAAGTGCGCGTCGAAGTCCGCCACACCGTTGAGGAAACCGGCTTCCAGCGACGCCGACGCACCGGCGCCGAGTGCCGCGAGGTCCCAGCCGCGGTCGGACGGGAACGAACTGATGCCGTCGCCGCCGGTGGAGACCAGGTCCCAGAAGGCTTCCGGTGACGTCACGCCGCCGGGGAAACGGCAGCCGATGCCGACGATGGCGATCGGGTCGTCGTCGAGACGCTGGACGACGACTTCGGCCGGCACGTCGCCGACCTCGCCCAGCAGGAAGTCCGCCAGGTCGTAAGGCGTCGGGTAGTCGTAGAGGAGCGAGGCGGGCAGCGTCAGCTCGGTCGCGGCCTGCAGGCGGTTGCGCAGCTCCAGGGTGGTCAAGGAGTCAAAGCCGAGGTCGAGGAACGCGCGGTCAGGGTCGACGTCGGAGGCGTTGCCGTGGCCGAGGACCGCGGCGATCTGGCCGCGCACCAGGTCGAGGACCGCGCGGGTGCGTTCGGCCTTCGAGAGACCCGCGAGTGCCTTGCGGAACTGCGGCTGATCTGCGGATTCCACGACCTTTTCGGTGGTGTGGAACCGTTTGACCTCGGGCAGGTCGCCGACGAGCGGCGCCGGGCGCAGACCGGCGAGCGCGGGCAGGAACCGTTCCCAGTCGATCTCCGCGACCAGCACGGCCGCGTCGCCGTGTTCGATGGCCTGCTTGAGGGCCTGCAACGCCAGCGCGGGCTCCATCGGCGTGAAACCGCCGCGCTTCAAGCGTTCCGCGACGGGGCCGGCTGCCGCCATGCCCGCCTCGCCCCACGGCCCCCACGCCACCGAGGTGGCCGGAAGTCCTTGCAGGCGGCGGTGTTCGGCGAAGGCGTCCAGGAACGCGTTGGCCGCGGCGTAGTTGCCTTGGCCCGCGCCGCCGATGACGCCCGCGGTCGAGGCGAAGAGCACGAACGCGTCGAGGTCGTGCGTGAGCTCGTGCAGGTTGCGGGTCGCGTGGACCTTGGCGCGCAACAGGTTCGTGAACGACGTGGCGTCCATCGACTCGACGAGGCCGTCCTCCACGACTCCCGCCGCGTGGAAGACCGACGTCACCGGGTGCTCGGCGAGCAGCGCGCAGAGAGCGTCGCGGTCGGCGACGTCGCAGGACTTGACGATCACGCGCGGGTCCGCGAAGTCCGCGGTTCCGGTGCGGCTGACCAGGATGACCTGCTCGGCGTCGTGGTCGAGCAGCCACTGCGCGACCTGCTTGCCGATCGCGCCGGTGCCGCCGGTGACGAGCACGCGGCCCGGCCGGTAGTCGCGGTGCAGTGCGCTCGGGGTGCTGTGGATAAGGCGGCGGCCGTAGACGCCGGACGGCCGCACCGCGACCTGGTCCTCGGTCCCCGCGAGCACGCCGGGAATGCGGCGCGCGGTGTTCCAGTCGAGCTGCGAGGGCAGGTCGATCAGGCCGCCCCAGCGCTGCGGGTGCTCCAACGCGATGACGCGGCCGAGGCCGTGCACGGTGGCGAGGCCGGGGTCGGCGATCTGCTCGCCGCCGCCGGCCGACACCGCGCCCTGCGTCGCCACCCACAGCGGCGCGTCCTGGCCGGCGTCGCCAAGCGCCTGCACCACAACAGAAGTGCGGACGAGCGCGTCCTCGGCGTCCGTGTTCAATGCGAGCAGCGACAGCACGCCGGCGTAGTCGCCGCGGACCTGCTCGGCGAGCTCCGCTCGGGTGGCCGCGGCGTCGACCACGACCGTGTCGACGCCGAGCGCGTCGATCAGCTCGGACGCGTCGCGGTTGGTGAGGACCAGCCACGGGCCGGTGAGGGTCCCGGACGTCGTGATCGGCTTCCAGGTCACCGCGTAACGCCAGGAGTCCACTGTGGACTGCTGCTTGCGCGAACGCCACTGCGCCAGTGCGGTGAAGTCCTCGCGTTCGACCGCGGCCCAGAACTCGTCGTCGACGAAGTCCCCGTCCTTGCTGGTCACCGCGACCGGCTCTGGCCAGAAACGCTGGTGCTGGAACGGATAGGTCGGCAGCTCGACGTCGGCGGCGGCGCCCGCGAAGTAGGCGGCCCAGTCGACGACCGTGCCGCGGACGTGGAGGCCGGCCAGCGCGGTCAGCAGTGTCACGACCTCGTCGCGGTCGCGGCGCAGGGCCGGGACCAGCACGGCGTCCTCGGTGATCGACTCCTGGGCCATGCCGGTGAGCACGCCGTCGGGGCCGAGTTCCAGGAACGCCCGCACGCCTTTGCTTTCCAGCTGCGTGACCTTGTCGGCGAACCGGACGGCGTCGCGGACGTGCCGCACCCAGTGCTCCGGGTCGGTGACGTCGTCGGCGACCAGCGGGATCGCCGGCGTGCTGAACTGGATGCCGCTGATCGCCGCGCGGAAGTCGTCGAGCATCGGGTCCATCAGCGGCGAGTGGAACGCGTTGCTGACGGTGAGGCGCTTGGTCTTCTCGAACCGCGCCGCGATCGTCTCGGCTTCGGTCTCGTCGCCCGCGATGACGATGCTGGTGGGCCCGTTGATCGCGGCGATCGACACGCGCTCGGTGAGGAGCGGGGTGATGTCGGCTTCGGTGGCCTGGATCGCGATCATCGCGCCACCGGTCGGCAGCGCCTGCATGAGGCGGGCTCGTGCCGAGATCAGCGTGCACGCGTCGTCGAGGCTGAGCACGCCCGCGACGTGTGCGGCGGCGATCTCGCCGATCGAGTGGCCCGCCAGGTAGTCCGGCGTCACGCCCCACGACTCGACGAGCCGGTAGAGGGCGATTTCGGTCGCGAAGATGGCGGGCTGTGCGTAGCCGGTCTGGTTGAGCTGGTCCGGGTCATCGCCCCACATGACGTCGCGCAACGGCCGGTCGAGGTCCGCGTCGAGGTGGGCGCAGACCGCGTCGAGGGCGTCGGCGAACACCGGGTAGCGCTCGTACAACGCCTTGCCCATGCCGAGGCGCTGCGAGCCTTGGCCGGTGAACAGGAACGCGGTGCGGCCGCGCGTGGTCTGGCCACGAGTGACACTCGCGTCCGGCTGGTCGTCGCGCAACGCCGTCAGGCCGCGCACCAGTTCGTCGCGGTCGCTCGCGACGACGACAGCGCGCTTCTCGAACGTCGACCGCTTCGTGGCCAGCGCCGCGGCCAGGTCGACCAGGTCCGCGTCGACCTCCAGCACACGCCCGGCCAACTGCCTGAGCGCCTCGTCCGCGCGCGCCGACAGCAGCACCGGCACCGCGCCGGCCTGGATCGATCCCGCCTGGGCCCCCCAGGGGGAGACCGAGGTCCCCACTCCAATCGTCGCACGGGAGGCGGACGGTTCTGCGGCGTGGAGATCGACATCGGCGGAGTTGTCCACAGGCGTGGAGTTGTCCACAGATTCCTGCGAGCCCGGCTGACCAGCGGTTTCGGCCGGTACGCTGGAAATCGGGGGGATCCCCGGCGCTTCCAGGATCACGTGAGCGTTGGTGCCGGAGAGGCCGAAGGAGGAGACGCCGGCTCGGCGCGGGTGGCCGGTGACGGGCCACGGTTCTTCGGTGGCGAGGAGCTTGATGGAGCCCGAGGACCAGTCGACCTTCGTCGAAGGCTGGTCCACGTGCAGGGTTCGGGGCAGCACGCCAGCGCGCAGAGCGAGCACCATCTTGATGATGGAGGCGACGCCGGACGCCATCTGGGTGTGGCCGATGTTCGACTTCATGGAGCCCAGGAGCAGCGGGCGTTCGCGGTTCTGGCCGTAGGTGGCCAGCAGGGCCTGGGCCTCGATCGGGTCGCCCAGGGCCGTACCGGTGCCGTGGCCGTCGATGGCGTCCACTTCGGACGGTTCCAGGCGCGCGTTGGCCAGGGCCTGGCGGATGACTCGTTGCTGCGACGGGCCGTTCGGGGCGGTCAGGCCGTTGGAGGCGCCGTCCTGGTTGACCGCCGAGCCACGCACGACGGCCAGGATGCGGTGGCCGTTGCGCTGAGCGTCGGAGAGACGTTCGAGCAGGACCAGGCCTACGCCCTCGGCGAGGGTCATGCCGTCGGCGGCGTCGGAGTAGGCCTTGCACCGGCCGTCGCGGGCCAGCGCACGCTGCCGGGAGAAGCCGACGAAGGCGCCCGGAGTCGCCATGACCGAGACGCCACCCGCAAGAGCCAGGGACGACTCGCCGTCGCGCAGGGACTGGCACGCGAGGTGCAACGCCACCAGAGAAGAAGAACAGGCCGTGTCGAGGGTGACGGCGGGGCCTTCGAGGCCGAACAGGTAGGAGACGCGGCCCGACAGCACGCTGGAGAGCGTGCCGGTGATCATGTGGCCCTCGTCGCCGGGCTGGTCGGAGCCGCCCGCCGAGTAGTCCTGGTAGGAGGCGCCGACGAAGGCGCCGGTCAGGGTTCCCTTGAGCGACTGCGGGTCGATGCCGGCGCGTTCGATGGACTCCCACGCGGTCTCCAGCAGGAGACGCTGCTGCGGGTCCATCGAGAGGGCTTCGCGAGGGCTGATGCCGAAGAAGCCGGGGTCGAAGTTCGCGACGTCGTGCAGGAAGCCGCCCTGCACCGAGTAGGCGCCACCGGGGGCGTCCGGGTCGGGGTTGTAGAGGGAGTCGCCGTCCCAGCCGCGGTCCGCCGGGAAGCCGGAGATCGCGTCGACGCCGTTCATGACGACGTTCCAGAGGTCTTCCGGGGTCGCGACGCCGCCGGGATAGCGGCAGGCCATGCCGATGATCGCGATCGGCTCGTCGGAGACGACCGACGCGACGACCGGAGCGGTGGAGCCCGTGTCCGCGCCGAGAAGTTCGCCGAGCAGGAACTCCGTGAGGGCGAGCGGGCTCGGGTGGTCGAACACCATGGTGGTCGGCAGCGTCAGACCCGTTGCGGCGGCGAGCTTGTTGCGCAGGTCGACGGCGGTGATCGAGTCGAAACCGACCTCGCGGAACGCCCGGTGCTCGGTCAGCGCGTCGGTCGAGGCCATGCCCAGCACGGACGCGGCTTCGGCGCGCACGAGCTCGAGCAGCTGCTGTTCGCGTTCGGCGGGCGGGAGAGCGCGCAGGCGGACCGCGAAGTCCGAGCCGTCGGAGGCCGTGGCCTGTTCGGCGGCGACGGTGAGAGCGCGAACTTCGGGCAGTTCCTCGAAGAGCGTGGTCGGGCGCATCGCGGTGAAGACCGGGTAGTAGCGGTCCCAGGCGATGTTCGCGATGGCGATCTCGGTCTCGTCGTCCTCGATCGCGCGCTGCAGCCCGGCCAGCGCCAGCCGTGCCTTCATGAACTCCAGGCCGCTGCGGCGGATCTGGTCGGTGTCGACGCGGCCGAGGCCGAGGTCGTCGGACCAGATGCCCCACGAGACCGAGGTGCAGCGCAGTCCTCGCGCACGACGGTTGGCGGCCAACGAGTTCAGGTAGGCGTTACCGGCCACATAGGACGCGTGGTTGCCGGAGCCCCACATGCCGGAGATCGAGGAGAACAGCACGAACGCGTCGAGGTCCTCGGTCAGCAGCGCGTCCAGGTGGGCGGCGCCGTCGACCTTCGCGGCGAGGATCTCGCTCAGACCCTCCACAGTGGACCCGTCGATGGAGTGCAGGCCGATGACCGCTGCGGTGTGGACGACCGAGCGGATCTCGCGGCCTTCCGCGCGCAGCTCGTCGAGCATGCGTTCGACGTCGTCTCGTTGAGAGATGTCGCAAGCCACGACCGTGGCGGGAGTGCCGAGTTCTTCCAGCTCCGCGACGAGTTCGCGGGCTCCGGGGGCGTCGAGGCCGCGACGGCTGGTCAGCACCAGGTGCTCGGCGCCCTTGTGCGCGAAGAAGCGGGCGACGTGCGGGCCGAGCGTTCCGGTGCCGCCGGTGATGATCGTGGTCCCGCGCGGGGTCCAGTCGGTGTTGGACGGACGAGACGGTGCGCGGACGACGCGGCGGGCCAGCGTGCCGGACGCGCGGATCGCGAACTGGTCCTCGTCGCCGGCGTTGACCAGGGCGGACACGAACCGTTGCGCGGCACGCTGGTCGAGCTTCTCGGGCAGGTCGATGGAGCCGCCCCAGCGCTGCGGGTGCTCCAGCGCGGCGGTCCAGCCGATGCCGACCGCCTGCACCTGTGCCGGGTGGTCGACGGTGTCCGCGCGGCCCGTGGAGACGGCGTTGCGGGAGATGTTCCAGACGCGGGCCGTGCTGCCGGCGTCGCCGAGCGCGTTGATCAGGTTGACGGTCAGCAGCAGACCCGTTGGCAGGCCTAGTGTTCCGGGGCGTTCGTCGGTGGGCAACAGCGAGACGATGCCGTCCGCGTCGACGAGCTTCGCGGCGATGGTGGTGCGGTCGTCGTTGGCGTCCAGGACGATCCGCTGGACGTTGCCGAGCGCGGTGACGACGTCGGTGTCGTCGATGGCGTCGGTGGTGACGACGACCCAGTTTCCGGTGATCTTGCCGTTGTCGAGTCCGCGCAACGGCTTCCACGTGGTGCGGTAGCGCCAGGAGTCCGTTGTGGACTGGTCGCGGCTGGCTTGGCGGAACGTGGTGAGGGCGGGCAGGACGGCGGCGAGCGTGGCCTCGTCGAGGTGCAGGCTCTGGGTGAGGGTGGCGAGGTCGGACTGCTCGACGGCCTGCCAGAACGCGGCGTCTGCCGGGTCTTCGTGCGTGGCGCCGGGGTGCTGCGGCGGGCCGATCCAGAAGCGCTCGTGCTGGAACGGGTAGGTGGGCAGGTCGACGCGGGCGCCGTCGAGGTGCCACTGGACCGGGTAGCCGCGAACCCAGACCTCGGCCAGGGACAGCAGGACGCGGTGCAGGCCGCCGATGTCGCGGCGCAGTGTGCCGGTGACGACGCCGCGTTTGCCTTCGAGAGCGTCCTGCACGCCCGGCGTGAGGACCGGGTGCGAGCTGACCTCGACGAACACCTGGTGGCCGCTGCTGATCAGCTGCTCGACAGCCTCGTTGAGGTGCACGGTCTGGCGGAGGTTGGTGAACCAGTACTCGGCGTTGGTGTTCGCGTCGTTCCACTCGCCGGTGACGGTGGAGAGGAACTTCGTGTGCGGGCTTTGCGGGGTGATGGTGGCGAGGTCGGTGAGGATGTCGTCGCGGAGGTCCTCGACCTGGGCCGAGTGCGAGGCGTAGTCGACCTCGATGCGGCGGACCCGCACGCCCTGTTCGACGAGCTTGCCGCACAACGCGTCGAGCGCTTCCAGGTCACCGGAGACGGCGACGCTTCGGGGGCCGTTGGTGGCGGCGAGGCTGAGGCGGTCGCCCCACTCTTCGAGGTGCGGCCCGATCTCCGCCGCGGACAGTCCGATGGAGACGATGCTGCCGCGGCCCGACATGACGCGGCGGATGGCCTGGCTGCGCAGGGCGACGACCTTGGCGGCGTCTTCGAGGCTGAGTGCCCCGCTCACCGCGGCGGCCGCGATTTCGCCCTGCGAGTGGCCGATGACGGCGTCGGGGATGACGCCGTGGTGCTTCCAGACTTCGGCGAGCGACACCATCATCGCCCAGCTCGCCGGCTGGACGACGTCGACGCGGTCGAGGCTGCCCGCGCCGCGGATGACGTCGAGGAGGTTCCAGTCGGTGTGGGGTTTGAGGGCGGCGGCGCATTCGGCCATGCGGGCGGCGAACACCGGCGACTCGTCGAGGAGCTGCGCGCCCATGCCGGCCCACTGCGAGCCTTGGCCGGGGAAGATGAACGCGACCTTGCGCTCGAGGTCGGCGACGCCCCTGGTCTCGGTGCCGTCGATGAGCACCGCGCGGTGGTCGAAGTCCGGGCGCAGGCTCAGGCTGTAGGCGATGTCGGCGGGGTCGGCGTCGAGCGCGCGCACGCCTTCGAGCTGAGCGCGCAGGGCCGCGTCGGACTTGGCCGACAGCAGCCACGGAATCGATACCGATTGGCTGGCCCCCTGGGGGGATTCACCCCCCATCCCTATCGTCTCAGACGGCACCGACAGTTCTGGTGCGGTCGCCTGTTCCAAGATCACGTGGGCGTTGGTGCCGGAGATGCCGAACGACGAGACGGCGCAGCGGCGGGCGCGGCCGGTCTCGGGCCAGGTGGTGGTGTCCTGCAGCAGGGAGATGGTGCCGGGGGTCCAGTCGACGTGCGTCGAGGGCTCGCCGGCGTGCAGGGTGCGCGGCAGGACGCCGTGCTGCAGAGCCATGACCATCTTGATGACGGACGCGACACCCGCGGCGGACTGGGTGTGGCCGATGTTCGACTTCACCGAGCCCAGGAGCAGCGGGCGGTCGGCGTCGCGGTCGCGGCCGTAGGTGTTGAACAGGGCCTGGGCCTCGATCGGGTCGCCGAGGGACGTGCCGGTGCCGTGCGCGTCGAGGGCGTCGATGTCGTTGGTGACCACGCCGGAGTTGGCGAGGGCCTGCATGATCACGCGCTGTTGCGACGGGCCGTTCGGGGCGGAGAGGCCGTTGGAGGCGCCGTCCTGGTTGACGGCCGAGCCGCGGATGACGGCCAGAATGCGGTGTCCAACCGCCAAAGCGTCGGACTGGCGCATCAGCAGGAGCATGCCGATGCCCTCGGAGAGGATCATGCCGTCCGCCGTGTCGGAGAACGACTTGCAGCGGCCGTCACGTGCCAGCGCGCGCTGGCGGGAGAAGGCGATCAGCGGCTTCGGGTTCGGCATGATCGTCGCGCCACCGGCGACTGCGAAGGCGGACTCACCGGTGCGCAACGACTGGCACGCCAGATGCATTGCCACCAAAGAAGAAGAGCAGGCGGTGTCGACGGTGACGGCGGGGCCTTCGAAACCGAAGACGTAGGCGACGCGGCCGGACAGGACCGACGGCGACGTGCCGGTGACCTGGTAGCCCTCGGAACCGCCGTCACCGCCGCCGTACTCGATGTAGGAGGAGCCGATGAACGCGCCGACCTTCTTGCCGCGCAAGGCGGCCGGGTCGATGCCCGCGCGTTCGACGGCCTCCCACGTGGTCTCCAGCAGCAGGCGCTGCTGGGGGTCCATGCCGGTGGCTTCGCGCGGCGAGATGCCGAAGAACGACGGGTCGAAGTCGCCCGCGCCGGGCAGGTAACCGCCGGCGGTCGTGTAGGTGGTGCCGGGGCGGTCGGGGTCCGGGTCGTACATCTGCGCCATGTCGAAGCCGCGGTCCGCCGGGAACTCCGTGATCGCGTCGGTGCCGGCGAGCACCATCTCCCAGAACGCCTCCGGGGTGTCGGCGTCACCGGGGAAGCGGCAGCTCATGCCGACGATCGCGATCGGCTCGTCCGAGTCGATGTTCGCCGAGTAGGTCAGCGCCTCCTCGGCGGCGCCGAGCAGTTCGGCGAGCAGGTGCTCGGCCAGGACGACCGGCGTCGGGTAGTCGAAGACCAGGGTGGCGGGCAACGACAGACCGGTGGCGTCGGACAGCTTCTTGCGCAGCTCGACGGCGGTCAGCGAGTCGAACCCGATGTCGCGGAACGCGCGGTTCTCCCCCACCTCCTCGACCGAGCTGTGGCCGAGCGTCGCGGCGGCCTCGGCGCGCACCAGGTCGACCAGCCTGCGCTTCTGGTCCTCTTCGGACAGTGAACGGAGCTTGCGCGCGAACTCCGAGTCGTCGCGGCGGACTTCCTCGACGACCGTCAGAGCCTTGACCTCGGGCAGGTCGGACAGCAGAGCGGACGGGCGGACCGAGGTGAACAGCGGGAAGTAGGTGTCCCAGTTGATGTCGACGACGGTGACGCAGGTGTCGTCGTGCATCACGGCACGGTTCAGCTCGACGACGGCCTGCTGCGGTTGCAGGAACGTCAGGCCGCGGCGCGCCAGGTTGTCGGACATGGCCTCGTGCGTCGCCATGCCGACCTCGGCCCACGGGCCCCACGCGATCGACGTCGCCCGCAGGCCACGGGCGCGGCGCGCTTCGGCGAGGGCGTCGCAGTAGGCGTTCGCGGCACCGTAGGCCGCCTGGCCGCCGCTGCCCCACACGCCCGCGATCGAGCCGAACAGCACGAAGAAGTCAACCTCGCCGACGAGCGCGTCGAGGTTCGCGGCGCCGATCACCTTGGCGGACAGCACGTCCGCGAAGTCGTCGAGCGAAGTCTGCTCGAGTGGAGCGTGCTGTGCGGCACCGGCGGTGTGCACGACGCCGGACAGGTCGGTGATGTCCTGCAGAACAACGGAAAGCGCCTCGCGGTCGGCGACGTCGCAGGCGACGATCGAGACCCGCGGGCCGAGCTCCTCCAGCGACGCCTTGAGCTCGGCGGCACCGGGCGCGTCCATGCCCCGGCGAGAAGTCAGCACCAGACCGGAGACACCGCGCTCGGCGAGCCACTTCGCTGTCGTGGCACCAAGTCCGCCGGTACCGCCGGTGATCAGCACGGTGCCGTGAGCGGTGTAGTCGGACGGCAGCGCGTCGACCGGGCGGCGAGCCAGACGGCGGCCCATCACACCGGACGACCGGACCGCCAGCTGGTCCTCGCCGTCCAGGCCGGCGACGCAGGAGACGAAGCGGCGCAACGCGTTCTCGTCCAGCGTCCCGGGCATGTCGATCAGACCTGCCCAGCGCTGCGGGTACTCCAGCGCCGCCGCACGGCCGAAGCCCCACACCGCGGCCTGGGCGGCGGACCGCACCGAGTCCGAGGTCTCGGCGGCGACGGCGCCGGACGTGACGGCCCAGATCGGCGTCTCGACCGACTTGACCAGCAGGATCGACTGCTCCAGGCCGGTGGTCAGGACCTGGGACGGCGTGTCGTCCAGCGCCACCAACGACACGACGAGGTCGCACTCGGGAACGTCGGCGACCGAGGTGACGACGGTGACCTCGGCGCCGTGAGCGGCGAGTGCCGCGCGATAGGGCTCGGCCTCGACGGCGGGAGTCGTCAGGACCGTGATGTGACCGGACAGGACCGGTGCGCCCGTGATGCGGACCGGCGCCCACAGCACGCGGTACCGCCACGAGTCGAGCTGCGTCTTCTCCTGGTTGCCCGCGCGCCACGACGACAGCGCCGGGATCAGCGAGTCCAGCGACGCGCTCTGCTCCTCCCCCAGCCTCAGCAGGGCGGCGAGCTCGCGGGCGTCGCCGCGTTCGATGGCCGCCCACAGCTTGGCGTCCGCCGGGTCCGCGTCCGCCACCACCGGCGCGGTGGAACCCAGCGGCCAGTAGTACTCGTGCTGGAACGCGTACGTCGGCAGCGTCACGCGGTGCGCCGGGCCGTAGTAGGCCTTCCAGTCCACGGACACACCGGTGGCGAACAGGCGTCCCAGCGCGAGCGCGACCGATGCCTCTTCCGAACGGTCCTTGCGCAGCACCGGGATCGCGCCGTCGACCAACGCCGAGAGCGCGCCCTCGGGGCCGATCTCCACGAACGTCGTCACTCCGGCGGCGCCCGCCGCCTCGACCGCGTCGTGGAAGCGGACAGCCTCACGCACGTGCCGGACCCAGTAGTCGGATTGTTGAACGATCTCGCTGTGGGATTGTTGAACAATCCCACACGTGAACAGCGGGATCGTCGGATTGTTGAACGAAAGACCCTCGACGACCTGGCGGAACTCGCCGAGCATCGGCTCCATCAGCGGCGAGTGGAAGGCGTGCGAGACGGAGAGCTGCTTGGTCTTCCGGTCGTTGAATTGTTCAACGATCCTACGAACCTCTTGTTCAACACCGGCGATGGTCACCGACGACGGGCCGTTGATCGCGGCGATCGAGACCCCGTCGCTGAGCAGCGGGGTGACTTCGGCTTCGGTTGCCTGGACGGCGACCATCGCCCCACCGGCGGGCAGCGCCTGCATCAGGCGAGCGCGAGCCGACACCAGGGTGCAGGCGTCGTCGAGCGAGAACACGCCGGCCACGTGGGCGGCGGCGATCTCGCCGATCGAGTGGCCGACGAGAGCGTTGACCTTGACGCCCCACGACCGGACGAGCCGGAACAGCGCGACCTCGAAGGCGAACAGAGCGAGCTGGGCGTTGCCGGTCTGCTGCAGGTCCTCCTCGGAGGAGCCCCACATCACGTCGCGTACGGGCAGGCGGTCGAGAACCTCGTCGAGAGCGGCAGCGAACACCGGGTACCGCGCGTAGAGCTCTCGGCCCATGCCGAGGCGCTGGGATCCCTGACCGGAGAACAGGAACGCCACCTTGCCCGGCGTGACCTCGCCCTCGACCACGGCGGCGTCGGAGTTCTCCGTCGCGAGAGCACCCAGCGAACGCAGCAACGACCCGCGGTCGGCGGCGACCACGGCGGCGCGCTGCTCGAACGCCGAACGCGTCGTCGCCAGCGAGAAAGCCAGGTCACGCACAGAAATATCGGTCGACTCGACGAACGAGCGCAGGCGCGCGGCCTGTCCCCGCACAGCACGGCGGGTGCGGCCGGACAACACCACCGGCACGACGACGTCCGAAGGCGCGGAACTCGGAACGCCGGCGGCCGGTGGCTGCTCGATGATGACGTGGGCGTTGGTGCCCGAGATGCCGAACGACGAGACACCGGCACGGCGGGGCCGGGAGACCTCCGGCCACGAGCGCGAGGAAGTCAGCAGCTCGACGGCGCCCTCGGTCCAGTCGACGTGCGAGGAAGCCGTGGTGACATGCAGGGTCTGCGGCAGCACCCCGTGGCGCATCGCCTGCACCATCTTGATCACGCCGGCGACACCCGCGGCGGCCTGCGTGTGCCCCATGTTCGACTTCACCGAACCGAGCAGCAGCGGCTCGGAGCGGTTCTGGCCGTAGGTCGCGAGCAGTGCCTGCGCCTCGATCGGGTCGCCCAGAGTCGTGCCGGTGCCGTGCGCTTCGACAACGTCCACATCGGACGAACCCAGACCGGCGTTCGCCAGCGCGGCACGGATCACGCGCTGCTGAGCCGGACCGTTGGGCGCCATCAGGCCGTTAGAAGCGCCGTCCTGGTTGACCGCCGAGCCGCGCACCACCGCGAGCACGGGGTGTCCGTTGCGCACGGCGTCGGACATGCGTTCCAGCACGACCACGCCGGCGCCCTCGGACCAGCCCACACCGTCGGCCGAGTCGGAGAACGCCTTGCAGCGGCCGTCCGGCGAGAGGCCGCGCTGCCGGGAGAACTCGATCAGGGCGGTGGGCGTCGACATGACCGTCACGCCACCGGCCAGCGCCAGCGAGCACTCCCCCGCGCGCAGGGCCTGCATCGCCCAGTGCATCGCGACCAAAGACGAAGAGCAGGCGGTGTCCACCGTGACCGCCGGGCCTTCCAGGCCCAGGGTGTAGGAGACGCGACCGGACACAATGGACGGTGAGGTGCCGGAGCCCTGGAAGCCCTCGAAGTCACCGCCGGAGAGCCGCGCGCCGTAGTCGTTGTACATGACGCCCGCGAACACGCCGGTCTGCGTGCCGCGCAAGGAGACCGGGTCGATTCCGGCGTGTTCGATCGCCTCCCAGACGACCTCCAGCAGGATGCGCTGCTGCGAGTCGGTTCCGAGGGCTTCGCGGGGTGACATGCCGAAGAATCCGGCGTCGAACTCGCCGGCGTCGTGCAGGAAGCCGCCGGAGCGCGAGTACGTCGTGCCGGGGTGGTCGGGGTCGGGGTGGTAGAGGTTCTCGAGGTCCCAGCCGCGGTTCGACGGGAGACCCGACACCGCGTCGCCGCCCTCGGACACCAGGCGCCACAGGTCGTCCGCCGACCCGATGCCGTCCGGGTAGCGGCAGCCCATGCCGACGATCACGATCGGATCGTCCGAGGCGGCGGCCCGGACCTCCTGCGGCACAACGACATCAGCCGCGCCGTCGACCAGCTCGTCCAGCAGGTGCGAGGCCAGCGCAACCGGTGTCGGGTAGTCGAAGACCATCGTCGCGGGCAGCCGCAGGCCCGTCACGGCGGTCAGCTGGTTGCGCAGCTCGACGGCGGTCAGCGAGTCGAAGCCCAGGTCCTGGAACTGGCGGGTGGACTCGATCTCGTCACCGCTCGAATGCCCCAGCACGGCGGCGACCTGGCCGCGGACCAGCTCCAGCACCGCGTCGGAACGCTCTTCCGCACCCAGGCCGGAAAGCCTGCGGATCAACGTGTCGGCGGTCTCCGAACCCGAGGCCGCGCGGCGCGTCCGAACCCGGATCAGCCCGCGCAGCAACGGCGGAACCTCGCCGCGCTGCCGCAACGTGCCCAGGTCGAGACGCGCGGGCACCAGAGCGGCGGAGGTGGACGCCACCGCGCGGTCGAACAGGGCGAGGCCTTGCTCGACGGTCAGCGGAGGCATGCCGGTGCGGGTCATCCGGTCGGCGTCGGCCTCGGTGAGCATGCCGTCGCCGGCCCACGCGCCCCACGCCAGCGACACCGCGGGAACACCGATGGAGCGGCGGAACTCCGCCAGCGCGTCCAGGAAGTGGTTGCCGGCGGCGTAGTTGGCCTGACCGGCGGTTCCCCAGGTGCCGGCCAGTGACGAGAACAGCACCAGCGGCATGCCGGGCAGCGCGACGTGCAGGTTCCAGGCGGCGTCGACCTTCGGCGCCAGTACCGGGTGCAGCCGCTCCGGCGTGAGCGACGAGATCACGCCATCGTCCAGGACACCAGCGCTGTGCACAACAGCGGTGATCTCGTGCGCGGAGACCAGGGCGGCGACCGCGGACGCGTCGGCGACGTCGCACGCCACCACGGAAACGGTGGCGCCCAACGCCTCCAGTTCCGACACGTCACCCGCGCCGCGCCGCGACACCAGCACGAGCTCCCGCACGCCGTGCTCGGTGACCAGGTGCTTGGCGACGATCTTGCCGAGGCCTCCGGTGCCGCCGGTGATCAGGACCTTCGAGCCCCACTCCATCGGAGCGTCCTCGACCTCGGCGCGAGCCAGGCGTGGCGCGTAGACCTCGCCGTCCCGGAGAGCCAGCTGTGGCTCCTCAGAGCCGACAGCGGCGGCAAGAGCGGCGTTGGAGGCGTCCGTGCCGTCGAGCTCGATCAGCGAGAAGCGGCCCGGCGACTCGGACTGCGCCGAACGCACCATGCCCCACACGGCGGCGGACGCGAGGTCGGTGCTGCTCGTGACGAAGACGACGCGCTCGTCGCGTTCCTCTTGCAGCAGGCCGAGAACCCGCTCGGTCAGTTCGTGAACCGACGCGACGACGTCTTCGTTGCCCTGCAACGGGATGACAAGGACATCAGAGCTGTCGACGCTGTCGGCCGCGGGAACCGTCACCGGCACCCAGTCGACCTGGAACAGCGAATCGCGGTCCACAGTGGACTCTGCCGCGACCGCGCGCACCACCAGCGAGTCGACCGACGCGACCGGCGCACCGGCACCGTCGACGGCCGCGATGGCGTAAGCGTTGCCGCCGGAGCGGGTCAGGCGGACCCGGAGCGTGGTGGCGCCGGTCGCGTGCAGCGAGACGCCCTCCCACGAGAACGGCAGCCCGGCCTCGCCCTCACCCGAGATCAGCGCGGCGTGCAGGGCGGAGTCCAGCAGCGCCGGGTGCAGACCGAATCCGGCCGGGTCGACGCCTTCGGGCAGCGAGACCTCGGCGTAGGTGACGCCGTTCTCGCCGCGCCAAGCCTGTTGCAGCCCTTGGAAGACGGGCCCGTACTCGAAGCCCATCGCGGCGAAGTTGTCGTAGCAGCCCTCGGTGTCCAGGGCGGTGGCGCCGGCGGGCGGCCACACCGTGGTGTCGAACGTGGCCTCACGGGCAGGTGCGCCGAGCACGCCGATCGCGTGCTGGGTCCACGGTTCGTCGTCGGACCCCTCCGCGCGCGAGTAGATCTTGACGGTGCGTCGGCCGTGGGCGTCGGCGTTGCCGATCCACAGCTGCACCTGGACGCCGCCGCGTTCGGGGACGATCAGCGGCGCGGTCAGCGTCAGTTCTTCGACGCGGTCGCAGCCGACCTCGTCGCCCGCGCGGATCGCGAGTTCGAGATAAGCCGTGCCGGGCAACAGAACCGTGCCGCGCACGGCGTGGTCGACCAGCCACGGGTGGGTCTGGCGGGTGAGGCGGCCGGTGAGCAGCGCGCCGTCCTGGTCGGCGAACGAGACGGTCGCGGTGAGCAGCGGGTGGTGTGCCGCGCCGAGTCCCGCGGCGCGCGGGTCGTGGAAACCGCCGCCGCCCTTGGGCCAGTAGTGCTTGGTCTGGAAGGCATACGTCGGCAGGTCGACGCGCTTTGCGTTGGTGTGCGCGAAGTACGTCTGCCAGTCGACCTTGGTGCCGCGGACGTGCAGGGCGGCGAGCGCGGTGGTGATCGCCTCGATCTCGTCGCGGCCCTTGCGAAGCAGCGGGACGCAGCCCTGTTCGACCAGCGCGGTGAGGATGCCGTCGGGGCCGATCTCCACGAACTGGGTGACGCCGTGCCCGGTCAGCCAGTTGATGCCGGCGGCGAACCTGACCGCCTCGCGGACGTGGCTCACCCAGTAGTCCGGTGAGGTGATCTGCTCGACGCGGGCCTGCTCGCCGGTGACGTTCGAGACGAGCGGGATGATCGGTGCTTCGAATGTGATCGCCTCGATCGCCGCGCGGAACTCGTCGAGCATCGATTCCATGAGCGGCGAGTGGAAGGCGTGGCTGACCTGGAGCTGCTTGGTCTTGCGGTCTTCGAAGCGGGCGGCGACGGCGCGGGCTTCGTCCTCGGTGCCAGCGATGACGAGGCTGGTGGGGCCGTTGACGGCGGCGACGGAGACGTTGCCGGTGAGGTGCGGGGTGACCTCGTCCTCGGTGGCCTGGAGCGCGATCATCACGCCGCCGGCCGGGAGGTTCTGCATCAGTGTGGCGCGGGCGGTGACGAGCTTCGCGGCGTCTTCGAGGCTGAACACGCCGGCGACGTGCGCGGCGGCGATCTCGCCGATGGAGTGGCCGGCGACGAAGTCCGGCTTCAGGCCCCACGACTCCACGAGCCGGTAGAGGGCGATCTCGATGGCGAACAGCGCGGGCTGGGTGTACCTGGTCTGGTCGAGAGCCTCGGCGGTCTCGCCCCAGATGACGGCTTTGAGGCTCGGATCGAGGTGCTGGAGCACCTCGTCGAACGCTTCTGCGAAGACTGAGAACCGCGCGTACAGGTCTTTGCCCATGCCGATGCGCTGGGCGCCCTGGCCGGTGAACAGGAACGCCTGCTTGGTGCGCGCGGCCGTGCCCTGGATCAGGCCGGGGGCCGGGGTGCCGTCGATCAGCGCCTGGAGACCGGTGCGCAGGTCGCCGACGATGGCCGCGCGGTGGTCGAACGACGCGCGGGTGGTCGCGAGAGAGTAGGCGAGGTCAAGGGCTGGAGCATCGACCTCGAGAAGTCGCTCGGCCTGAGCGCGCAACGCCTCGCGGGAACGGCCCGAGACCAGGAACGGCACCGCACCCTGCTGAATCGCGCCCGGCTGAATCGATCCCGACTGGGGGCCCCGGGGGGAGACCGAGGTCCCCACTCCAAGCGTCTCACGGGAGGCCGACGAATCGCGGGGCTGAAGATCGGGATCGGCCGAGTTGTCCACAGGGGCCGAGCTGTCCACAGGTTCGGGGGCAGGGGCTTGCTCGATGATGGTGTGTGCGTTAGTGCCCGAGAGGCCGAAGGACGAGACGGCGGCGCGGCGGGGCTGACCGGTCTGCGGCCACGGCGTGTTCGAGGTGACGAGCCGGACGGCACCCGCGTCCCAGTCGACGTGACTCGAAGGGGTCTCGACGCCCAGGGTCTGCGGGACCACGCCCTCGCGGATGGCCATGATCATCTTGATCACGCCGGCCACACCGGCGGCGGCCTGGGTGTGGCTGATGTTCGACTTCACCGAGCCGAGGAGCAGGGGCTGGCCGGCGGGGCGGGTGCGGCCGTAGGTGGCGAGGAGGGCCTGAGCCTCCACCGGGTCGCCCAGGACGGTGCCGGTGCCGTGGGCTTCGACGACGTCGATCTGGTCGCTGGACAGGCGGGCGTTGACCAGGGCGGCCTGGATGACGCGCTGCTGCGAGGGGCCGTTCGGGGCCGTCAACCCGTTCGAAGCGCCGTCCTGGTTCACGGCGGAACCGCGCAGCACGGCCAGAACCTCGTGCCCGTTGCGGCGCGCGTCGGACAGGCGCTCGAGCACGAGCACGCCGACACCCTCGGACCAGCCCGTGCCGTCGGCGGAGTCGGCGAACGAGCGGCAGCGGCCGTCCGAGGACAACCCGCCCTGGCGCGAGAACTCCACGAAGGTCGCGGGGTTGGCCATGACGGTGACGCCGCCGGCCAGGGCCAGCGAGCTTTCCCCGGCGCGCAGTGACTGCATCGCCAGGTGCATTGCCACCAAAGAAGAAGAGCAGGCGGTGTCCAGGGTGACGGACGGGCCCACGAAGCCGAGGGTGTAGGAGACGCGGCCCGAGATCACCGAGTTCGAGGAACCCAGCAGGACCATGCCCTCGCCGCCCTCGCCGGGGCCGAGCTGGTAGTCCTGGTTCATCGCGCCCGCGAACACGGCGGTGGAGGAACCCTTCAGGGCGTGCGGGTCGATGCCCGCGCGTTCCAGGGCCTCCCAGGTGACCTCGAGCAGCACGCGCTGCTGCGGGTTCATGCCCAGGGCCTCGCGTGGCGAGATGCCGAAGAAGTCGGCGTCGAACTCGCCCGCGCCCTCGAGGAAACCGCCCTGGTCGCTGGACGACAGGGCGAGCATCTCCGGATCCCAGCCGCGGTCGGTGGGGAACGCGCGGATGCCGTGCTCGCCGTTCACGACCATCTGCCACAGATCTTCGGGACTGCGCACCCCGCCGGGGAACCGGCAGCCGATGCCGACCACGGCGATCGGTTCCGACGCGGCCGCTTCGAGGTCCTGCAGGCGCCTCTTGGTGCGCTGAAGGTCCGTACTGGCCCGGCGGAGGTAGTCCCGGAGCTTCTGTTCGTTGTCCATCCCTCAACCCATCTCGAGACGCGACCTGTCAGGAATCCTCGCGTCCGGGCGCCTGGCATACGCCTAGAAACGACCAGGGGCGCCCCTACCGCGAGGGACGCCCCTGAACAGCGAAAGCACTTACCAGGTAACAGGAATCTCGCGCAGCGAGTAGACGATCGCGCCGTCGCGGAAGCGGAGCTCGTCGGCGGGCTTGGCCAGCGCCAGCGTGGGAATCCGGGTGATCAACGTCAGCAGGGCGACCTGAAGCTCCACACGGGACAGGAACTTCGCGATGCAGCTGTGGATTCCGTGCCCGAACGCCAGCGGCGTCGAGTCCTTCCGCGTGATGTCCAGCGAGTCGGCGTCGGCGTAGACCGACTCGTCGCGGTCGGCGGACGACAGCAGGGCGATGATCCCCTCCCCCGCCCTGATCTGCTGCCCGGCGATCTCCAGGTCCACCTTGGCCACCCGGCCGACACCGCACTGCATCACGTTCTGGTGCCGCAACAGCTCCTCGACGGCACCGACGATCAGGTCCGGGTTCTCGCGCAGCTTCGCGAGCTGCTCGGGATGTTCCAGCAGGGTCAGGATGCTCAACGCGATGGACGACGCGGTGGTGTCGTAGCCGGCCGACAGCAGCATCATGCCGATGACCACGGCCTCTTCGCGTTTCAGCTCGCCCGCGGCCATCTGGTTGGTCACGAGCCGGCCGAGCACGTCGTCGGTCGGCTCCTTCTCCTTCTGCGCCACCAGTTTCGTCAGGTAGCCGAACAGAGCGCCGGCGGCGGCGTTGCGGTGGGCCTGCGAGGACGTGGTCTCCACCAGGGTGTTGATCCAGCGGCCGAACGCCAGGCGGTCCTTGTAGGGGACGCCGAGCAGCTCGCACACCACGGTCAACGGGATCGGGCGCGCGAAGTGCGTGACCAGGTCGACCGGCTGGGGCAGCTTGAGGATCGCGTCGATCCGCTCGTCCACCAGCTTCTGCGCCGACGGGCGGACCTCCTCGGCCTTCTTCTTGGTGAACATCGACATGATCATGCGCCGGTAGCGGGTGTGGTCCGGCGGGTCGACCGTGACGAACGCGCCCGGCTGAGGGTCGACCGGGAACAGGTACCGGGGATAGCCGGGGTTCATCACCTCGGCGGAGAACCGTTCTGTGTCAGCGAGAAGAGCACGCACGTCCGCATACCTCGCGACCAGCCACGCCGTGTCGCCCGCCGGTGTCGTCACCTTCTGCACGGGCCGGTCGGCACGCAGCCGGCCGTACTCCGGCGGCAGGTCGAGCGGGCGGTGCGGGTCGCGGGCGAACGGGAACGGGCACGCCGAAGCAGGCGCGATTACTTCTTCCGTCATCGCGGGAACCTTCAGTCTCTAGGTGCGGAATCGGTTGATCGCGCCGAGATTTCTGTCGCGCAGCTCGTGGTCCAGCACGCCGAGACCCTCCGACGGCGCCAGGCACAGCACGCCGACCTTGCCCTGGTGCGCGTTGCGGTGCACGTCATGAGCAGCCTGTCCGGTCTCGTCGAGCGAGTACACCTTGGACAGTGTCGGGTGGATCTTCCCCTTGGCCACCAGTCGGTTCGCCTCCCACGCCTCGCGGTAGTTGGCGAAATGCGAGGAGATGATGTGCTTGAGGTTCATCCACAGGTAGCGGTTGTCGTACTGGTGCATGTACCCGGAGGTCGACGCACACGTCACGATCTTGCCGCCCTTGCGCGCCACGTACACCGACGCGCCGAACGTTTCACGGCCTGGGTGTTCGAACACGATGTCCGGGTCCTCACCGCCGGTCAGCTCGCGAATCCGCGCACCGAAACGCTTCCACTCGCGCGGATCCTGCGTGTGCTCGTCCTTCCAGAAGCGATATCCCTCCGCGGACCGGTCGATGATCAACGAGGCGCCCATCGACCGGCAGATCTCGGCCTTGTCCGGCGACGACACGACACAGACAGGAGTCGCGCCGCCGTTGAGAGCGAACTGCGTGGCGTAGGAACCGAGTCCGCCGGACGCGCCCCAGATCAGGACCGTGTCGCCCTGCTTCATGTTGCCGCCGTTGGCGGACACGAGCTGCCGGTACGCGGTGGAGTTGACCAGGCCGGGCGAGGCGGCTTCCTCCCACGTCAGGTGCTCGGGTTTCGGCATCAGCTGGTTCGCCTTCACCAGCGCCAGATCGGCCAGGCCGCCGAAGTTCGTCTCGAAGCCCCAGATCCTCTGCTGCGGGTCCAGCATCGTGTCGTTGTGGCCGTCAGGGCGCTCCAGCGGCACGTCCAGGCAGTGCGCGACAACGCGGTCGCCCGGCTTCCACACGGTGACACCAGGCCCGACGCGCAGCACGACACCGGCGAGATCGGACCCCACCACGTGGTAGGGCAGCTGGTGCTTGCCGCCCAGCCTGCGCAGGAAGCCGAACGTGGAGACCGGCTCGAAGATCGAGGTCCAGACGGTGTTGTAGTTGATCGCGGACGCCATCACGGCGATCAACGCCTCGCCTGGAGCCAGCGATGGCGTCGCGACGTCGCGGATCTTCAACGACTGCCGCGGATCCTTCTCCCACGTCGGAAGGCCCGCGAACATCTCCGCGTCGCTCTCTTCCACGACCACGGCGCGGTAGCTCTCGGGCACCGGCAGCGCCTCGAAGTCCTGCGCCACCGCGTCGTCCGATTCGATGGCGCTGAGGATTTCGCTCATGCGATAGACGGTAGGACGGGCAACGCTAGGGAATGCCCGCAAGAAACTGCGGTCTTCTGGGCCGTGTGCTCGTCAGATTCCTGAACCACCACCTCCGGCCGTACCGGGGAATGCTCGTGCTCCTGGTGGTGCTGCAGCTGGTCCAGACGGCCGCGACCCTGCTGCTGCCCACGCTCAATGCGCAGATCATCGACAACGGTGTGCTCCTCGGCGACGCCGGCTACATCTGGGGCACCGGCCTCACCATGCTCGGGGTCGCCGCGGTGCAGATCCTGACCGCGAGCGGCGCGATGCTGCTCAGCTCCCGCGTGTCGGCGGGTCTCGGCAGGGACCTCCGGCAGAAGGTGTTCCGCAAGGTCATGAGCCTGTCGGCGCGCGAGGTCGACCAGATCGGCGCGCCGTCGCTGATCACCAGGACCGTCAACGACGTCCAGCAGGTCCAGAGCGTTGTCCTGACCACCGCGGACGTCGCGGTCTCGGCGGTCATCATGTGCGTCGGCGGTGTCGCGCTGGCGCTGGCGCAGGACGTGCCGGTGTCGGTGATCCTGATCGCGCTGGTCGTGATCGTGATCATCGGTCTGGTCTTGATGCTCAAGCGGCTCTCGCCGTTCTACGAGGCGATGCAGAACTTCCTGGACCGCATCAACCACCTGCTGCGCGAGCAGATCACCGGCGTGCGGGTGATCAGGGCGTTCGTCCGCGACCCGCACGAACGCGGCCGCTTCGACGCCACCAACCGCGAGCTCTACGGCACGTCGCGGCAGGTCGGGCAGATCATGGCGGCACTGCCGGTGATGGTCATGACCGTCATGAACGTGCTGACGGTCGCGATCATCTGGTTCTCCGGCCACCGCATCGACGACGGCAGCATGCAGCTCGGCGCACTGCTCGCGCTGCTGTCCTACGTCACGCTGATCATCGTCGCGATCATCATGGCGATGCTGGTGTTCACCGAGGCTCCACGCGCGGCGGTGTCGGCAGTCCGCGTGAACGAGGTGCTGCACGCCGAGTCCAGCATCGAACAGCCGCGCGATCCCGTCACGTCGATGACCACGCGCGGGCACCTGGAGCTGCGGGGCGCCACGTTCGGCTACCCCGGTGCCGAGAAACCGGTGCTCCGGGACGTCGACCTCGTGGCGCGGCCGGGAGAGACGATCGCGATCCTCGGCAGCACGGGCAGCGGCAAGTCGACGCTGCTGTCGCTGGCGCTCAGGCTCTACGACGTGACCGGCGGCCAGGTGCTGATCAACGGCGTGGACATCCGCGACCTGGATCCGCTGGCACTGCACAAGGTCATCGGCTACGTGCCGCAGAAGGCGCACCTGTTCAGCGGCACGATCGCGTCGAACCTCCGCTACGGCAAGGAAGACGCGACCGACGAGGAGCTCTGGCACGCGCTGGAGATCGCGCAGGCCGCCGAGTTCGTCCGGCCGCTCGGCCTCGACGCGCCGGTCAGCCAGGGCGGCTCGACCGTCTCAGGTGGACAGAGACAGCGGCTCGCCATCGCGCGGGCGCTGGTGCGCAGGCCCGAGATCTACCTGCTCGACGACTGCTTCTCCGCGCTCGACCTCGGCACCGAGTCCCGGTTGCGCGCCGCACTGGCCGCCGAGCTCGGTGACGCGACGATCCTGCTGGTCACCCAGCGGATCAGCACCGTCGAGGCGGCGTCGCGGGTCATCGTGCTGGAGGACGGCCAGGTCGTCGGCTCCGGCACGCACGCCGAGCTGATCGGCACCAACCAGACCTACCGGGAGATCGCCCTCTCCCAGCCTGTGGGAGGGGCCGTCCGATGACACTGCTCGCAGATCCCGAAGCCCCCGCAGAAGTCGCCGAAGCCAGAAAACCCAGTACTACCAAGAGGTTGTTCGGGCTGCTGCTGCCGTACCGGGGCAAGCTCGTCGTGGTCGGGTCGCTCTCGGTCGTCACGATCGGGCTCAACCTGCTCGGCCCGATCCTGCTCGGCCGCGCCACCGACCTGATCTTCACCGGTCTCGTGAGCCGCACCCTGCCCGCCGGCGCCACCCAGGAGCAGATCCTGGCCCAGCTGCGGGAACAAGGCAAGGACACCCTCGCGAACGTCATCAGCACCGTGCACGTCGTGCCCGGCCAGGGCGTCGACTTCCCCGCGCTCGGCCAGCTGCTGCTGATCATCCTCGGCCTGTACGTGATCGGCTCGCTGTCGATGCTCGCGCAGGGCTGGGTCGTCAACAACGTCGTCCAGCACGCCGTTTACAAGCTGCGCGAGGAGATCGACGCGAAGCTCACGCGGCTTCCGTTGGCCTACTTCGACCGCAACCCGCGCGGCGAGGTCCTCTCCCGTGTCTCCAACGATGTCGACAACCTGCAGCGGACCGTGCAGCTGTCGATCGGGCAGATGCTGACGAGCGTCGTCAGCGTCGTCGGTGTGCTCGCGATCATGCTGGTGATCTCCGTCGAACTGGCCGTGCTCGTGCTGGTCTGCGTGCCGATCGCGCTGGTGCTCGCGGCGTGGATCTCCAAGCGCGCCATGCCGAAGTTCGCGCAGCAGTGGCAGTCGACCGGTGCCCTCAACGCCCACGTCGAGGAGATGTACAGCGGGCACGCGCTGATCACCGCGTTCGGCCGCCAGGAGCAGGCAGCCGCGGAGTTCGCCGAGCGCAACGAGACCATGTACCGGTCGTCCTTCAGCGCGCAGGCCATCTCCGGGCTGATCGGGCCCGCGACCCGGTTCATCACCGACCTGAACTACGTGCTCGTGGCCGTGGTCGGCGCACTCCGCGTGGCCACCGGAAGTGTGTCGATCGGTGACGTGCAGGCGTTCATCCAGTACTCCGGCATGTTCTCGCGGCCGATCATCGACGTGGCGAACTTCTCCGGCCAGCTGCAGTCGGGAACCGCGTCCGCCCAGCGGGTGTTCGAGCTGCTGGACGAGCCGGAGCAGCCACCGGCGCCCGCCACGCCCGCGACGCTGTCCCGCGTGCGCGGCCACGTCGAGTTCTCGCACGTCTCCTTCCGGTACGTGCCGGAGAAGCCGCTGATCGACGACCTGTCGCTCACCGCCTCCCCCGGTCAGCTCGTCGCGATCGTCGGGCCCACCGGCGCCGGCAAGACGACGCTGGGCAACCTGCTGCTGCGGTTCTACGACCTTCAGAGCGGCCGGATCCTGTTGGACGGCACGGACATCACCCACCTGACCCGCGAAGATCTCCGTTCGGCCATCGGGCTGGTCTCGCAGGACACGTGGCTGTTCGAGGGCACGATCGCCGAGAACATCGCCTACGGACGGCCCGGCGCGACCCGCGAGGAGATCGTCGAAGCGGCACGGGCGACGTGCGTGGACCGGTTCGTGCGGTCGCTGCCCGACGGCTACGACACCATGCTCGACGAGGAGCACGGCGGGCTGTCCGCGGGCGAACGACAGCTGATCACGCTCGCCCGCGCCTTCCTCGCCCAGCCCGCGATCCTGCTGCTCGACGAGGCCACCTCGTCGATCGACACCCGCACGGAGGTCCTGATCCAGCAGGCGATGGCGTCGTTGCGGGCCGGGCGGACGAGCTTCGTGATCGCGCACCGCCTGTCCACGATCCGCAACGCCGACCTGATCGTCGTGATGGACCAGGGTGCCGTGGTGGAACGCGGCACGCACGAGGAACTGATGGCCGCAAACGGGTTCTACGCCCGGCTGTACACCGCCTGAAATCGTTCGTGTCCGGGATAGCGGCCGTGTCACGGTGTCCATCGGCGGATCGAGCGAGGAACGGTTCGCCGAGGAGTTCGGACTCACCGGTGAGGTGAGCTGTCTGGACGACCGGACGATGCGCTGGCGCCTGGGCGGTGTCGAGTCCCCCACCAGGCTGACCATCGCGGTGGCCTGGAGCGGGCCGACCGAGCTCCCGGCCACGTGGTGGGCTGTCGACCTGCCCTAACCCAGCACGAACGGGATCGCGAGGTCTCCCAGCTCGGCGCGCTCCGCTTCGGTCGGGGCGCGCCGTCCCGTTCCCACCAGCAGGACGTCCTCGTTCGACCAGGAGGCCGGGAACGGGCCGGCGATCTGCTCCAGCACCTCGCGGCACCGTGCCAGCGAGGAGGCGGGCGGACCTGCGACGTGCGGCAGGTGCGTGACCAGGTCGAGGTGGTGCAGCGTCCACTCCCAGACGTACGCGTCCAGGTAGCCGGCCGTGCACAGCACCATGTCCTGGGTGCCGACCTTCAACGTCGGATCGGCCAGCTGAGCGGCCCGCAACGCCGCCTGGCCCACGTCGTCGACGTGGTGCTTCAGCATCCACGGCTCGCCGTAGGCCGCCGCGAGCCGGACGGTCAGCGCGGCCAGCGGATCGTCGGAAGGCTCCGAGGAGACCTTCCAGTACGTCACGGCGTTGTGCGTCACGGGGTCCGCGGTGGGCGTCACCAGCGTGATCAGCACGTCCTGCGCGTCGATGACCAGATGGCACACCAGATCCCGCACCAGCCAGCCCTCACATCCGGACGGCTGTGCGAAATCGTCGTCCGTGAGTTCGCCGACCCCCTTGAGAAGGGCCCCCAGCGAAAGCGAAAAAAGATCCACAGCCGCCAAAGTACAGCGGCTGTGGATCCCCGGCAGATGGATCTACCAGCTGGCGGCGGCGAGCAGCTCGCCGTACTGGTGCTCGGTGGCGACGTGCTTGAGGTCGGCCTCGACCATCATCTTCATCAGCGACGAGAAGTCGACCTCGGGCTTCCAGCCGAGCTCACCGCGCACACGGCTGGTGTCGGCGCACAGGATCTCGACCTCGGCCGGGCGGACGAGAACCGGGTCGATGTAGACGTGGTCCTCCCAGTTCAGACCGACGTGCTCGAACGCCAGGCGCACGGCGTCGCGCACCGAATGCATCTCACCGGTGCCGACGACGTAGTCCTCCGGCTCGTCCTGCTGCAGCATCATGTGCATGGCGCGCACGTAGTCGCCGGCGAAACCCCAGTCGCGCAACGCGTCCAGGTTGCCCAGCGCGAGCTTGTCCTGCAGGCCCTGGGCGATCTTCGCGACGCCGAGGGAGATCTTGCGGGTCACGAACTCCGCGCCGCGGCGGGGCGACTCGTGGTTGAACAGGATGCCGCCGACGGCGTACATGCCGAACGACTCGCGGTAGTTGCGGGTGATGAAGTGGCCGTACGCCTTCGCTACGCCGTACGGGCTGCGGGGGTGGAAGATCGTGGTCTCGCGCTGCGGCGTCTCGGCGGCCTTGCCGTACATCTCCGACGACGAAGCCTGGTAGAAACGGATGTTCTTGGCCGCGTGGCCGTTGTTGCGGCTGCTGGACAGGCCGGAGACGATGCGGATCGCCTCGAGCACGCGCAGCACGCCCATGGCGTTGACCTCGGTCACGAGCTCGGCCTGCTGCCACGACATCGGCACGAACGAGATGGCGCCGAGGTTGTAGACCTCGTCGGGCTGCACCAGGTCCACAGCGGACACCAGCGACGCCTGGTCCATCAGGTCACCGTCCACGAAGGACAGCTCCGACATGAGCCGCGAGACCCGCATCTTGCGCGGGTTCGCCTGTCCCCTCATGAGTCCCCACACCTGGTAGCCCTGCTTGAGCAGGTGCTCGGCGAGGTACGACCCGTCCTGCCCGGTGATCCCGGTGATCAGTGCGCGCCTGGTCATCCCGTTTCCTCTCATCACCTTCGCGAAGGTCCGCAACGGGACGGACCTGAAATCCCTTGTCAAATTAGGCTTTCAGGCACTAGGTGATTCTCCGGAAACGACAGCGGCGACCGCGTTCCTGTTGTCCGAAAGAAAGAAATGGCCGCCGGAGAACACTCTGAGCGAGAATGGACCGGTCGTGCGCTCACGCCACTGCTCGACCTCGTCCACCGGCGCCTTGGGGTCGGCGTCACCGGTCAGCGCGGTCAGCGGGCACGGCAGCGCCGGGCCCGGCCGGTAGCGGTAGGCCTCGGCGGCCCGGTAGTCGGCGCGGATCGCCGGCAGCACCATCCGCACCAGCTCCTCATCGTCGAACACCCGCGCGTTCGTGCCCGCCAGCCGCCGCACCTCGGCGATCAGCCCCGCGTCGTCCTTCTCGTGCACGCGGTCGTCCCGGACGATCTGGGGTGCGCGCCGGCCGGAGACGAACAGGTGGTCCGGTTCGCACCGCAACGCCACCTCGAACGCGATCATCGCGCCCATGCTGTGGCCGAACAGGTGCAACGGGCGGTCGCGGGTCAGCAGTGGGGCGATCTGGCCGGCCAGCGCGCGGATGTCGTCTATCAGGGGCTCTGACCTGCGGTCTTGCCGTCCCGGGTACTGGACGGCGACCAGCTCGCAGCGGCCCGAGAAGTACTGGGCGAACGGCTGGAACCAGCTCGCCGCGCCGCCCGCGTGCGGGAAGCACACCAGCCGAGGAGCGCCCTCAGGCGCCTCGGCGAATCGTCGCAACCACAGTCCGGTGTCGAGTGTCCGCGCCACGTCCGCCAGCGAAACACCGTTCGGGCTGAGGAAACGCCTGGAAGCGGTTAGGTTGGACGGCATGGGCAAGTCCCCGGCTGTGGAGCTCGAGGTGGAGGACCGCGTCGTGCGGATCTCCAACCCCGACCGCGTCTACTTTCCCGCGCGCGGCGAGACGAAACTGGATCTCGCGAACTACTACCTGTCCGTCGGTGACGGAATCGTCCGGGCGCTGCGGGAACGGCCGTGCATGCTGCACCGCTTCCCCGAGGGCATCGGTGGCGAGAAAGTGCACCAGAAAAGGCTTCCGCACGGCGCGCCGCCGTGGGTGCGGACCGTTCGCGTGCATTTTCCGCGCTACAACCGCCATGCGGACGAACTCTGCGTCACGCACATCGCCGACGTGATCTGGGCCGTGCAGATGTCCACTGTGGAGTTCCACCCGTGGAACTCGCGCGCGGCCGACACGGAGAAGCCCGACGAGTGGCGCATCGACCTCGACCCCGGCGACACCTGCACGTTCGACCGGGTGCGCCGCGTGGCGCTCGTGGCGCAGGAAGTGCTGGCGGAACTGGGCGCGGTCGGATTCCCGAAGACGTCCGGCAGCAAGGGCCTGCACATCTACGTGCGGATCAAGCCGGACCACGGTTTCCAGGACGTCCGCAAGGCCGCTCTGGCGTTCGCGCACGAGGTCGAACGCCGGGCGCCGGACGACGTGGAGACCACGTGGTGGCGCAAGGACCGCGACCCGTCGCTCGTTTTCGTGGACTACAACCAGAACACGCGCGACCGGACGATCGCCTCGGCCTACTCGGTGCGCGGATTCCCGGAGGCCACCGTGTCGACGCCGATCCGCTGGGACGAGATCCCGGACGTCGACCCGCGCGAGTTCACCATCGCCACCGTGCCGAAGCGCTACGCCGAACTGGGCGACCTGCACGCCGGAATCGACGACGCCGTCTGGTCGATCGAGCCGCTGCTGGAGTGGGCCGCCCGAGACGCACTTGAGGTTCCTGATGAGCAGTAGCCCGATGAAGTTCTCCTCGCTCGACCAGCCGTTGTTCGGCGGCTTGGTCAAGGGCGACCTGGTGGAGTACCTGGACTTCGTCGCCGACCGGTTCGTGCCCGTGCTCGCGGGGCGGCCGTTGTCGGTGTGGAGGATCCTGCGAGGCCAGGACCCGTTCATGCAGAAGAACGTCCCCAAGTACACGCCGGACTACGTGAAGACCGTCGAGGTGTGGGCGGAGGCGTCGCACCGGCAGATCAAGTACGCGTTGTGCGACGACAAGCAGACGCTGATGTGGTTCGCGAACCAGCGCGCGGTCGAGTACCACGTGCCGTTGTTCCTGGGCGACCACCAGACCCACATGGTGCTCGACATCGACCCGCCCGAGGGCTCCGGGTTCGACGTCGTGGTGCAGTCGGCGTTCCTGATCAGGGAAGCGCTGGCGGACGCGGGCCTGGAAGGCGCGGTCAAGACGAGCGGGGCCAAGGGCGTGCACATCTTCGTGCCGTTAGGTCAGCACGACCCCGACGACGTCGCCGCGGCGACGCGGGCGGTGGCGGCGCGGGCCGAGAAGCTCGGTCCGGAGATCGCCACGACCGCGTACATCCGGGCCGAACGCGGCGGCAAGGTGTTCCTCGACTCGACCCGCGCCTGGGGTGCCACGGTCGTCGCCGCCTACAGCCCACGCCTGCGCGAAGGCCTGCCGATCTCGTTCCCCGTGCCCTGGGACTCGCTGAAGGACGTCTCCCCTGCCGACTTCACCGTTCGGTCGAGGTTCGACGGCGACCCGTGGACCGAGCTGATGCCCGGACCGCAGACTCTTCCCGACGACCTGGTCGCCGAGGGGCACACGATCCCGGTCGCGCGCGTTGTCGCCATGCACGAGGGCAAGCGGCGCAAGAATCAGCGCGAACGCGAGAAGTAGGCCGCTGCTCCCGTCGCCACGAGGGTGAGCACGACGTGGGCGAGCCTGGAGAAGTCCAGCGAGCTCACGTAGGCGTACTCGGAGGCCCGCACGAGCACCACGGCCGCGATGGCGAGTCGTGCGGCGACCTTCGCCGCGCCGGTGGTGAGGATCTCGGCGAGCGGTACGACGACGAGCAGCGGCAGGAATGCCAGGTTGTAGGGGTAGAAGCCCGGTTCCAGCACTGCCCAGGCGGCGTTGAGCAGCAACAGCGCTGGGGTGATGGCGTCTCGCGGGTTTGAGCGGAGTCGGTAGCCGGCCAGTGCCGTGAGCACCACCACGGCACACCAGAAGACCACCGGCCACGTCGGGTCGCTGTCCTGACCGAGGATCGGCTGGGACGCTGAGACCAGCACGATGATCGCGCCGGCACCTGTCGCCGACGCCGTGATCGAGGTCCAGTGCGGGCGGGCGAACACGAGCACGGTCGCGGCCAGCCCGATCAGCAGCGGCGAGGAGCCGTCGCTGGTGCCTGCCATGAGCGCCGCCGTGCCGGCGGTGAGGCCCAGCGCGGCGCCCGGTGCCCACGGGTGGTCGGTGGCGGCGGTGGCCAGCAGGGCGGCGGCCAGCAGCCACGGGAGGGCCCAGGCCAGGAAGGCGGTCGCGGGGCCCAGGTCGTTGACGATCACGTGGATCACGCCGTCGTTGAGGGTGACCGTGCCGAGGACTACGGCGGCGAAGGCCAGGGCGGCGGCGATGCGGACTCCGGCCTGCCAGCGCGCGGGGAGGTCGGCGAGGAAGGAGGAGGCTGGGGGTGGCGCTGGCTCGGCCGCTGGCACGGCGCCTGCGGGCGTGGCGGCGGCGGGCGCGGTTGTGGGCGCGGCGGCGGGCGCGGTTGCAGACGCGGCGGGCGTGGTTGCAGACGTGGTTGCGGACGCGGCGGGCACAGCGGCAGGCGGGCCGCTCACGGCCCGGGCCGCACCGGTGAGCGTCAGTCGGCGGCCTTGGCCTTGCGATTCGCCGCGGGCTCGCGGTTCTGGGTTGGTCGGCTTCGCGGGAGTGTCAGACCCCGGCGGTAGCGTGGAAATCGGGGGTTCCCGGTCCGAGGGGACGCCTGCGTCAGCCTGGCCAGAGCCAGAGCCAGAGCCGGAGTCGGGCGCGGGCATGGTGGCTGACGCGGTGCCGGCGCCTGGCGGGGCGGCAGTGGCTGGCCCGGCGGTGGCTGGACCAGCGGCAGCCGCTGGACCGGCGGCGGTGGCTGACCCGGCGGTGGCTGACCCGGCGACAGCCGCTGGACCAGCGGCAGCCGTTGGACCGGCGGCGGTGGCCGGCCCGGCGGTGGCTGACCCGGCGGCAACGGCTGGACCGGCGGCAGCGGCTGGCCCATCGGCGCCCGTGCGGGACCCCGCGACCGACGCCGAGGATGCCCTGGCGGCGGATGTCGGCTTACCGGCGGTGGAGGCCGACGGGGCCGAGCCGGGCGCCGCGGGCTGGCCGAGATCCGTCCGGTCCCCGCGCTCGCCGTGCTCCCCCAACGCCTCCCGGGCCGCGGCCGCCACCATGCGGCTGTCGTCCTCGGTCAGGTGCCGCAACGCCAGCCGCGCCGCCAGCGCGCGTCCCTGGTGCCGCACGGACAGCATCCGCCGCAATTCCGGCACCGTGCCCGCGCGCACGCCCGGCAGTGAGTGGTCGAGCGCCTCCTGCAGTTCGGCGGGCAGGGCGGCGGGCACGGAGACCGGGTGGGCGCGGCGGGCGATGCGGAGGTCGCCGCGCACGTCGAGCATCCACTTGCCGGGGGTTTGGTGCGGGGTCACGCGGCGGACGCGGTCGTAGACGTACTCGTACAGCTCGTCGAGGCCTACGAAGCCGTCCAGGTCCTGGTCCGCGTCGCCGGAGGCCAGGCCTTCCACGAGGGCCGAGGTGAAGACGGACGGTTCGCCTTCCGAGGTGTCGGCGACCTGAGCGCCCTCGAAGGCGTACTCGACGGCGGAGGAGGCGGTGATGACGGCTCGGCCGCTGCCACTGAACTGTTCTTCCAGGTCCAGGGAGCCGCCGGCGCGGGCGACCATGCCCCGGCCGAAGGCGCCGGAGTAGCAGCAGTCGAGCAGCAGCACGATGCGGCGGGAGCGGGAGCGGTTCATGCGCCTGGCCACGAAGTCGGCGGAGACGGCGGTGGCCGCGAGGCGGTTGAGCTTGGTGCCGGACGTGGCGAAGTGCAGTTCGCCCGCCTCGTCCTTGACGCCGTGGCCCGAGAAGTGCAGCACCAGCAGGTCGTCGGGCTCGCGGTCGGCGAAGAAGTCCTCGACTGCCTCGTTCACCTCGGCGGCGGAGGTGTTGATCAGGGTCTGCACGTCGAAGCCGCCGATGCGGGCGTCGGAGAGAACGGACGCCAGCTGGGCGGCGTCGTGAGCCGGGGCACGCAGGGACGACAGGCCGGGGTCGGCGAACTCGTAGCTCGCGATGATCAACGCGTGGCGGCGGGACCGTCGGCGCGACAGCCACTCGGCGGCCTCGGCCCGTTCGGCGGGAGTGGGCGAGCCGGTCAGTTCCAGCGTGTCACCGGCCGCGTCCAGGGTCACCGAACGCTCGCGCCGCTGACCGAGCCACGTGGACACGGCGGTGATCAGGGCGGCGAGCACCGTCGACTGGGACAGCGTGACCAGCAGCGTGCCGAGCGCGGCCAGTTCGATGGACTTTGGCGCCGGGGACCGGACTGCCCGGCACGCCCGAGACAGGGGCCAGTTCCTCCAGTTCGACGCGGAGGAACTGGGTGAGCTGCTCGATCCGCGAATCGTCGGCCCCGTCCTCGTGGACGCGCAGTGTCACGTCGGTCATAACGTCCTCCTACGCAATGGAGGTCGCTCACCGAAGGGAAAGCATTACGACGGGTCAGAACCCCGGAACGCGCCCCACCACAGGCCCAGCGCCGCGGCGACGACCGTCGCCGTGATCCAGCCCGTGAACCCGCTGCCGTCCACGTAAGCCCAGAACAGGCCCACGATCGGCGCGGGCACCAGGAACACGGAGTCGACCCGCAGCTGCGCGAGCAGACCCCGAGGTGCCCGCCTCTCCGGATCAGGCTGCGCCGGGTTGTCGACGCGTCGCCCGCGCGGATGCTTCGTGACCGGACGGCCAGACGGGTAGAGCGTCACACCGTCCACCACCGCGATCCGGCCGCCGCGCAGTTCGGCGTCCACGGGCGAAGGCAAGGTCACGAGCACCGGGTCGTAGTAGACGGGCAGCCACCGCTCGACCGGCCCGTCGATCTCCAGCCACGACCGCACCATCAGCCCGGACTGCAACCGGATCCGCCGCACCTGCACCGTCACGGCGGCGGAACGCAGGGTACGAGCGGCCAGGAACACGCGTACCAGTCCCGCGAAGACCACCAGCAACGCCACCGCGAACGCGAACGTCACGCCACCCAGTGCGCGATCGGTCTGCACCAACAGGTCCGCGCCGGGAATCACCGCACGGGAGGGATCCGCGGGATCGAACGCCACCTGCGCCTGCTTGCCCACGATCCGGTCGCCGTCGTCGTAGGCGACGCGCGCCGAACCGGAAGGCCACCGCACCTCGACCGCACCGTCCGCGGAGGACACCACGCTGCCGACCTCGCGGGAGGTCATGGACGACAACAGGTCACGTCCGTCCGAATAGGACAGCCACGACAGCAACGCGACGACGAAGCAGACGAACAACACGATCGCCGTGGCGAGAACACCATGGCGCAGCGCACGAACCCGGAAACGCGGCACAGCAGAGCTCCAAACAGAAACGAGCGGCCCGGCAGGAGGTCCCGCCGGGCCGCTCAGATGCTAACTACACGTCACCCGGTGAAGCCCATGTGGATGTAGTCGTACGGGCGGTTCGCGTACGCGACGGCACCCATGTTGGCGACGTTGCTCTTGATCGCGACCGCGCCGGGCAGCTGGTAGAGCGGCAGCTGGGCGCCGAGCTCCCAGATCTTCTTGTCGGCCTCGTTGGCGAGCGCGGCACGCTTGGTGTCGTCGAGCTCACCGTTCGCCTGGTCGAGCAGCTTGTTGACCTCTTCGGACCCGATGTGGCCGTAGTTCTGGTTGGTGCTGGCCGGGTCGAGGTAGTAGATGCCCTTGCCGTCCGAGATCGGCGTGGCCGAGGCCAGCCAGCGGAAGCCGGTCATGTCGAAGTTGCCGACGTTGATGTACTGCTTGAAGAAGTCGGTCGACGGCACTGCCTGGATGTCGATCTTGGCGCCGATCTCCTTCAGCTGCGACTGCACGAGCTTCGCGATCTGGTCGGAGACGGGGTTCGGCGTCGGGATGACGTACCGGATGACGAGCTCCTTGCCGTCCTTCTTCCGGGTCTCACCCTCGAGCTTCCAGCCCAGCTCGTCGAGCTGCTTCTTCGCGGCTTCCTTGTCGAAGGAGGAGACGGACGAGTTGTCCTTGTACTCCTTCGTGCCCAGCAGGAAGAAGTGGTTACCGGTGACCTGCGCGTCGCCCTTGAGCATCTGGCCGAGCAGCGCCCGCGTGATGACCTTGGTGTCGACGCCGCGCAGCAGCGCGACGCGGAGCTTCGCGTCCTTGAGGATCGACGTGTCCGCACCGTTGAGCGTGAGGTGCGAGTAGTCCGGCGTGATCGCCTGGCGGATGGTGACACCCTGCATCGACTTCGCACGGGTGAAGTTGTCGATGCTGGAGCCGATCTCGAAGTAGTCGATCTGGCCGTTGGCGAGCGCGTCCGCGACGGCGGGGCGGTCGACCTGACGGAAGGTGATCTTGTCCAGCTTCGGCTTGGTGCCCCACCACGCGTCATCGCGCACGACGGTGACGAGCTTGCCGGTGAGGTCGATCGTGCCGATCTTGAAAGGACCGGCGGTCACCTTCGGCGAGTCGGCCCAGCCCTTGTTGAACTCCTCGGGCGTGGCGTACGCCGACTTCGGGTAGAGGGGCGAGAAGATGCCCTTCCACTCGGCGAACTTCTTCTTGAACGTGACCTTGACGTCCTGGTCGGTCGCGCCCTTTTCGACCTTCTCGATGTCCTCGTAGCCGGTGGTGGTGGCGACCGAGAAGTCCTTGTTGGTGCCGTTGAGCGCCTTCCACATGGCCTCGAAGTCCTGCCACGACAGCGCGGTGCCGTCGGACCACTTCGCCTTCGAGTTGATCTTGAACTCGAGGACCTGCGGGTCGCTGGACGCGAGCTTCGCCTCGTCCAGGTAGTCCTTGTTGACCTCGATCGTCGAGTCGGCCTTCTGCGTGAACAGGTTCGGCAGGACCGTGTCGATGATCTTGCGGCCGTCGGCGTTGGTGCCGTCGAGCTGGTAGTAGTTCCAGTTGTCCGGCAGCTGGTCGACCGGCCAGCGGAACTCGCCGCCGTCCTTGACCTTGGACGCGTCCATCGGGTTGATGTCCGCCTGGCCGACCGTTCCTTCCGAGCCCTTCAGGCCGGAGTCGGTCTTGCTGGGCCCCCCACACGCGGTAAGCGTGAGGGCGACCGCGACCAGCGCGGTCACTCCCACCTTGGTACGTCGACTCACTGTCGTGAACCTCCCTCGTGCCCGGACACCAGTTGCCGGGGACACTGTTCCTTCGTGCTCGCAGGACTTCTGAGGCGACGGATGCATCAGAGGACCTGACGGATCTGGGCGAAGTGGCAGGCGGCCTCGTGGTCGGGGGCCTGCTCTTCGCGCGGTGGTTCCAGCTCGATGCACGTGCGCTGCTGCTCGGGCGGCAGCGAGGCGTGCAGGAAGCATCGGGTGCGGAACCGGCAGCCGGACGGCGGGTTCGCCGGGCTCGGCAGGTCGCCGGTGAGGATGATCCTCTCCCGCTGGCGTTCCTTGACGGGGTCGGGAATCGGGATCGCCGACAGCAGTGCCTGCGTGTACGGGTGGCGCGGCGCGTCGAACACCGCGTTCACCTCGCCGATCTCGATGATCTTCCCGAGGTACATGACGGCCACCCGGTCCGCGATGTGCCGCACGACGGACAGGTCGTGGGCCACGAACAGGTAGGCCAGGCCGAGCTTGGACTTCAGCTCCTCCAGCAGGTTGATGACACCTGCCTGGATCGACACGTCCAAAGCGGACACCGGCTCGTCGAGCACGACGAGCTTCGGTTCCAGCGCGAGCGCCCGCGCGATGCCGATGCGCTGCCGCTGACCGCCGGAGAACTCGCCCGGATACCGCGACAGCTGCTCGGGACGCAGCCCGACGAGGCGCATCAGCTCCGGCACGCGCCGGTTGATCTCGTCCTTGGCGTAGCCGTGCACCTGCATCGGCTCGGCGATGACGTCGTTGATCGTCAGGCGCGGGTCGAGCGAGGCCATCGGGTCCTGGAAGACGACCGACATGTCCCGCCGGATCGCCTTGCGGCGCTTGGAGTCCAAAGAGGACACGTTCGTGCCGAGCACAGAGATCTCGCCGCCCATGGGCTTCTCGAGGCCGAGGATCTCCATGAGCGTGGTGGTCTTGCCGCAGCCCGACTCGCCGACCAGGCCGAGGGTCTCGCCCTCGCGGATGTCGAACGTGATGCCCGCGACGGCGTGCACGGTCCCGACGCGGCGCTTGAACACCACGCCCTTGTTGACCGGGTACTCCTTGACCAGGTGGTCGAGCTCCAGCACGGTGTCGCGCTGCTCGCGCGGCACCTTGGCGATCTCGGCCTCCTCGACGACCTCGGCGCCGAAGATCTCCGCGGCCGCCTCCGCGCCCTCGGCGTCGGTCGCGGCGATCTCGCCGGTCCTGATGCACGCGGCGCGGTGCTCGGGCGAGCCGTCCACGTCGATCAGCGGCGGCTCCGCGGTGTGGCAGGCGTCGACGACCATCGGGCAGCGCGGCGCGAACGGACATCCTGGGGGAAGGTCCGTGAGCGATGGCGGCTGGCCGGTGATCGGGACGAGCGCCTGCTTCTCGCCGACGTCCAGGCGCGGGATCGAGCCGAGCAGGCCGAGCGTGTACGGCATGCGGGGCTGGGTGTAGATCTCCTCGACCTTGCCGGTCTCGACGGCCCTGCCCGCGTACATGACCATCAGCCGGTCCGCGAACCCGGCGACGACGCCGAGGTCGTGGGTGATGATCACGATGCCCGCGCCGGTGACCTCCTGCGCGGTCTCGAGCAGCTGCAGCACCTGGGCCTGCACCGTCACGTCGAGCGCGGTGGTCGGCTCGTCGGCGATGATCAGGTCCGGGTCGTTGGCGATCGCCATGGCGATCACCGCGCGCTGCCGCATGCCGCCGGAGAACTCGTGCGGGAACGCCTTGGCGCGTTCGGCGGCGTTCGGGATGCCGACGAGGTCGAGCAGTTCGACCGCGCGCTTGGCGGCGGCCGACTTGGACACGGCGCCACCGCGGTGCACCAGGATCGCCTCGGCGATCTGGTCGCCGACGGTGTAGACGGGCGTCAGCGCGGACAGCGGGTCCTGGAACACCATCGAGATGCGCCGGCCGCGGATCTTGGACAGCTCCGTGTCGGTGCGGCCGATGAGCTCACGGCCCTGGAACTTGATGGAACCGGTGATGCGCGCCGACTCGGGCAGCAGTCCCATGACCGCGAGCGACGACACGGACTTGCCGGAACCGGACTCGCCGACGATGCCGAGGACCTCACCGGGCGAGACCTGGTAGGTCAGCCCGCGCACGGCCTGCACGCGGCCGGCCTCGCTGGGGAAGGACACGTGGAGGTCTTCGACCTGCAGAACCGGCCCTTCGACGGCCGGGTCCGCCGGCGTGTCGAACAGGATCTCCGAACTGGTCATCAGGCGGCCTTCTCCTTGGTGTCCTTCTTCTCCCGCTTGCGCACACGCGTGGAGGTGGGGTCGAGCGCGTCACGCAGACCGTCGCCGACCCAGTTCACCGCCAGCACGAACACGACGAGGAAGCCCGCCGGGAACAGGAACAGCCACGGGAAGGTCGTCGCGGACTCGGCGTTGCCGCCGATCAGCGTGCCGAGTGAGACGTCGGGCGACTGCACGCCGAACCCGAAGAAGCTCAGGCCGGTCTCGGCCAGCACGGCGGAACCGACGTTGATGGTCGCGTCGATGATCAGCAGCGACGCCATGTTGGGCACGATGTGCTTGCGGATGATCGTGCCCGCCGGCTGGCCCATGAACTTGGCCGCCTTGACGAACTCGCGTTCTTTCAGCGTCAGCGTCATACCGCGCACGATGCGCGCGGTGATCATCCACTGGAACGCCGCCAGCATGAGCACCAGCAGCCACCACGACTTGCCCCGGAACCACGGGCTGAGGATGGCGATGATCAGGAAGGACGGCAACACGAGCAGCAGGTCGACCACCCACATGAGCGCCTTGTCGGCCAGCCCCAGGAAGTACCCGGCGGTCGCGCCGACGACGGCGGCCACGGTGGTCGAGATCAGCGCCACCAGCAAGCCGATGAGCAGTGACTTCTGCAGTCCGCGCATGGTCAGCGCGAACATGTCGGTACCGATCTTGTCGGTGCCGAAGATGTGCTCGGAGTAGGGCGGTTCGAGGAACGCCGAGTAGTCCTGCGTGTCGTAGGTCCACTTCGACAGAAGCGGGCCGACGAACGCCATCACGTACATCCCGATGATGACCACCAGGCCGACCAGAGCCAGCTTGTTGCGCAGGAAGCGGATGAACACGAGCCTGCCGCGCGTCATCGCCTTCTCGGGTTCGGGCGCCGCGTCGACGGGGCTGCCCGAGGCGGCGCCGGTGGTTCCCGCGGAGTCGCCCTCGTTGAGGATCACGGTCACGTCGTCGTCACCTTGCCTAGTTCACACGGATTCGGGGGTCGAGCGCGGCGTACAGCACGTCGGCGAGCCAGCCGGAGAACAGCACGCACACCGCGACGAAGAGCGTCACCGTGGCGGTGATGTTCGCGTCCTGCGACCCGATGCCGACGACCAGCCAGTCACCCATGCCGTACCAGGTGAAGATCTTCTCCGTGAACGTGCCACCGACGACGAGCAGGCCGAACCCGAACGCGAACAGGGTCGCCATGGGGATCAGCGCGGTGCGCAGGCCGTGCTTGAACAACGCCTTGCGGCGGGTGAGGCCCTTGGCCTGGGCGGTGCGCAGGAAGTCGCTGCCCAGCACGTCGAGCATCGACGAGCGCTGGTAGCGGCTGTAGAAGGCGATCTGGCCGAGCGCGATCGCGAGCGTCGGCAGGATCAGGTGCTGCATCCGGTCGCCGAGCTGCTCGAGCCAGGTGCCCTGGAAGCCCGGCGTGGTCTCACCGACGAAGATCAGCACGTTGGTGCCGATCGCGTTGTTGAGGCTCTGCGCGCCGATCTTGAGCAGCGGGCCGAGCACGAGGACCGGCGTCGACAGGAGTATGAAGCTGAAGACGGTGGCGAAGTAGTCGCTGAACTTGTACTGCCTGATCGCGCTCACCACGCCGAGCAGCACGCCGAACAGGATGCCGAGCGTGATGCCGATCAGGAACAGCCTCAGGCTCACGCCGATGCGCCTGCCGAGCTCGTCGGTGATCGGGCGGTCGGCGATGGTCTGGCCGAAGTCACCCCGCACCACTCCGCTCATCCAGGTCACGAACCGCTGCGGGATCGGCTGGTCGAGGTGCAGCTCTCGTTTCTTGGCCTCGATCGAGGCCGCCGGTGGCGGTGGGTTGCGTTGTTGCAGCACCCCGATCGGGTCAAAAGTGGCGGAGGCCAACGTGAACGCGAGGAACGTCGCCACGAGGGCGAGCACCACGTAGTTGACCAACCGCCGCAACAGAAATCCGGCCACCCGTGTTCAGTCCTCTCCCCGGTGGTTGCGACGTCGGCACACTGGATTGCAGTGGACGAGTTGCAAGAGATTAACCGCCGATCTGGCGGACCGCCGCCCACCCCCACCATTACGCGGGGGCCCACTGACCGGGCCATAGTCACCCATGCGTGGCAAAAAGACTGCCCAGCAGCCACATCAACAGTTGACTCTCGGCGATTGTGTGTCCAAGCGTGACCATTGTGCGGCCGGATCGCTGTAATTCACCGTGAAGTTCTGTCGCGTCCCGGATGGACATGCCGCATCCGGGTGAATGCAATGACCGTTAGATGTGGGACAAGCAGCGCAATGTGATCGGAACCCGGCCGTGACGCTGGGGAGCGCTTTGAGCGTGCACGGTTACTGCATCGACGCGGACCAGGTCAGGCGACCGTCCAGCGCACGGGGAGCTGGGCCACCCCGCCCACGAGCAACTCCTTCCTGGGGGTGAGCTGCGACACGTCGACCGCTAGCCCGAATGTCTCAAATCGCGTTACGACGGCGGTGAAGACCTCGGTCAGCTCCACCCTGGCGAGCGGCGCGCCGATGCAGAACCTCGGGCCGTGGCCGAACGTCAGGTGCGGGTTCGTCTCGCGGGGCGTGAACGTTTCCGGGCTGGGGAAGCGGGTTTCGTCACGGTTGGCCTGGAGGACGCCGAGCAGGACGAGGTCGCCGGACGGGATGTGGACGCCGTCGATACCGATATCGGACATGGCGTACCGGGGCATGCCGGAGTCTTCCGAGCGCGTGGAGATCGGTGACGGGTGCCGGAGGATCTCTTCGACGGCGTCCGGGATGGTGCTGGGGTTTTTGCTGAGTGCGTCCCATTGGTCGGGGTTGAGGCTCAGCAACATGACGCCCCGGTCGATCACCGCGACCGTTGTCTCGTGACCCGCGAACAACAAACCGGCGCTGAGCTGCGCGATCACTTCTTCCTGACCCGGTGGCGTGCCTTCGATGAGACGGGAGATGACGTCGTCGCCCGGTTCCTTTTTCTTCCGTTCGACCAGTTCGCCCATGTAAGTCCACATGTTCGTGAAGCCGTCCTGGGATTTCCGCGGGTCGTTCAGCGTGCTCATTGCCTCTGACCAGCGCCGGAACGTTTCGCGGTCCTCATAGGGGACGCCGAGCAGTTCGCAGATCACCAGGACGGGCAGCTTGAACGACACCGCCTCGTGGAAGTCGGCGGGTTGTGGCTGCTCGACGAGCTCGTCCAAGAGGGTGTCGACCAGGTGCCGCACGCCGGGGCGCAACTGCTCCATGTTCCTGGCGGAGAACGACGGCGCGAGCATCCTGCGCATCCAGGTGTGGCGCTCGTTCTCCTCCTCTTCGGTGGCCTTGTGCGGTTTGCCGAGCAGCACCGAGTCGGAGAACTTCGGCGCGTTGTCCGGGTCCGGGTGGGCGCGGCCGAGCCTGCGGTCCGCCAGCAGGGTCTTGACCAGGTCGTAGTCGGTGACGAGCCAGGCCGGGTCGCCCGCCGGTGTGGTCACGCGCTTGATCATTGATCCCCCTAGATCCGTCGTATGCGACGCGTCGCGTTCAACGTACCTCTGGACCTAGACTCCGCGCCATGGTCGATGCCTTTCAGGACGCGGAATCCGTGATGTCGCATTTGCGCGCGTTGCGGCAGGAGTTGCTGACGACGTCCATGGAACCGACCGGCGACCAGGCCCGCAGCGGGCTGACGGCGCCGCAGATCAGCGTGATCCGGTCGCTGGTGGTCGAGGGAACGGCGACGGTGACGGAACTGGCGCGGCGGTTGAGCCTGTCGCACTCCACGACGTCCGGGATCGTGGACCGGCTGCAGGCGCGCGGGCTGGTGACGCGGGAGGTCGACCCGTCCGACCGCCGCTACACACGGGTGCAGGTGACCGCACCGGTGCAGGGATACACGCGGGAGATCTCGGAAGGTCCCTACGGGCGGTTGACCCGGGCACTGGACGCCGCCACTCCGGCGGAGCGCAAAACCGTGCTGGACGGCCTGGAAACGTTGCGGGCCTTGCTCAGGTGAGGCGCCAGAGCCGTCCGCCGGCGATCACGAACACCTGGTCGCCCACCTTCTCCACCGCGGTGACCTCACCGCTCGGGCCGTCCGCCGGGCGTTCGTCCTTTTCGGACACGAGCTTGACGCCGCCGTGGTCGATGAACAGCGTCGGGACACCGTTGACGAGCACGGGCGCGGCGAGGTTCTGGTCGTCGCCGACCGGGATGTCCGGTGTGGTCAGCTTCTTCCAGTCCGGGCCGGACCACCAGGCGAGCTTGCCCTTGCTGCGGCCGACGACGTGGCAGGTGCCGTCCCAGCAGCGGGCGGCCAGCGCGGCGTCGCCGTCCGGGAGGGTCGCGGTGGTCCAGGTCTTGCCGTCGAACTGCCAGACCGCGGCGCCGACGGTGCCCTTGCCGGTCTGCCAGCCGGTGACGAGGACGCCCTCGCCGTTCTGGGTCACGGCCAGCGGGAACCGCAAGAGCTCCTGCGAGCTCTCCAGGACCGTGCCCGCCGAGGGCTGACGGCTCCAGGTGTCCGCGGCGTAGGTCCACACCGCGATGTCCAGGCCCGCCTTGTCGCTCTGCCACGTGCCGATGATCAGCGGGCCCTGCGGCGTGCGGGCGACGCCGATCAACTCGCCGGCGCCGTAGCCGCCGAACGTGCTGAACGCCTGCGGTTTCTCGACGATCTGGCGGGTGTCGCCGGTCCAGGCGCTCCACCGGACGTTGCCGTGCGCGCCACCGCGTTCGCCGCCGACGCCGGTGATCGTCACGCCGTCGGAGGTGATCCCGTACCAGTGGGCTTCCTTGCCGTACGGCGTGGCGGGGGTGAGCCGCACGTTGCTCAGGGCGCCGTCTTTGCTGCGGGTGACCAGTTCCGGGTGATCACTGGGACGAGTGCCGATCACGAGCATGTCGCCGTGGGTGGCGAGGGCTTCCGGGGTGGCCGTGAGGTCGACGGCGGTGAACCCGGCTCCCTTCCCGTCGCCTGAGGAGCAGCCGGTGAGGACCAGCAAAACCGCGAGCGTCAGCCTCCGCATGCGGGCCAGTATGACCACATGCGGCCCGAACCCGGTCAGGTACTGCACTTTTCCGAAGATCCCTCGATCACCCGGTTCGTGCCGCATCGGGCGGCCACCGCTCAGCAGCCCGAGAAGTACGTGTGGGCGGTCGACCACGCGCTCTCCCCCGCCTACTGGTTTCCGCGGCAGTGTCCGCGGGCGATGGCGTGGGTGACAGCGGGTTCGTCGGAAGCTGATCGGGAACGGATCATCGGGCCGGGGTGCGGCGAGCGGGTGCACGCGGTCGAGTACGGGTGGCTGGACCGGATGCGAACTGTTTCGTTGTACGCGTATCGGCTGCCCGCCAGCGCGTTCCGGCCGTTCGGGGACTCGGCGGTGGTCGCTGTCGAACCGGTGGTGCCGCTCGGGCCGGCCGAACGGGTCGGTGACCTGTTCGCGCTGCACGAGGAAGCCGGGATCTCGTTGCGGGTGCTGCCGGGGCTGTGGCCGTTCTGGGACGCGGTGACCGGGAGCTCGCTCGGGTGGAGCGGCATCCGGCTGAGGAACGCCCTGGCGCGTTCAGTGGAATGATCAGCGCCCATGCGGGTGCTGCTGGTGGAGGACGACGAGCCGATCGCGGAATCGCTCACACGCGGGCTGTCCCGCTACGGGTTCGAGGTGCGGTGGGTGCGCACCGGGGCCGAGGCGCTGGCCGACACCGACGAGGCGGCCATCGTGCTGGTCGACCTCGGGCTGCCGGACATGGACGGCCTGGACGTGTGCCGGGAGCTGCGGGCCCGCGGTGACGTGCCGATCATCGTGATCAGCGCGCGGTCCGACGAGGTCGACCGGGTGGTCGGGCTGGAGATCGGGGCCGACGACTACGTCACCAAGCCGTTCGGGGTGCGGGAGGTCGTGGCACGGATGCGCGCGGTGCTGAGGCGGGCGCAGCCGAACCGCGCCGAACCGGAGCAGGAGCACGGGCGGTTGCGGATCGACCGGCGCGGGCGCAGGGTGCACCTCGACGGCGCCGAGGTGGAGCTGACGCCGAAGGAGTTCGACCTGCTGGTGTTCCTCGCCGAGGAGCCGGGCGCGGTGTTCACCCGCGAGCAGATCATGGAGGCGGTGTGGGACGAGAACTGGTTCGGGCCCACCAAGACTTTGGACGTGCACGTGGGGGTGCTGCGGCGCAAGCTCGGTGACGCGGCGTCGCTGGAGACCGTGCGCGGCGTCGGATTCCGGCTGGTGCTCACGTGATCCGCCAGCTCGTCTGGAGCTACGTGCTGCTGGTCGCGATCGCGGTCGCGGCGTTCACCGTGCCGGTGGCGTTCACGCTGAACAACCAGCTGTACGGGGACGCGGAGAACACCGCGCGCCGCGAGGCCGAGACCGCCGCGTTGCTGCTGGCCTCGGGCGACACCCGGTCGTTGAGCGCTCTGGTCGACGCCTACGAACGGCAGACGCCGGGCCAGATCGACGTCCTCGGCCCGGAAGTGCCGCCGGGACACGAATGGGACTCCGAGGGCCTGAAGCTCACCGTGCAGGCCAGGAAACCCGATGGCACGGTCGTCGGCGCGATCCGGCTGTCCTATCCGGACGATCCGATCACCGATCGGCTCTGGTACATCTGGGGTTTCCGGGCGTTGCTCGCGGTCGGGGTGCTGATCGTGGCGGCGTTCCTGGGGCTGTGGCTGGCACGCCGGGTCACCCGGCCGCTGCGAGAACTGACCGGGATGGCGACCCGGCTGCGCGACGGCGACCTGTCCGCGCGGGCCGAGGAGACCGGGCCGCCCGAGACCCGCACGCTGGCGCGGACGCTGAACACCGCGACCGAGACGATCGGCACGCTGGTCGGGTCGCAGCGGGCGTTCATCGGTGACGCCTCGCACCAGCTGCGAACGCCGCTGACCGCACTCAGACTCTCGTTGGACAACGTGGCGGACGGTGTCGACGACCCGCACGTCCGCGAGGACGTCGAGATGGCGACCGCCGAGGTCGTGCGGATGTCACGGCTGGTCAACGGTTTGCTCGCACTGGCCAGGGCCGAGGCGACCGTCGCGCACCCCGAACCCGTGCAGGTGCTGGACGTCGTCGGAGAACGGTTCACCGCGTGGCGGGCGGCGGCCGACGAACGCTCGATCTCCCTTGTCAGCGAAGGGTTCGACATCCGCGTGCTCGCCACGCCGGGGCACCTCGAGCAGGTGCTGGACAACGTGCTGTCCAACGCGCTGGAGGTGTCCCCGGACGGCGGCACGATCCTCGTCCGCACCACCCGGCCCGGTCTGCTGGAGGTCATCGACTCCGGGCCCGGCCTGGCCGACGCTGATCGAGCGCGGGCGTTCGACCGGTTCTGGCGCGGTCAGGGACTGACCGGCAAGGGCGGGTCCGGGCTCGGCCTCGCGATCGTGAAGCAGCTCGTCGCCGACGACGGCGGTTCGGTGAGCCTGGACGCCGCTTCCGGTGGCGGGCTGTGCGTGCGGATCAGACTGTCTCCGGCATAGCCGACGAGTGGTGGTTCACGATGAGCCACTTGCCGTCGATCTTCTCGTAGACGAACGTGTAGCGGGCGTCCACAGTGGTCGGCTTGCCGTCCTTGGTGAGCGCGAACCGGTACGTGCCCGCGTCGATCGCGTCGTCGGCGTCGAGCACCGCGACGTGCGAGTCGAGGATCGTGCCGCTCGGCTTGCTCTGCAGGAAGTGCTCGAAGTAGTCGACGATCTCGGCGCGCGTGGAGCGCACCTGGTTCGACACCGTGGGCAGCAGGACCGCGTTCGGAGCGTAACGGTCGGCCACCTTCTGGGGGTCACCCGTCGCGAGGGCCTCGTTCCAGTCGGCGAACAGCGCCTGGATCTGGGCCGGCGCCGGCTTCGCGTCCTGCTTCGGCGCCTCGGCGGCGTTGCTGGCACATCCGGTCACCAGCAGAGCGGTGGCGGCCAGTGCGGTAACCCCAACAAGCTGCTTGCGCATCGTCATCCTCATCCCGATCGAGTGGCTGTTGACAACCACTTTCGGGTAACGCACGGAAGCGGCAGGACAAGAGACGGACAAGGCGCGGCCAAACCTTCGGCAAGCCTGGTAAACGTGGACGTATGGGACTTCTCAGCGGGATGATGGGGAACGCGTCGAAGCTCGACCCGAGGGCGGCCGCGAGCGAGTTCGGGCGGCTGCTGGCGCAGGGGGAACAGGTCCACGCGGCGTACCAGCTGGTGCGCGACTCGTTCCTGTTCACCGACCGGCGGCTGATCCTGGTCGACAAGCAGGGCATGACGGGCAAGAAGGTCGAGTACCACTCGGTGCCGTACAAGGCGATCACGCAGTTCTCGGTGGAGACCGCCGGTCACTTCGACCTGGACGCGGAGCTCAAGATCTGGGTCTCCAGCAGCGACGTGCCGATCTCCAAGCAGTTCGGCAAGGGCGTCGACGTGTACGAGGTGCAGGCGTTGCTGGCGGCCTTCGTGGCCCGGTAGCCGGGGCCGTCGTTGCGGGGCTGCGCGCCGATCGCCACGACGACCTCGGCCAGTGCCACGAGCAGCGCGGTGACGAGGTGGCTGGTGTCCAGCAGGACGTTGAGCGCGGTCAGGACGGCGGGCGCGAACCGGCTGCGGACCAGCACTCGCGTGATGACGGTGGCGCAGCGGGTGGTGGACATTTCCGTTCCCTTCCAACGATTCGGCCTCTACAACTACGTCGAACCAGACCGTCCCGTTTCGACATCCGGAGGCCGGAAACCTCGGCTGCGCAAAGAAAAATCCCCCGCCGGCACGTGGCCCGCGGGGGATTTCGCTTGAGGGGTCTAGCGGTACTGCAGCATCGAACGGAACTTGTCGCGGTAGGCCCACGCCAGCCCGAGCTCGGCGGCGACGACGAACAGCGCCATGCCCAGACCGGACGGCTCCAGGAACACGTGGAACAGGAAGATGTTCACGACCATCGGGGCCAGCAGCGCCAGCGCCAGCGGCACGAAACGGCCTGCCAGCAACAGAACGCCGGACAGCAGCTGGACACCGGACGCGAGCTGCAGCATGTACCCGGTGGCGTAGAGGGCGCCGCTGAACGCCACACCGGCCGGCGCCATCGTGCTCGGATCCGGTGCGGGCATGAACATCAGGAACCCGTTCAGGCCCGTCGTGGCGAACAGCAGGCCGGTGAGCACGCGGGTCACGATCGTGGCGTAGCGGCCGACGGCGAACTTGCGGGTCGTGGTGGCGGCGGTGACGGTCGTGGCGGTCATGTCAGGTTCCTCCTGGGCTGTTGTGTCCTTCCACTGATGCGTCGAACGGCCACCACACCGGATCGACAACACCGCCCAGAAAATCTTCAAAAGTTTTGCCGCGACCCGATTGCGCTGGTCAGCGGGCCGCGTCACCGGATCGGCGGAGGCTGCCCGCACTCGTGCGTCACCCAGTTCGCGTATATCCGCCGTCGTGTGGCCTCCTCTCTAGGAACGTGAGGTTGACGGTGGTGGCGGCGGCGCCTGGTTACGGCAAGACGGAGAACGTCAGACGTAAGGCGTGGTCCGCGCGATGGTGCGAGGGTGAGGCGGCCACGGACTTCATCCGGACGCGCAGGTGGGCACCGCAGGTCGTCCTGGACGAGCCCGGCACCGAGCACGACGAGCTGCGAGAGTGGCTGAAGCACACGCCGTGCGACCAGATCACGCTGATCACGCGCACGCCGTTCGAGTGGCAGAACGCCGAGCAGGTCGGGCCGGACCAGCTGCGGCTCCCCGAGGCCGCGGTCGTGCCGGAGGTCTACCGGGAGACGCGTGGCTGGCCCGCGCTGGCGCACCGGTGGCCGGACCACGAGACCTACGTGCTGACCACCGTCATGCCAACGTTGTCAGCCCCGGCGCGGCACCTCATCGCCACGTTCGCCCGCCTCGGACCCGTCCGGCGCGCGCTGAGCGTGGAACTGGGCGTCGATCCCGCCGCGATCGTGGAGCTGACCAGGCTCGGTGTCCTCGTCGGCGGCCAGATCGTGCCCGCCGTCGCGGAGTCCGTGCAGTCCGCCACCGTCAACTACCAGGCGGCCGCGCACTGGTACGCGCGCAACGGCCACCCCGCGGCGGCGGCTCGTCTGCACGACCGGCTCGGGCAGCACCGATCGCTCGCCGCGCTGTTGCAGGAGCGCGGCGGCGAGATCCTGCGGGCCGAGCCCAAGATCTTCAGCAAGCACCCGCTGCTCAAGGACAAGGCCGAAGCGCTAGCAGCCGTGCACGTCGCACGGGCCAACGAGCTGTTCGCAAAAGCTCTCTACCAGGAGGCCCTGAAACACGCCGACCTCGCCATGCAGCTGTCCGCGGACCGCGCGGCACGGGAGATCCGCGGCCGGCTGGACGAGCTCACGTGGCACGAGCAGCGCGCACGTACTCCGCGACCGGGCTGAGCTTCAGCCAGTCCGGCAGACCGCGCACCACCCAGCGCGGACCGGTCAGCTCGATCGTGCCCGCGCGCACGGCGTCGAGCAGCTCGACCTCGCCCTCCCACATCCGGTAGAGCGTGGCGATGTCGGACGCGAGCACGGCGTCGACCTCGAGGCCGGGGTCGGTGTAGCAGACCGAGGCGTCGCCGGGTTCGACGACGAGCCAGAACGTGCGGCGCCGGTCGTTGATGCGGATCTCGATGGTGGCGCGGCGGCTCAGCGTGCCGGTGTCGATGCGGCCGTGCATCCACCACATCAGCACCTCGGGGTCGAGCTCGTCGGCGCGCGGGTCGCCGAACGCGTACCGGGCGCCCCAGTCGGCGAGGCCGAACACCAAGGGGCGCAAGGCGTGCCCGGCCGGCGTCAGCGTGTAGCCGTCACCGGTGCGCACGACCAGGCCGGCGTTCGCGAGCTGCCTGAGCCGCCTCGACAGCAACGCGCGTGAGAGTCCCGGCAGGCCACGGGAAAGCTCGTTGAAGCGCGAGGCACCGATGAGCATGTCCCGCACGATCAGCAACGTCCACCGGTCGCCCAGCACCTCGACGGCGCGGACGATCGGGCAGTACTGCGCATACGTCCTCACAGGGGGAGTCTCCGCCACCGCGGGTGTTTCGTTACCGCCGTCCGGTTCACTTTCAGAACTACCTGCGACGCTTGCGCGTTCTTAGTTTCGTCCTATGACAACACTTGAGACACCGCGGGTGACCGGCACGTTCCCGACCGTCACCAGAGACGACGACGCCAAGTTCGTGGACATGGCCGCCCGCATCGGCGCGATCGCGGCATCCCGTGCGTCCGAACACGATCGGGACGCGACGTTCGTGTCCGAGGCGTACGAGGCCATGCGCGAGGAGGGCTATCTGGCGTTGGCCGTACCCGAGGAACTGGGCGGCCTCGGCGCCACCATGCGCCAGGTCTGCTACGCCCAGGCCGAGCTCGCCCGGCACGACGGCGCGACCGCGCTGGCCGTCACGATGCACCTGTATCTGACGCTGATGCAGGCCTATCGCAGACGCAAGGGCGCGCCGGACGCGGAAGGCGTGCTGCGGCGCGTGGCCGCGGAAGGGCTGGTCATCGCGACGAGCGGCGGTTCGGACTGGCTGTGGCCGACGACGACCGCCACGCAGGTCGACGGCGGGTTCCTGGTGAACGGGCGCAAGGCGTTCTGCAGCCAGTCGCCGCGCGCGAACGTCGTGGCGACGTCGGCGGTCCTGGGCGAGGAGGTCCTGCACTTCAGCGCACCTCTGAACGCCGAGGGCGTGCGCATCGAGGAAACCTGGGACACGCTCGGCATGCGCGGCACGGCCAGCCACGACGTGGTGCTGGAGGACGTGTTCATCCCGGCCGAGAAGATCGCGGCACGACGGCCGTACGGGGAGTTCGGGGCACCTCTTTTCGCCGCGGTGGTCCACTTCGCGCCGGTGTGCGGGGCGACGTACTTCGGCATCGCGTCGGGTGCGCGGGACGTGGCCGTGCGGTCGACCTCGAAGAACGCCGCGCGGCAGATCGGGTTGATGGACTACAAGCTGCGCACCGCGTGGTGGTCGCTGATGGGCTCGATCGAGGAGCTCGGCCACGACTACACGGCCAACGCCGAGTCGACCATCACGGTGATGCTGGCCAAGCGGCAGGCCGTGGTCGAGGCGATCGAGGTCGTGAACATCGCGATGGAGGTCCTCGGTGGACGGTCGTTCTTCCGGCGTTCACCTCTGGAACGCGCTTACCGCGACGTGCGCGCCGGGACGTTCCACCCGCTCACCCCCGAGGCCACACTCATGTACGCAGGCAAGGTCGCTCAGGGTGATCCGGGAGTAACGGAGTAAGTTCAAGTTGTAGGTACGCCAAGGGTTTGCAAGGATTCGGGTCCGTCTCTTTCGAAGGAGCGATTCCGGTGGCAACTCGCCTCAACCCGTACCTGCGCTTCGACGGCTCCGCGCGTCAGGCGATGGAGTTCTACCAGTCGGTCTTCGGCGGCGAGCTGAAGATGAACACCTTCGGCGAGTTCGGCATGCAGGACTCGCCGCAGGCCGACCAGATCATGCACGCCCAGCTGGAGACCGGCTCCGGCTACACGCTGATGGCCTCCGACACGCCGCCCGGCATGCCGTTCAACCCGGGCGACACCATCACGATCTCCCTGTCGGGCGACGACGAGGTGCTCAAGGAGTACTTCGCCAAGCTCGCGGAAGGCGGCAAGATCGGTACGCCGCTGGAGAAGCAGATGTGGGGCGACGAGTACGGCGACCTCGTCGACAAGTTCGGCGTCAGCTGGATGGTCAACCTGGGTAGCGCGGGCTGAGCTGCGTCTGATCATGTTGGCGTTCGGCGGGGCCACGGTAGCGGCCCCGCCCGTGACGCTGACGCATCATGTGGACCTTGACTTCCTCACAGCTGAAGCTGGGAGATTCACCCTCGCGGGTTAAGTTTTCTGCTTCACCGCCCGTTGCCGACCCGCTTTCACGGCGAGGGTCGGAGTGCCGACCATCGGTCTTCCACAAGCTCCACAGACCTGACATCCCGCTAGCCCGGCGGTAGGCCGAGCGGTAGCTTGGTTCTCGCCCCAGCCCGGCCGACCGAGCATACCCGACGGCCTTTTCGAGCTCGGTCGCCCCACTCCTCGTCCCGGTCCGCAGAAGGTCGTCTCCTACCCGGCTTGAAGACCCAGGGGATCCGCGAAGGAGTCCGGATGAGCGAGCGTCTGCGCGGTGTGGTCGACCAACTCGCGATCCGGCCCGGCGACCGGGTGCTGGAGATCGGCTGCGGCCAGGGAGTCGCGGCCACGATGGTGTGCCAGCTGCTGTCCACGGGCACGCTCACCGCGATCGACCGCTCCACGAGGATGGTCGAGGCCGCCACCCGCCGCAACGCCGTGTACGTGGCGTCGGGCAAAGCCGAGTTCCTCATCGCGTCGCTGGAGGACGTGAACCTCGGCGACCGCCGGTTTGACCTGGTGTTCGCGGTCCGGGTCGGGCTGTTCCTCCGCGACCCTGACCGTGCGCACTCGTTGCTGCGGCCTTGGCTCGCGCCGGATGCCCGCGTGTGCACCTTCTTCGATGTTCCTGTCTAGTGCTTTGGCGCGTCCAGCGTCGACCTGAGCACCTCGTCGACGCGAGCGTCCCAGTCCGCTTCGGCCACGGTGCCGTTCAGGACCGCCACCGCAGCCAGCGTCACCGTGCCCTCGATGTCGGCCGTCAGCGTGGGAACGCGGGCCGAGCCGGTGAACGCCGTGCCCTGGGGCGCCGTCTGCCACTCGACGCCGGTCCAGCCCCGCACGCCGACCAGCTGTGACGGCAGGTCCGTCGCCCACCCCGTCAGCTCCGCCCTCGTGCCGGGCGGCGCGCCGATCACCCGGTGGATTCGCAGCTCCTGGTCGTCCCACACCGCCGTGACGCTCTCGATCCTGAGTCCCGGCACCATCGGCTGATGCGCGTCGAACACCGGGCGGTGCCAGGACGCGGCCCAGTTGTCCGCCGCCCCCAGCGGGTGGATGCGCCGGCGGACACTGCGGTCACCCCGGATCAGCAGGCTGATGTGGTTGTCGGCGGGGTTCTTCGCGGACGTCGGCCCGGTGCTCGTCGAGTAGGCGAAGCGGCTGTAGAGCGGGTCGTCGTCGGTCGCGTACTCGCCCTCGAACGGGCGGACGTGGTCGCTGCCGTGGTTGTGCAGCCTGGTGACGCCGTTGTGCCGCTGGATCAGCAGGCCCGGCCCGGGCAGCGCAAGCGTGTGGTTCTCGTCCTGCGGCTCCTCCGGCGCGGTCCACAGTGGATGGTCGAGTCCGGCGAGCAGGCAGACGAACGCCTTGGACGCCCAGTACGGCGAGGCCGGTCCGGAGTAGGGCTGCAGGGTGGCCTCGTGCGGACCGTGCCAGCCGAGGCTGAGCAGGCCATCGGTCAGTGCGCCCCGGTCGAGGAAGTACCGGAGCGTGGTGCTGATGAGGTACCGGGAGTGGCCAGGGCTCAGCGGAGTTTCGCCGGTGACCGCACCGAGGGCGATCGCCGACGCCGCGGCGAAGCGGTAGGTCAGCGACCGTCCGAAGTAGACCGGTGCGCCGTCCGCGCCGAAGAGCAGGTGGAAGCTCCGCAGGTGTTCCTCGAGATGGGTGGTGACCGGTTCGTCGTCGAAGAACGCGGCCAGCGCCGGGTAGAGGTGCAGGGCCCAGCCGTTGTAGTGGTCGAACGCGCGCCCGTCGCCGTCGGAGTACCAGCCGTCGCCCCGGTACCAGCCTCGGAGCAGTTCCACGGCACGGTGTTTCGCCTGGCGGGTCTCGTCGTCGCCGCGGCCCGCCGCCTCCAGGAACGCGGCCACGGTGTACGGGAAGAAGTACCAGTTGTTGGCCGCCGGGACGTGCCGCAGGGCTTGCCTGAGCCAGGCTTCGGCGCGGTCCTGCTGGGGTTCGGAGAGCTTGTCCCACAGCCACGGCTTGGTCAGGCGCAGGCCGAGCGCGACGGAGGCGGACTCGACCATCGGCTGGCCGACGTCGGTGATCGCGGGCCACTCCCCCGCCGTGCCCGCGGTGAGGCCGGCGGCGTAGCGCTCGAGCCAGTTGTGCGGGTCGTCGCCGTGCGCGGTGCGGAAGGCGGCGGCGAGGAACGTGCGGGCATAGCCTTCCAGGCCGTCGCTGCGGACCCCGCTGCGCGACGGGCGGCCGGGAAGGTCGAGGAAAGCCCGGTCCGGGGACGCATGGCGCCAGGCGGCGTCGAGCAACCCGTCGGCGGCGGCGACCCAGTGGTCACGGGTGAAGCCGGTGTGGGGGCTGAGCTCGCGGTCCTCGTCGGGCAGCTTCACGCGATGCGTTCCCTTCGTTCCAGGGGCACCTTGCCCTCGTCTGCGGCGTTACGCGATGCGCTCTCGGCGTTGCGCGGGCACCGGAGTCGAGAACGGCTCCCCGTTGACCCACCGCCGCACCTCGTCGGCGGCGTGCCTGCCGAGCCTGACCCACTCGTTGCCCTGCGACCCCGCCAGGTGCGGCGTGATCAGCACGTTCTCGCTGCGCCACAACGGATGGCCCGGCGGCAGCACCTCGGGGTCGGTCACGTCGAGCACCGCCCGGATCCGGCTCACCTCATCGACCAGCGCGTCCTGGTCGATCACCGCGCCACGGGCGGTGTTGATCAGCACGGCGTCGTCTCTGAGCAGTGCCAGGAGCTCGCGGCTCACCAGTCCTCTGGTCTCGGGCAGCAGCGGCGTGTGGACGCTGACCACGTCGCTGCGCCGGAACAGTTCCGCGAGGCTCACGGACTCGGCACCGTCCACCTCCGTCACGAACGGGTCGTGCACCAGCACGTGGAGATCGTATGGCCGCAACAGCTCGATGACCCGGCGGCCGATCATCGACGCGGACAGGATGCCGACCGTGGCGCCGTAGTTGCCGAGGGTCGGAGGGACGTCGTAGTGGTCGATCTGCTGGGTGGCCCGGTAGTCGCGGGCCCGTTCCAGCACGCGCTTGCCGTTGAGGAGAATCATCGCGAGCGTGTACTCGGCGACGGGCAGCGCGTTGGCCGAGGCCGCTGACGAGACCACGATCCCGCGGTCCCAGCAGGCGTCGGTGACGAAGCCCTTGACGGACCCGGCGGTGTGCACGATCGCCTTGAGGCCGGGCAGGTTCGCGAGGACCTCGGCGGTGATCGGCGGGCAGCCCCAGCCGGTGATGAGCAGATCGACGTCGGGCAGCTCGGCCGGTGTCCGGGTGATCGGGCCGAAGTCGCAGATCGCTCGGAGAGCGTCGAGCACGGGTGCGAGGACGGCCTTCTCGGCGTCCGCCGACATCACACCCGCTGCCCTCACTTGACGGCTCCCGCGGTGAGGCCGGCCCGCCAGAACCGTTGCAGCAGCATGAACGCGAGGATCAGCGGCAGCACGGCGAAGAGCGACCCCATGATCACGACCGGGTAGTACTCGGGGCTGACCGTGGCGGAGCTGTTCCACTGGTAGAGGCCGAGGCTCACCGGGTAGAGCTTCTGGTCGGACAGCATGACCATGGGCAGGAAGAAGTTGTTCCAGATCGCGGTGAGCTGGAACAGGAACACGGTGACCAGGCCGGGGCCGAGCATGCGCAGCGCCACCTTGAAGTACGTCGCGAGGTCGCCCGCTCCGTCGATGCGCGCGGCCTCCAGCACCTCGTCGGGAACGTAGCCCTGGCTGAAGATCCGGCCGAGGTAGACGCCGAACGGGTTGAACAGCACCGGGATGAACACCGCCCAGAACGTGTTGACCAGGCCCGTCCCGGACGCCATCAGGTAGAGCGGCAGCGCGAGAACGGTCTGCGGCACCATGACGGCGGCGAGCACGAGGCCGAAGAGCTTCTCCTTGTGGCGGAAGGCGTACTTGTCGAACGCGTAGCCCGCCGCCATCGAGATGAACGCGCTCGCGGCGGCGCCGATGACCGCGTACAGGACACTGTTGAGGTACCAGCGGCCGTAGAGGCCCTTGTCCATCGCGAAGAGCTCCTTGACGTTGTCCACGAACGAGAAGTCGCTGAGGGACAACAGGTCGCTCTGGAACAGGGCGTCGACGTTCTTGGTGGCGGCGAGCAGCAGCCACAGCACCGGCAGCAGCGTGTAGAGCACGGCGACGCCGACGACCAGGTTGACCGTTGTGCGGCCGAGGAGGGTCATCAGGCGGCCTTTCTGTTCGTCCAGCGCGTGACGCCGTAGGAGAGCGCGACCGTGAAGGCCAGCAGGATCACGGACGCGGCCGCGGCGAGGCCGTAGTTGTTGCGGGTGAAGGCGGCGTCGTAGATGTACATGCTCGGCGAGAACCGGGCGCTGATCATCTGGGTGGACTGGCTGAGCAGCATCGGTTCGGTGAACAGCTGCAACGCCCAGATGAGCGTGAAGATGCCGACCGTGACGATCGCACCGCGCACCAGCGGCGTCTTGATGCGGATGGCCTGCTTGACCGGGCCCGCGCCATCCACAACGGACGCTTCGAGCACCTCGCGCGGCACCGCTTGGAGTGCGGCGTAGAAGATCACCATGTTGTAGCCGAGGTTGCTCCACAGGGCGATGTTGACGATCGACGGCAGCACTGTGTTGATGCCGAGGAAGTTGATGTGGATGTCGCCCTTCGCGAACAGGTCGATGATCGGGCTCAGGCCGGGTGTGTAGAGGTAGAGCCAGATCACGGCCGCGATGATGCCGGGGACGGCGTGCGGCAGGTAGAGGCTCATCTGCGCCCAGCCCCTGAGCTTCGCGACGCCGGAGTCCAGCAGCAGCGCGAGGGCCAGCGCGCCGATGATCATGGCCGGGATGTAGATCAGGCAGTAGAGGACCACGGTGAGCAGGCCGTTGAGGAACGTCGGGTCGTCCAGGACCGCGAGGTAGCTCCGCAGGCCCACGAACACCGTGCTCTCCGGGCCGAAGCCGAGTCCCGGCTGGTCCTGGGCGAAGAAGCTGAGCCAGACCGCGGTGCCGGTCGGGATCAGGAAGACCGTGACGAGCAACAGGAAGAACGGTGTCATGAGCACAGCGCAGGCGAGCTTGCCCTTCACCTCTCGACCTCCTCTGTGGACAGTCCGAGCGCCTTGAGGTCGGGCATGGTGCCGCTCTGGGCTTCCCGCACCGCCTCGATCACGGTGCCCACACCCGCGCCGGCTTTCGCGAAGCCGTCCTGCATGACCTTCTGGGTGGCGGTCATCCGCGGGCCCCACACCCAGCCGTCGCGGATCTTGCCGGCCTCCTGCTGGAAGAGCCGGTAGATGTCCTGGCCGCCGTAGTACTCGCCGGGAAACGCCTTGGCGCCCGCCGCGACCAGGCCGGGCGCGACCGGGTACTGGCTGCTGGTGCCGCTCTTGAGACGTGCGGTGAGCGCGGCGGGGTCGGTGGTCTGCCACTCGATGAACTCCATGGCGGCCTCGGGCTGCTGGGAGTCCTTGGTGACGGCGAACGTGGAGCCGCCGTGGGTGCCGACCACGGGCTGGTCCCAGACCGGCATGGGAGCGATGCGCCACTTGCCCTTCTGACCTGGGCGCGCTCGCATCTGGGCGCCCGCGTCCCAGGCGCCGCTGAGCCGGGTGAGGATGAGGTCCTGGCCGAGCTGGGCGTCGTGCTGCTTGCTGTCACTGGCGTTGCGGTACACCAGGTCCTCGTCGATCAGGCTCTGCCAGTAGTCGGCGACCTTGCGGGTGGGCGCGTCGGCGAGCGAGACCTGCCACCTGCCGTTGCCGGTGTCGAACCACTGCGCCCCGGCCTGCCAGGCGAAGCACGCGAACTGCATGGCGCCGTCGGTCGGGAACAGCACCAGCTTCTTGTTGCCCCACTTGGCTTTGACCCGTCTGGCGAGGTCGGTGAACTCGTCCCACGTCCTGGGTGTTTGGAAGCCGTTGGCCTCGAACACGTCCGCTCGGTAGTGCAGCACCATCGGCTCGATGTCGAGGGGGACGCTGAACACCCGGTTGTCGAAGGTGGTCAGCTTCAGCGCCTGGGGCAGCAGTTTCTGCTTGAGGCGGTCGGAGACGAGGTCGGTGATGTCGCGGGCGACACCGTCGATGGCGTAGCCGGGCACCTGCGGGTACTCGATGGTCGCGACGTCGGGCGCGTTGCCGGCGCGGGCGGCGTTGCTGAGCTTCGCGTAGCCGCCCTGACCGCCGGAGGGGATCTGCTGGAAGATCACCTTGATGCGGTTCTGGCTCGAGTTGAACGCGTCGACTACCTGCTGGCTACCACGCAGGGCCGACCAGAACGTGATCTCGACCGGACCTCCGGCACCGCGGCGTTGCGGAGTGGAACAGGCCGCCAGTGGTGCCGTGAGGCCCGCCGCGAGGAGTGTGCGACGACTCAGGCGCATGGTTCGCATCCTGATCGCCTGATCGGTTTGGCGTCAAGAAACGTTCAAACGCTCAGTCGATGAGCGGACCTTCAACTCGGGCAGCAACTCGATGCGTTCCGCCGTCCGGGCGGTGTTGCTGAGCTGCCGGAGCAGCAGCTGCGCGGCCACCTTGCCGACCTCGGTCTTCGGCGGCGCGACGGCCGTGAGCGGGATGCTTCCCAGCGCCGCCACCACGTCGTCGTAGGCCACGACGCTGCACCGTTTCGGGACCTTGATCCCGGCGTCGGTCAACTGCTGGACCAGCATCAACGCGTCCACGTCGCCGTGGAGGACGGCCGCCGTCGCCCGGTGTGCCCGCAGGATGCCGACCAGGCCGGTGTCGGGTGAGCTGCCGACCGTGATGGCGTCTTCGAGGTCGTTCGAGAGCTCCTTGAACGCTTTCCTGAGCGCTCTCGCGGTCGGGCTGTCGTCGCGTGCGGCCAGCACGATCCTGCGGTGGCCGAGGTCCGTCAGGTGCTTCACCGCCAGGTGCATGCCGTACCAGTGGTCCGAGCACACCGAATTCATCGCCCTGAGCCGCCCGCCCGGCCGGCGTTCCATCAGGACCGTCGGCACCCCGGTGTCCGCGAGCCAGTCGTCGGCTCGCTCCTCCTCCTGCGTGCGCCACCGCGGTGCGATCAGCAGGCCCTGCACCGGCTCTTGCAGCGCCCGTTCCACGATCGGCTGCTCGGCGCCCTTGACCTGCGGCGCGATGTGCAGCACCACCCGCATGCCCGCTTCTTCGAGGACCTTGCGGGCACCGTTCATCGTCTCGTACAGGTACGTGTGCCTCTCGGGCACGACCAACGCCACCGCACCGTTCGCCGCCTTCGCCGGCTGCGGCTGCTCGACGGGAACGATCGACTTCGCGACCCCGTGCCCCCGGCGCAGCCTTCCAAGCCTGGCCAGCTCCTCGACGTCACGTCTGATCGTGACGATCGAAACGTCCAGCTCGTCGGCCAGATCGCTCACCTTGACCGTGCCCCGCGACGCGACGACGGCCAGAATCCGCTGCCGCCTCGCCTCACTGGGCTCACGCATGAGCGTCCACCTGTTCGTTTGAGCGTTTTGGCGCGAGCATAACCCGCGGAACGGTCACGGCGCCGACCACCGCACCCGCCGCCGTGATCGCTGCCGCCGTCATGGCCGCCGCGTGCAAGGAAACGCTCTCGGCGAGCCACGGCCCGGCGAGCGCACCGATGAGCGTCGCGAGCGCTTCGACGGTGAGGAAGACCGCGCTGATCCGTCCGAGCTGACCGTTGTCCGCCGTGCGTTGCAACACGGTCTGCGGCGCTACGACCGTGATCGAGCCGAACACTCCGATGAGGGTGGCCGCGATCATCGCCGTGGTGAGCCCGTTCGCACTGAACAGGAGCGCGAACCCGCCCGCCGTCGCCAACTGCGCTCCCGCGAGCACGATTCGGAGCTGAATCCTGTCCAGCCACCGCACGATCACCGCGCCGCCCAGGAACCCGACTCCGAGCGCCGACAACACCATCCCGACCTGCGCGCTGCCGCCGAGGTTCCTGACCCCGAACGGCACGAGCAACGAGCTCAACGCCGCGTTCGCCATCAGGAACACTCCGGTGAGCGGCAACAGCTTCCGCACCAACACCAGATCCTTGATCGCCTTGGTCCGGCCTGTCCGGGGGATGGACCTGCTCGTGGTGAAGGCGATCGCCACCGCCGAGACCAGATAGCTGGCCACGTCGAGCACGACCACCACCTCGAACCCGGCCCACACCAGCAGAACACCGCCCAGCGGCGGCCCGATCAACCGCACCACGCCGTCCGTGGCGGCGTTCCACGAGTTGGCCGAACTGAGTTCCGCCGCTCCCACCACCGCCGGCACGTGCGCCTGAGCCGCGGGCCGAAACACCACCGCCCCAACACTTTCCGCCACCACAGCCACATAGATCGCCGCCGGCGTCCCGACCAGCATCGCAGCGACCGCCGCACCGCGAAACAGATCCGCCGCGATCATCACCCGCCGCCGATCGAGCCGGTCGACCAGCACGCCGGCCATCGGCCCGAGCACCAGCACCGGCAGGTACTCCGCCGCGAGCGTCGCCCCGGTGGCGAACACCGACCCGGTCAGCGCGTACACGTGCGCCGGCACCGCCACCACCAGCAACCACGACCCGAGCAGGCTGATCGCGCGCCCGCCCCACAGAAAGCGGAAGTCCCTGATCCCCCAGATACCCATACTCACAAGATAGAGACAGGTCTCTTGTGTTCTGTCAAGATAGCCGGCGTGGACTCCCTCGGACCTGCCCTCCGCACTCTCCGGCAAGCCAGCGGCCGCACCGTCGCCTCGGTGGCGGCTGACGCCGGGCTCTCCGTGCCGTACATCGCCAACCTCGAGAACGGCCGTGGCAACCCGACGACCGGCGCACTCACACGGTTGGCCGGCGCGCTCGGTACGTCGCTGTGCATCTCTTTCGGAGAGCCGAACCTGGCTGATCCGCCGTTGCCGCCGTCGCTGGTGCGGCTGGGGCGGACTGAGCGGTTTCGTCGGGCGGTTGCCTTGCTGGAGGCGGATCCGGCTTCGGTGATCACCGCGCTCGCGGCGGTGGGGCGGGTTGTGGAGGCTTCGGAGCAGGACTGGTGGCGGGTTTTGGACGCGATGGTGCTGATTGCCCGGCATCCGGCTTGAGGTGGGTTTCTCGCGATAAGCGAGAGCAATTCTTCTCTTCAGACGCAACGCGACCATTGTGACTGGCGGCTCACAGCGGTTTCTCAGGAGAGCAGGGCTAGCTTCAGGGCGACCGAGGGGGTCGAGATGAAGATCGTCATGCCGGGTGGCACCGGACAGATCGGCGGCGTGCTGAACAGGGCGTTGACGGACGCCGGGCACGAGGTGGTGATCGTCAGCCGGAGCCGTGGCGTGCGGTGGGACGGGCGGACGCTCGGGGCGTGGGCCCAGGAGATCGATGGCGCCGATGTCGTCGTCAACCTGGCTGGGCGGAGCGTCAGTTGCCGGTACACCAAGGAGAACCTCCACGAGATGATGCGGTCGCGGGTGGAGTCGGCGCGGGTGGTCGGGGAGGCCATCGCGCGGGCGGAGAAGCCGCCGAAAGTCTGGTTGCAGATGAGTACGGCGACGATTTATTCGCATCGGTTCGACGCGGCCAACGATGAAGAAAAAGGAATTGTCGGCGGCGACGAGAAAGATGCTCCTGGGTATTGGGGGTTCAGCGTCGACATCGCCAGGAACTGGGAGGCCGAGCTCGAGAAGGCGGACACTCCGCACACGCGGAAGGTCGCGTTGAGGGCGGCGATGGTGATGAGTCCGGACCGGGGCGGGGCGTTCGACCACCTGTCGTGGATCGCGCGGCTCGGGCTGGGCGGGGCCGTCGGGGATGGGCGGCAGTACATGTCGTGGATTCACGACGAGGACTTCGTGCGGGCCGTGGCGCTGTTGATCAGGGAGCCGATCGCCGGGGCGGTGAACCTGGCGGCGCCCAATCCCTTGCCGCACAAGGATTTCATGCGTGAGGTGCGGAAGGCGTGGAAGGTGCCGGTCGGGCTGCCTGCCACGCGGTGGATGGCGGAGATCGGGGCGGCTGTGATCGGGACCGACACCGAGCTGCTGCTGAAGAGCCGGAGGGTCGTTTCCAGGAGGCTTTCGGAGGCCGGGTTCGAGTTCCGGTTCCCACACTGGGCCGAGGCGGCGCAGAATCTGGCTGAGCGCAGGAGGTGAGATGCCGAGGATCAACGACGTCGGCGGGCAGGACGGGTTCGGGGCGGTCGTGGAGGAGCTCGACGAACCGATGTTCCACGCGGACTGGGAGGCGCACGTGTTCGCCATGAACCGGGCACTGATCGGGCGCGGTCTCTACAACCTGGACGAGTTCCGGGACGCGGTCGAGCGGACGATGTCGCACGAGTCGTCGTACTACGAGAACTGGTTCCGGGCGATTCAGACGTTGCTGAAGGAGAAGGGGCATGTCTGAGCGGTACCGAGAGGGCGACCGGGTCCGCACGTCCACTGTGGATCCCGATCATCACACGCGGCTGCCCGCTTATGCGCGCGGGAGAACGGGCACGGTCATCGGTCACGACGGCGTGCATCCGCTGGCGGACCTGAGGGCGCAGGGGATCGAGCGGGAGCAACCGGTGTACCTGGTGCGGTTCGCGGCGCGGGAGCTGTTCGGGCAGGGTGATCACAGCGTGACACTGTCCCTTTGGGAGGAATACCTCAGCGATGAGTGACGACCACGACGACTCCCCCATCGCGGCGCGGGTCAGAGAGCTGGAAGCGACCCTGGAGGAGAAGGGGTTGCTGGACGCCGCCGAGCTCGATCGGGCGCTGGAGGCGTTCGCGCACAAGGCCACGCCCGCCAACGGGTTCCGGGTGGTGGCGCGGGCTTGGGTGGACCCGGAGTTCAAGGCCAGGTTGCTCGACGACGCGAACGAGGCGTTGCCGGACGTCGGGTTGTCGATGGGCGGCGGGCTGCAGGTGCAGAGGCTGTGGGTCGTGGAGAACACCGAAGAGGTGCACAACGTCATCGTGTGCACGCTCTGCAGCTGCTATCCGATCGCACTGCTCGGGCCGTCGCCCACCTGGTACAAGAGCCCGGCGTACCGGTCCAAAGTGGTCAGTCACCCGCGCGAGGTGCTCGCGCAGTTCGGGGTCGAGCTGCCCGAGAGCACGGAGATCAGGGTCTGGGACGCGAACGCCGAGTCGCGGTACATGGTGCTGCCGCGACGGCCGGCGAACACGGAACATCTGACGGAGGACGAGCTCGCGACGAGAGTCACGCGCAACGGACTGATCGGTACCGCGGTCGTCTAGCCCCAGTCAACGAACCGGCTGAACCTGCGGCAGGTTCTCGACTGACCGCACCGACCGCGACGCCGCCATGAACAGCGTCGCGGCCACGTGGATCACCGCGCAACCGAGCAGGGTCGCGGTGATCCCGGCCAGACCCGACACCGGCCCGACGACGAGCTGCGCCAGCGGGACGGCGGCGATCGAGCCGAGCATGTCGTAGGAGTAGACGCGCGCGAGCCGGTCTGCCGGTACGTGGTTCTGCAGCGAGGTTTCCCAGGCCACGCCGAACTGTTCGAGGCACACCCCGCAGAGGAACGCGGTGACCATCAGCAGCCACGGTGCCGGGTGCAGGGCGAGGGTCAGCGGCAGCAGACTGAACGCCGCCACGCACGCCACGCCGAGCAGCAGCAGGCGTCGCACGCGCAGCCGCATCGCGACGAAGGCACCGGCGACCATGCCGGCGGTCTGCGCGGCCAGCACCAGGCCCCACGTCTCGCGGCCGATCACGGTGTCGGCGATCACCGGGCCCAGGACCATCGTGCCGGCCGCGTGCGCCGCGTTCACGAAGACGAAGCCCACGACCACGACCCACACCCAGGTCCGCGACACGAACTCCGACCAGCCGATCCTCAGCTCGGACAGCACGCCCGGCCGGTGTTCGGCGGCGACGCGGGCGGCCGGCACGCGCACGAACGAGAAGGCCAGGCCTGCCAGGGCGAACGACAGCGCGTCCACCGCCAGGCCCCAGCCCGGTCCGGCGAACGCGATCAGCACGCCGCCCAGCGACGCGCCCGCGATCATCGAGGAGTTCAACCCGAGACGCAGCACCGCGTTGGCCCGCTGCCGCAGCTCGGCGGGGACGGTTTGCGGTGCCAGAGCAGCGGAAGCGGGGAACGAGAAGGCGCTCGACATGCCGTTCACCGCCGCCAGCACCAGGAACGCGGGAATGGACACCGACCCGGTCAGCACCAGCACGGCCAGCAGGCCCTGGCTCAGAAACGACACGGACGACGACCCCACGAGCACGTACTGCCGGGGCAGGCGGTCAGCGACGACACCGCCCCACAGCAGGAAGACCACGTTCGCGATCGAACGCGTCGCCACGACGATGCCGAGGGTGGTGACCGACGACGTCACGTCCCGCACGGCGAACACGAGCGCGATCTGCGCCATCGCGTTGCCCGCCATGGTCGTGACACGGGCTGTGAGCAGCCAACGAAAAGCTGGATGCGCCAAAGGCGCGAACGAATCCCCCATGGAGAGCAACCTAACAGCGGGAGCCGCCCGACCTGGGGGATCGAGCGGCTCCCGCGTCATCGCACGCGAGGGTGCGATGAGGCGATGACCACCGCGGCGGCGACGGTCACCAGGTTCTTCAGGATGTACTGCGCTTCGAATGACGCCTGCAGCGGACCGGCCCACATCTCACCGGGGAACAACACCAGCGGTGTCGACACCAGCACGACGTGACCGATCAGCAGGACCGCGCACAATCGTGGTGCGCGGAAGCTCAGCAGAACCAGTGCGATCCCGATTTCCGTGATCGCGGCACTCAGTCTCGCCAAATCTCCGGTGATGATCCCGAACGTCAGCGCGGACACCGTGCGTTCGACGAGATCCTGGGCAGGGCTGCCACCGGGAAAGAGCTTCAGCACGCCGAACCAGAGATACACGACCCCCAGTCCGATGCGAAGCAGCGGAATTCCGGCACCCCGCGTGAAACGGGTGATCCGTTCTTCAGCGGATTCGCGGCGTGTGGTTTCTGGACGCAACATCGATCTCCCTCTCCTGTCTGGCTGCCACCACCCAGCCAGACAGGAGAAGCGAGGGAGATCAGCTCGTCGCGGGCGGAACCGGCTTCTCACCCAACGGGTTCAGCAGGTCCGCCTTGCCCTCGAACGCGAACAGCAGCAGGTCGACCATCCGGAACGTGCTGGAGTCCGGGCCGAGCGTCGGCCGCCAGTACGGCGAGCGCACGATCGAGATCCGGCTGCCCTCGATGGCCCGGTGGAACACCTCGGCGGTGAGCCGGCCACCGACCGGGCCCAGCAGACCGTTGTTGACCTCCGCCTCGCGCAGGACGTAGAACCACAACGGCGTTGCCTCGACCAGCTGCGCCTTCTGCTCCTCGGTCAACGAGTCCAGGTTCGCGCCACCGTTGCCGACCAGGATCTGCTCGGCGGTGAGCGGCTCGACCTCGAACAGCTCCGCGATCTGCTGACCGCTGGCGAGCTCCATCATGTTCGCCCTGGTCAGGTTGCGGAACGCGAGGTTGCGCTGGATCTCCGGGAACTGCGTGCCGCGGCCGCCGAACGTGCCGGCCGGCAGCTGCCGCAACGGGTTGACCAGCAGCGTGTCGATCCGCTTGGTGACGTTGCCGCCACCGGAGTCCGCCGGGGGCACCAGGTCGTCCCGCTCCGCCTCGGTGAAGTCGTAGAGGCGGCGGAAGTCCGCGATCCAGTTGCTGGGCAACGTGAAGGTGGTGCCCCTGTTCACGTCGTCCAGGTCGGCGGGCGAGCCTGAACCGGGGTCGAAGTTGCCGCTGGTGCCGGTGAACACGAACAGCAGGAACAGCAGTCCCTCCGGGCCGGGCCCGGTCGCGTTGAACACGCGGTTCCACTGGTACTTGTCGCGGATCATGCTGTGGCCGAGCCGGTACGACGCGACCGAGAACTCGATCGGCATCGTCGGGGTGTTGTCGCGGCCGTAGTACCTGCCGGGCACCTCGAAGAACCTGCGGCCGTTGGTGAAGACGTCGTCCACGATCGCCGGGTCGATGATCCGCGGCAGGAAGTCGGTCTTCAGCATGAACTGGTAGTGCCGGACCACGAGCTCCTTGGCGGCGCGGAACAGCCGCTCCCCCGTGAGGCCGGTGAGCGCGAGCTCGTCGACCACCCGGTTGTGGAAGCGGATGAACGCCAGGTGCGTCTGCGCGATCACCAGGTTCTCGTCGTTGCGCGGGTCCGGGATCAGCGGCGCGCGCCGATCGGCCGGCGTGCCCGCGGTCCCGCCGCGGCGTGGCAGGTCGAAGCCCTCGAACGGGACGTTGGTGCCCTCGTCCGGGAACCCGACCGGCGTGGTGGTGCCCATCTTGAGCTTCACGCCGTCCTCGGCGTAGAAGGCCTGGTCGTCCTTGTCGCGCGGACCCCGGCCGTAGACCGAGTCGAGGTCCAGCGCCGGTGAGCGGCCCTGCAGCAGCTCGTCCACGTTGACGTCCTGACCGAGCTGCGACTCGGTGCGGTCCATCGTGAGGTCGTGGTCGACGAACTGGCCGAGGTAGGTGAAACCGGCCGGGACGGCGGGGTTCTCCGAGTCGGGCTGCGCGACGGTGTCCTCCGGCGTCATCGCCAGGGCCAGCGCCTCTCGCAGCGCCTCGTCCGTCCGCGGGCCTTTCGGCCCCAGCCGTGAGAACCGGAACCTGCGCAACTCCTCCGCCGTGGAGGGCTGGCGCGTGATGGCCTCACCTTTGCCGTCGAATTCCAGCACACCTTCGCCCACGACGAAGAAACTGTCGCGCGAGTGCCTCTTCATGTAATCCCCCTGTTTCCCCTCAATCAGGCGACCTGTTCTCCCCAACAAGCACCTGCCCCACCGCCAAGTCTCCAGACGGACGAAAATACCGTCGAAGCTTTTGGTCAAAACCAAAACGTCGTCACACAGCGGATACGAGGTGGTCCGGAATGGTCGTGAACACCGGCAGTTCCGCCATCTCTGCGGCCAATGTCTCAGCCGCGTTGTGGTATGTCTTCGCGTCGAGGACGTTTTTGATCTTTTCGGCGAGCGCCCCGGCGATCAGCCCTTTCACTTCCACGCTCACGCCGGCTTTCAGCTCTTCCACTTTGGCGGCGTTGCGCGGTTGGTCCGCGAACAACGGCACCGCGACCATCGGGACTCCCGCGGTCAACGACTCGCGCACGCTGCTGTAGCCCGCGTGCGTCACGAACACCTTCGCGGTGTTGAGCAATTGCTGCTGCGGTACTTCGGGCCGCAGCTCCACGTTGGCCGGTCGCGGGCCTGTCCACTCGCCCTCACCGATCGCGAGGACCGCACGCGCGAGCACCTGGCCCAGTGCCTCCGCGACGATGTGGAGCAGCTTCGAGCCGCTCAGCAGCAGTCCGGCGTTGGTGCCGAAGGTGGCGACGATCTCCGGCGCGCCTTCGGTTCTGGTCTCGTCGATCGGCACGCGGTAGTGGCGCTCGGCCGGATGCCAGTACGGCGGCATCAGGCCCGCGGTGAACGACGGTTCGGTGCCGCTGACGCCGAACCTCGCGCGCACCTTGTCCTTGCGTTCGTCGAGGTGCTCGATCTCCAACGGTGCGAACGGCGCGATGTCCACCAACGCGTGCGGAATGCCCAGCACCTCGGCCGCGATCTGGCCGCCGTACTCGTTCGTCTAGCGGAGGATGACGTCAGGGCGCCATGTGCGGGCGAAGTCGAGGATGTTCGCCGCGGCCCTGGTGACGAGCTCCTCCGCCCACAACGGCACGTCGAGCGTGCCGTCGCGTTCCGGGATCCACGGCGGTGGCGGGCCGAAGTCCTGCGGCGCCGGGATGTCCGGCATCGCGACGACGTGGTCGAGGTGCGCCATCGCGGGCCCGGTCGCGATCACCGCCTCGTGGCCCTTCTCGCGCAACGCCCTGGCGAGCGGCACCACCGTCGGCATCAGGTGGGAGCGGATGGGCAACGAGGTCAGCAGAACGCGCACGTGAAGTCCCCTTTCACCGGTACTTCGAGAGAACTCCTGCCCGCCGCGTCCGGACAACTCGAAAACCGGTCAGCGGACCGCGTTTCCGCGAGGCCCCCGCTGGGTACCACTGCGAAATGCTCGAAGTCACGGTGACCGAGTCGTCGCCTGCCTCCACCATGCTGACTGTCTCCGGTGAACTCGCCGGTTCCGGCTCGGAACGACTTCTCGCCCGGCTCGACCGCCTGCTCGATCGAGGCCACCGCTACGTCGTGCTGGACCTGTCCGCGGTCAGGTTCTGCGACTCCAGCGGGATCAGCGCGCTCGTGCGCGGCCACGCCCGCGCTTCCGCCGCCGCGGGTGGGCTGCGGGTGTCGGCCGCATCTCCTCAGGTGACGCGGGTGCTCGAACTTTCCGGACTGTCACGCATGTTCGGCCTTCAGTCCACTGTGGTCACACCGTGACGACGAGCTTGCCCGTGGTGTGCTTCCTGACGAAGTCGACGCACGCCCGCGGACCCTCGTCCAGCGTGTAGCGGCGGCCGATCGTCGCGGGCAACACACCGCTCACGGCCGCTTCGGCGACCTCGCGCATGCCACCGAGAGCACCCGCGAGGTCGAGGATGAACTTCGTCTCGATGTCGTCCCGGCCGCCTTCGGGCAGCGGATACGTGATGGTGAGCAGCCGGCCGCCGGGGCGGACGGCTTGCGCGATCCTGTCCAGACGATCGCTCGGCACGGCCGCGTTGAACGCCGCGTCCACGTTCTCCGGGTAGGCGTCGTCGTAGCGGATGGTCTCGGTGGCGCCGAGGTCGTGCAGCAGGCCGGCGTCCTGTTCAGTGGCCGTGGCGATGACCTTGACGCCGGCCGCGGCGAGCAACGGGACCAGCGCGGTGCCGACGCCTCCGGTCGCGCCCACGACCAGCACGGTCTCGCCTGCTGCCGGTTGTGCGGTTGTGATCAGCGCACGCGCGGTCAGGCCAGTTGTCGCCAGTGCGGCGGCGTCTTGGACGTTTAGGCTCGGCGGGCGGTGTGTCAGCAACGGCGTGTCTGCCTCGAACACCGCGTACTCGGCCAGGGAACCCGTGCTCAGCGACGGTTTCTTCGCGCCGGTCATCGCTTTGAGCACGCGCGGCACGGCCTGGCCGAAGATCTCGTCGCCGGGCCGGAACGCCGTCACGCCGGGGCCGATCTCGGTGACCGTGCCGGCGAAGTCGTTGCCGGGCACGTGCGGGAACTCGAGCACCGTGCCGAACTCACCGCTGGGCAACACGACGTCCGCAGGATTGATCGACGCCGCCGCGATGCGGACCTGGATCTGCCCCGGCCCAGGCCGTGGCACCGGCACGTCGGTCACGACGTAGTTCTCCGGTGGGCCGTAGTCGGTCGCTACGACTGCCTTCATGTGGTTCCCCCTAAACGGACCGTCTGGTCACCTTAGGATGCTCGAAACGGACCGCGCGGTCAACTTTGTTAGTCTGCGTGACGTGTCTCCGCGTGCCGATGCCGCCCGGAACCGCTCGTCACTGCTGGCGGCGGCGGTCGAGGTGTTCGCCGAGCAGGGCGTGGACGCGCCGGTCGCGGAGATCGCGCACCGGGCGGGGCTCGGCAAGGGCACCGTGTTCCGCCACTTCCCCACCAAGGACGACCTGATCGCGGCCATCGTGCTGGATCGTGTGTCGCGGCTGACGGCGCTGGCGTCGGAGCTGGCCGATGCCTCCGACGCGGGTGCCGCGGTGCTGGAGTTCCTGAGGTACGCGGCGCGGCAACGGCAGCAGCTCGACCTGTCGTTCCTGTCCCCGGACCTGGGGGTGGAGGTGGCCGAGGCGCAGATGCGCATGTCGCTGGCCGTCACCGCGCTGGTCGACCGGGCTCGCGCCGCGGGCGCGCTGCGGTCCGACATCACCGGTACCGACGTGATGCTGCTGATGTGCGTGCCCAACGACGTGGTCAAGCACGTACCGGACGCGCGGCCCGATCTGTGGGAACGCTATCTGGCGATCGTGTTCGACGGTCTGCGGCCGGAAGGCGCGCACCCGCTCCCGCCGGTCTGACCGTCCACTTCGAACAGACCGGTTACTTCGAACAGACTGGCCGCATCGCCTCGGCCAACGCGTTCTCGTGCAACCGGTCGAGGTGGTGCAGGACCACCGCGGAGCGTTCGGCGATCGTCGCGTGGATCTCGCACTTCAGCGTGGGGCGGCGAAGCTGCTCGGTGTCCTTGAGCTCGGCGAGGATGTCGGTGGTGAGGCGGTCGAGGATCGGCCGCACCTCGGTGCCCAGGTCGGGCCGGTGCTGCGGGACCTCCTCGGGGTGCTCGGTCCAGCGGGCGTAGAGACCCCGTTGCACGAGTTTGTTCGCCTCGATCTGGGCGCGGAAGAACTGCGCCGCGTTCTCCGGGTTGAGGCCGAGTGCGGTGGCCTTGGCTCGCACGGTGTCGAGCACCTGCTGTTCGCGCGCGGGGTCGTCGATGGGCTGCGGTGTGCCGAACTTGGCCGCTGCCACCAGGTCTGCCACCTGGACGCGCTGCACGGCGAGGTCGGTGAGCTCACCGAGCGGGCCGACGGACGTGAGAGACGCGGCGAGGGTGACTGCGACCGCCAAGATCCTCATGTTCTGGAGAGAGTGCCATGATGGCGGGGTGGAGTCCACGCGCATCGACCGTTGGCTGTGGGCGGTCCGGCTGACGAAGACCCGCCCGGACGCCGCCCAGGCGTGCCGGGGCGGGCACGTGCGCATCAACGACAAGCCCGCGAAGCCCGGCACGACCGTCGTGCCCGGTGACCAGGTGCGGGCGCGCGTCGGCGACAAGACGAAGATCGTCGAGGTCGTCCGGGTGATCCAGAAGCGGGTCGGGGCGGCGGACGCGGCCACCTGCTTCATCGACCGCACTCCCCCGCCACCGCCGGACATCCCGATCGCTCGGCGCGACCGCGGTGCTGGGAGGCCGACCAAGCGCGAACGCCGGGTGCTCGACCAGTTCCGGTCCCAGAACTAAGAGCCCAGAACGGCGTCCGCCAGTTCCGTCAGCGATGTGCCCAGCGGCAGGTCGACGCGAAGCGAGGCGAACGAGTCGCCGCGCGTCACGCCGCGGTTGATGATCACGACCGGGATGCCGGACTCCGACGCACGGCGGACGAACCGCAGGCCGGACATGACCGTCAGCGAGGAGCCGAGGACGAGCAGGGAACGGGCGTTGTCGACGAGCGAGTAGCACTGCTCGACGCGCGGGCGCGGGACGTTCTCGCCGAAGAACACGACGTCGGGCTTGAGGATGCCGCCGCACTCCGCGCAGCCGACGACCTCGAAGCCCTCGACCGCTTCCTCCGGGAGGAAGACGTCGCCGTCGGGGTTGATCTCGTCAGTGGTGGCGGCGAAGGTCGGGTTGGCCTCGCGCAGGCGGCGGTCGAGCTCGATCCGCGGCGTGAGAATCTTGCAGTCGAGGCAGATCACGCGGTCGAGGCCGCCGTGCAGTTCGACGACGTCCTGGGAGCCCGCGGCCTGGTGGAGGCCGTCGACGTTCTGGGTGATCACGCCGGACAGCCGCGGCGCCAGCCTGGTCACCGCGCGGTGCCCGGCGTTCGGGTCGGCGCGGGCGATGGTGCGCCAGCCGACGTGGCTGCGGGCCCAGTACCGCCGGCGGCCGGCGGCGCTCGTCGTGAACTCCTCGTAGGTCATCGGGGTGTGCTTGCGCAGGGAGCCGCCCTCGCCGCGGTAGTCCGGGATGCCGGACTCCGTGGACAGGCCCGCGCCGCTGAGCACCAGCACACCGCCGTCGGCGACGATCGGGACGACGTCGGTGAGGGTGGAGGTGCGCGGCAGCGACGGGCCTGAAGGAGACCAGGTCAGGGTGGGCCGAGTTCGCACAGTGCCAGTTTACGGAACCGGCTCACGTACTCCTGGCGCGGCGAAATACGGCCTTCACCAGCCCTGGTACCACTGCCTGAGTTCGGCCTCCGCCGCCGCCGTGTTCCCGCCTGACGCCGCCGTGACCAGCGCGAACTGCCGTCCCGTACCTGCTCGGAGCAGCAGCCGGTCAGCGTTCACGGTCGACGACGCCGAGCTCACGACCAGCGGTGAGCGCAACGACTCCGGCAGGTGCAGCTCGGTCGGCGCGGAGCCGCCGGTCGAGTCCCAGACGAGCACCGCGAACGGGGCCGAGCCGACCAGCGACCGCACGTTCGGCAGCGGGATCTGCTGCCACGTCTGGTAGGCGCGGTCCTCGTAGGTGAACGCGAGCGTGGTGCCCGCGACGGCCTGCGGGTAGACGCGGTCGACGATCGCGCGGTCGACGGTGAGCACGGGAGTGCCGGACGCGTCCAGCTTGACCGCAGAGAAGTGCTCGTCGTTCATGGCGTCGCCGTCGGTCTTGACCTTGCCGGGGTTGTCGTTCATCAGCTCGTGGTGGCGGCCGTAGTTGGTGTCCCAGTGCCACTGGCTGCCCGAGATCACCGTGCCGCGCGGCGCCGACCACCAGCGCGCGCCCGGAGCGGTCGAGTCGAGTCCCTGGTAGATCGCCTTGAGCACCGACGGCGTCTTGTCGGAGGTGTTGCCCGCGACCGGGTGCCCGAACTCGGAGACGATCGACGTGGTGCCGAGAGCGGCGGCACGGGCGCGGATCGTGCCGAACGCCTGGGTGTACTGGCCGTCACCCGCCTTGCCCGGCATGAGGAGTCCGGACTGCGCCTTGCCGTCGTAGAAGTGCGCGTTGAACACGAACCGTTCGCCGAGGGTCGGCACCAGCGTGAGGCCGCCGGGTTCGGCGAAGAAGTCGACGTTCTGGTTCCAGAACACCAGCGGCTCCACGAAAGCAGGCTTGGTCGTCCAGCCCGCGTCGTCCATCTTGGTCCGGAAGCGCTGGTAGAACGGCATCAGGAGGTCGCGCTCCCACTGTTGGGAGTTCTGGCCGTTGTCGTACTTGCCGGCGTAGGGCTCGTTGAGCGGGTCGACGCCGACGACGAGCTTGAACTCGTTGGCGGGCAAGGCTTGCTTGACGTGTTTCAAAGCTTCGCCGGCCGCGTTGAGGAACGAGTCCTGCACACCGTTGCGGTTGTGCCAGAAGTCGTAGGTCGCGGCGGTGACGGCGTTGTTGTTCTTCATGTTCTGGCCCCAGTGGAAGCAGAGGCCGCACGACTCCTTGGGGTACCCGCTCGCCGCCCACGCCGGGGCGCCGTCGCCGGTGTACCAGCTGTCCTTGTTGAACAGGTACCGCGAGTAGAGGTCCTGGTGGAAGTCGAGGTAGACGCGGAGGCCCTGGTCGGTGAACGCGCGCAGCTGCTCCGTGACGCCGTCGAGGTAGGCGTGGTCGATCTGGCCGCGCTGCGGCTCGATCCACGCCCAGGTCAGCAGGAACCGCACCGCGTTGGCACCGGTGAGCTGTTTCATCGCGGTCGCGGACTTGCGCGCGTCAGCGGTGTTCGCGAACGGAAGGCCGCGGTACTCGGCGAGTTTCGCGGTGCCGGAGACGTTGAAGCCGCGCAGCACCACCTCCCGGCCGTGCTCGTCGCGGAACACCCCGCCGGACACCCGGAGCTCGGAGCCGTCGTACGACTCCGCGTGCACCGGGGTGATCACGAACGAGAAGAGGAACAGAACTGTCAGGAGCACCGCTCGCCGCATCGCCGCCGCCTTTGGGAACGTGAACGAGATTCGCATTGCACCGTAGCCGGTGAATTCGCGTTCGACTAGCGTTCGATGAAAAGGGGGATCGCAGATGGCCGAGCTGATCGACCGCGACGATGTCGAGGTGCTCGAACACACCGTCGCCGACGAGCTCACCGCGATGAGCGAGGCGTGGCGTTGGTTCGAGGACCTCGTGGGCCTCAAGGGGCGCAAGATGTTCGCGCGCATCGACGAGACGGCGGGCACCTACACCGTGTGCACGCCGCGCAAGCCCGGCGACTCGTACGACCTGACCGTCGGGGTGCTGCCCGGGGGCAGGTACCGGCGGGTGGTGCTGGAGGGTGAGCCGCCGGAGCTGTACGGGCGGATCGGGCCGGCCATGGAGGAGCTCAAAGCCGTGGGGCCGTGGGACTCCTCCAGGCCGCTCGTCGAGTTCTACCGCCGCCACACGGTGGTCGAGCTCTGGGTGCCGATCACCTGACGGCCGCGGACAGCGCGTCGACCTGAAGCAGCGTCGAGCTTTCCGCCCGTACCACGATCCGCACGGATGTGGTCTCAGCGTGCAGACGCACGTCCGATTGCTTGTGCCGCAGGTAGTTGAGCCCCGTGGCACCGATGTCGACCGGCTCGGTTCTCGTGATGGCGACCTCCCGGCCGGCCGTGTCGAGTTCGGTGATCACCAAGTGGGCCGTGCCGTTTCCGCGCAGGATCGCGTTCGGCGTGAGAATTCCTTGCTGTACTGGGATGTTCGCCGTCACCTCGAGGGTCGCCGGCTGCGGTGACGTGGCTTCGCGGAGGGTGCCGCAGTCCGCGACGAGGCTCCAGCGCGAGCACAGCACGCCGAACGCCGGCTTGGCGCGGTCCTTGGTGAGATAGCCGAAGGCGATGCTGTTCGGGTGCGGTGGCGTGCGCGGGTCGTCGTAAAGCTCCCAGGCCAGCGTGACCGGCACGCCGAGGCTGCTCGTCGTCTGCAGCGTCTGCCTGGCGTGGTCGGCCTGGTCGCGTTCCTTCTGCGCGTCCGGGGCGCTCTTGCCGAACTCGCCGACGATCACCGTGGCCGCCGGGAACTTCTGCCGCAGACCGCGTACCGCGCCGTCGAGCAGATCGAGGTTGCCGTAGCCGTGGACGTCCACGAAGTCCATCTGCTTGCCTGCCAACGCTTCGGCGAGGTCCGCACCGTCCGTCGACGCGTGCATCACCGAGACACCGCGCTTGCCTCTCGGCGCCGCCGTGCGGTCGTAAACCATTGCCACGTAAGCGCTTTGGATGTTCGGCTGGTTGCCGCGCACACCGGATGTCTCGTTCTGCAGGTCGTAGTAGAGCACCGAGCCGCCGGGTTCGAGGGCGGTGATGTAGGTGTTCATCCAGTCCGCGCTGGTGAGGGCGAACTCGGCCCACTTCGTGCGGTCGCTCTGCCAGTTCGGGTTGGTGAGCCAGCTGTTGGCGAACGCGACGACGAGCCGGATGCCGCGCTGCTTCGCGATGGCCCCCAGGTCGGCGAGGTTGCGCGCCTGGGCCGCCGCGTTGGTGCTCTTCTCCGGCCACAGCACGATCCTGGCGACAGTGCCGCCGGCCGACGCCATCACGTCGAAGTCGTGCGCGACCTGGTCGCGCACCTGCGGCCAGGTCGTGTCCTCCAGGTACTCCTGGTAGCGCTTCTCGTGCTCCGGCAGGTAGTTGAAGCCCACCCAGCCGCGGTCGTCCTTCAGGATCGTGAGGCTCGCGTGCGTGACGACCTGGGCGCCTTCGTAGATCTTCACGACCTTGCGGTCCGCGCCCTGCGTGCTGATCGCGGCCGATCCTCCGCTGAGCACGGTCTCGGTGCCGTCGTCGTTGACCAGCCGCGCCTCGCCTCCTTGCCAGCGCACGATTGCGGTGTCGCCGGCCTTCACCGCGGGCCGGTCGAACGCTGCTGTGGCACCGGAGTCGGCGGTGACGACGAGGGTGTCGAGGAGGTGTTCCTGCGCGGTGCCGGACCAGAGCGTGAACACGGTGGTGCCGCGGCTGATCCAGGTGATGTGACCGGTGCCGGACGGGCCCTGCGTGTACAACTTCTGCGGGCTTTCGTTGTGCGACACCCATACCTGGGCGTCGCTCACCGTCGTGGCCCAGCTGAGGTCGATCTCGCCGGTGGTTCCGGGGGCGAGCGCGAGGTGCGTGCGGCTGGCGCTGAGCTGGCCCGGCGACTTCGCTCTGCTGCTCGTGGTGCCGAGGACGGTGGCGAAGTTCGGGCCGCCGCGCAGTTCGAACGTCGTCGTGGTGCCGGCGTAGAGGTACGGCCAGGGCGCGCTGCCGTTGACGTCCTGCCGCCACAGCTTGGCGGCCTTGCCGGTCTCGCGGATCCAGATCTGGACCGCCTGGTTGCCGTCGGTGTGCCAGCTGACGTCGACGGACGCCGAGTTCTTGCCGGGCGCCAGCGTCACCTCGGCGGCGGACACCGTGATCTGGTTGCTCGCGTGCGCTGGTGCCACGAGCGTGGCGACCAGCGCGAACGCGAGCACTACTGCTTTCCCCCAGGTGCTCATGCGCCCCATCTGACCAGACGGGACGCATGAGCGTTGAGGTTTCAGCTGAACGAGGACGCCACCAACTCGGCCGTCCTGGCCACCAGCGGCTCGTCGGCCCCGCCGTCCGGGGTGTCCTTCTTCGTCGACAGCACGGCGATCACGATCGGCGCGCGGCCGGGCGGGAACGCGATGCCGACGTCGTTGGTGGTGCTGTACTTGCCGGAGCCCGTCTTGTCGCCCCAGCGCCACGCCGCCGGGAGCCCGGCGCGGATCCGCTTGCCGCCGGTCGTGTTGGCCAGCAACCAGTTCGTGAGCTGGTCCGCGTCCTGACGGTTGAGCGCGTGGCCCAGCGTGAGCCGCGCGTAGCTCTGGCCGATGGCGCGCGGTGACGTGGTATCGGTGACGCGGCCCGGTTCCGCCGTGTTGAGCTCCGGCTCCCAGCGGTCGAGACGCGTGACCGGGTCGCCGATCGACCGGCTGAAGCGGCTGATCGCCGTGGGGCCGCCGAGCTCCTTGAGCAGCAGGTTGGCCGCGCAGTTGTCGCTGTAGGTGATGGCCGCCTCGCACAGGCTTTTCACGGTCATGCCGTTCGCGAGGTTCTCGGGCTTGCCGGTGATCGGCCCGTAGCCGGACTTGGTGACGTCGTCCTGCGTGTAGCGGATCACCTTGCCCAGCAACGATCCGTCGTGGTCACGACGCAGGATCGCCGCGGCCGCGATGGTCTTGAACGTCGAACACATCGGGAAGAGCTCGTCTGCCCTGTGCAGCACCGTGCGGCCGGTGCCCGTGTCGGTGGCGAACACGCCGAGGCGCGCGTTGTGCTGCTGCTCGAGGTCGCGCAACTTGTCGGTGAGCGGTGCGGCCTGTGCCTGGGCGGGCACGGCCACGGCCAGCGCCGCGCCGGCGCCCAGTGCCAGCACCGCACGTCGGTTAACACTCAACGTCCTGTCCCCTCCTTTGGAAACCTCTCCACTGACCAGGACGCGCGGGAGATCAACTGGTTGTCATTCGATCCTGCGCCAGCACGCGAGGAAGGTGAGCGCGGCGATGAGCGACCCCGCGGTGGCGAACGTTCCCGCACCGAGGTAGATCACCCACTCGTCGGCGTTCAACGCTTCCCTGGTCAGCGGAAAGCCTCACAAGACCAGTCCAAGGGCCATCGTGGCCGCAGCGACCAGCGCCCAGACCACGACCCGGCCTTTGCGACTCGGTCCGGTACAGGGCTTGAGGAATCCCGCGGATTTGGAGCCACCAGCCGGCCAGGGCGGGCGTGGGGAGGACGAACCCTGCTGCCGCGACCACGGGCCACCGCCGGAAGTTCACGGAGCGAGTCTGCCCCGAAGATCAATGCGCTGCAGCACGGCGGTGACCGCGAGGTCCACTGTGTACTCGTACTCGGCCTGGCGGTCGAACCGGGCGAGGTGCGGGGCGGCTTCGGCCAGCGCGGGCAGTCCACTGGTGGTGAGCGTGTCCTCGCGGTCGTTGTTCCCGAACGCCGGGGCCGCCGACACCTCGCGCAGCAGGGTGCCGATCAACGTGGCGAGCAACATCCGCAGCATGTGCACGGCCTCTTCGATGCCCGCGCCCGCGTCTCGCAGCACCGTCAGCACCGCGTTGACGGGTGCGAGGGCCCGCGCCGACGCCAACTGGCGGGTGAGCACGAGCGGCGCGGCCTGCGGGTGCTTGAGGGCTTGATCGCGGAAGCTGCCGGCGATGGCGCGCAGGTCCGTTCTCGGGTTGCCCGTGCGTTCGGGCAGCACGAGACCGCCCAGCAGGTGCTCGGTGACGGCGTCGAGCAGGCCGTCCTTGCCGTCGACGTGGTTGTAGAGGCTCTTCGCGTCCACGCCCAGGGCCCGCGCGACCGACCGCATGCCGACCGCGGCGATGCCCTCGGCGTCGATGACCTTCAGCGTGGCCTCGACGATCGTCTCGCGGGACAGCAGCGGCGTCCGGGGGCGGCCCCGGCGGGTTTCCGTCACCTGTCCAGTGTGCCTTGCGGATGCCCACGGTGTGGGTTTAGCGTTTAATCCACACCGTGGGTAAAGGAGCGCCGATGCCGTCCCGTTTCGTCCTGCCGCCCGAGGACGTCCTGCGCGCCCGCGAGAAGCTCGTGCTCGACCACTTCCGCGACGAGGTGGCGCACGACTGGGACGCCACTCTCTCGACGTTCCCGCACCCCCACTACGAGATCATCGCGCAGATGGTCGTCCACGACGGCGACAGCGCGGTCCGGCAGTACTACACCGACACGCGCGTGGCGTTCCCCGACCAGCACCACGAGCTGATCTCGTTCCGGCACAGCGTCGACGCCGTGATCGTGGAGTTCTGGCTGCTGGGCACACACCTCGGGCCGCTGGGCAAGATCCCGGCCACCGGCGGAAAGCATCGGACGCGGATGAACGCGTACTTCATCTTCGACGAGGACGAGAACCTGGTCACCGAGCGGATCTACTTCGACCAGCTGTCGGTGCTGAAGCAGGTGATCTCCGGGATCGACCGGAAGAGGCCGAGTGGGCTGCGGAAGCTGCTGCAGGTGCTGCGGGGCGTGCTCGCGATGTCCGGCGGTCAACCGGACCCCCGCCTCACCAGCACCACGCCGCCCGAGTTCTAGACCCGGATCAGCGGTCCATGCGGTGGCGGCCGGGAATGACGTGCTTGGCCGGCTCCGGCCGCTTGCCCAGCAGCATGAGGACCACGGCGACGACCAGGCCGACCGTCGCGAGCCCTGCCGCCACGGCGCGGGCGGCGGGGTGCTCCAGGATCAGCGTGGAGATCGTCAGGGCGAGGACGAGGGCGGCGATCGGGCCGATCACGGCGATGTCCTGGCGTTCCTCGCGTTCCCGGCGCGGCGCTGCCAGGTCGACGGTGTCGCCCACCTCGACCGGCATCTCCGGCGCGCGCGTTTCGATCGTCTCGAAATGCTGCTGGTAGGCCGGGTGCCGCACGCCGGGGGGAACCGTCACACCAAGCATGCTGCCTGAGAAAGGCTCACCGCCGCAAACCTCGCATTTGCCGAGGGGTCCGTGTTCCCATGGAGCGCTGGGCGAAGGGAGGTCCGAGATGTGCCGGTGGCTCGCGTATTCCGGTTCGCCGGTGCTGTTGGAGGAACTGCTCTACGCGCCGGAGAACTCGCTGGTCATGCAGTCGAAGCACGCCCGGCTGGGCGCGACGGCGGTGAACGGGGACGGGTTCGGCATCGGCTGGTACGGCAGCACGAGCACGCCCGGGCTGTTCCTGAGCACCGAGCCCGCGTGGAACGACCGGAACCTGCGCGAACTGTCCGCGCAGATCACCGTCGACCGGGTCTTCGCGCACGTGCGGGCGTCCACCGGCGGTGCGGTGCAGCGCTCGAACTGCCACCCGTTCCGCTGGAAGAACTGGCTGTGGATGCACAACGGGCTCATCCCGAAGTACTCGCTGGTGCGCCGCGAGCTGATGCTGGCCATCGACCCGGTGCTGTTCCCGCTGATCGAGGGCTCGACGGACTCCGAGGTCATGTTCTACCTCGCGGTCAGCTTCGGCCTCGAGCAGGACCCGCCCGCCGCGATGGCGCGCATGGTCGAGTTCGTCGAGGACGTCGGCAGGCGGGCGGGCGTCGAGTACCCGATCCAGATGACCGTCGCGACCACCGACGGCTCCACCACCTGGGCGTTCCGGTACTCGAGCCGCGGCAAGTCGCGGACCCTGTTCCACAGCACCGACGTGACCACATTGCGGCGCCAGTACCCGGACAACCCCGCGCTGCACGACCTGGCCGACGACTCGCGGCTCGTCGTGTCCGAACCGCTGGGCGACCTGGTGGGCGCGTGGCAGGAGGTGCCGGAGTCGACTTGCGTCATCGTGCGGCCCGGTGTCGAGGAGGAAGTCCTGCCGTTCAAACCGTGAGTCGCCTTGCGGAATCGTCAGGGAAACGTCAGGTGGTAGGCGCTAACGTCGAGTGCCGCCGCCAGCGACTCCCTGGAGAGGTTCCTCATGCTGAACATGGCAGCGGCAGCACTAGTAGCCCTATCCGCCCTCGTTCCCACCGACACCGCGGAAGAGCCCGCACCCGTCCTCGAGGTCGTCACGGTCAACGGATCCGGCTGCAGGGCCGGTGACGCGGACGTCCAGACCAACGGCAGAACCTTCACAATCGGCTACCACGAGTTCCTCGCGCGGGCGGGCGGCGGCTCCTCCCCGCTCGACATGCGGAAGAACTGCCAGGTCAACCTGCGCGTGAACGTGCCGGACGGCTGGACCTACGCCCTGGCGTGGACCTCGTACTCGGGCTACACCCACCTGCAGGAGGGCGCGACCGCCCTGCACCGGGTGAACACCTACCTGCAGGGCATGTCGCAGACCGAGTACGTGAACCACCCGTTCACCGGGCCGTTCAGCGACGACTGGGAGACGCACTACCGCCCGGACGTCTCGCAGATCCAGTGGTCGCCGTGCGGGTCGCCGCGCAACATCAACATCAACGCCGAGGTGCGGGTGAACCTCGGGTCCGCGGATCCGGACCGGCTGAACTTCGCGATCGTCGAGTCGAGCCGCGGCGCCGTGCGGGTCAAGCGCTGCTGAGCACCGGCCTGGCGGTGATCAGGTGGTTCAGCACCGCCGCGAACACCGCCAGGCCGCCGAACACGTACGCCAGGGACGCCGGCGCTCCCCCACCGGCGAGCACCATGCCGCCCAGCCCCGCCCCCAGCGACGAGCCGAGGTAGATGGCGGAGGCGTTGAGCGACACCGCGACCGGGCCCTCCGACGGCCGTGCGGCCATCACGCGGTGCTGCTGGGTGGCAGGGCAGCTCCACGCGCTCGCGCCCCACAGGAAGACCAGCAGACCGGGCGGGCCGACGGGCAGCAACGCGAGACTCACGCCCATCACGGTGAGCAGGACGCCCATCAACGTCCGGGTGTCGCGCCAGCGGTCGATCACCGCGCCCGCCAGGAGGTTGCCGACGAGCCCGCCGACGCCCCAGACGACCAGGTAGATCGTCACGTTGCCGCGGTTCAGGATCGGGGCGATGTAGGTGTAGGTGCCGAGGCTGGTCAGGGTCGAGAAGACGGTCACCAGCACGATCGACAGGACGCGGCGGTCGGCCAGGACCCCAAGCCGGGCCCTCAACGACGGCGGGGCGGCGGGCGGGATGGCGGGCAACGACACCGCCACCCCGATCATCGCCACCACCCCTAGAGCGGTGACGAGCCAGAACGTGCCGCGCCAGCCGATGTGCGAGGCCAGCAGCAGGCCCAGCGGGACGCCCGCGACGGTGCCGGAGCTCAGGCCGATGGTGATCAACGCCAGCGCTCGGCCGCGACGTTCCGGCGTGACCAGCGCGGCTGCGGTGGCGGCGGACATCGGCGAGTAGAGGCCCGCGCCGAAGCCCGCGATCACCCGTGACAGCAACAAGAACGCCAACGAGGTGGCGAGTGCGCTCAGGACGTTGCCGAGGGTGAAGACGGCCAGCGCGGACAGCAGGACGACGCGCATCGGTTTGCCGGTCAACAGGGTTGCGGCGATCGGCGAGAGAAGTGCGTAGGACAGCGTGAAAACGGTGACGAGCTGACCGACCGCGGGGACCGGCTGGTTCAGGGAGGCGCTGAGCTCGGGCAGCACGCCGGCGACGACGTACGCGTCCAGGCCCAGCGCCACCATGCCGGGCAGGAGTGGGAGGACTCGGCGCATCAGGCGGTTCGGATCGCCGTGCTGTCCGACCATCCGTCCACTCCCCAGTCCTTCAACGCCTCCAGCGAGTGCTGCCCCACCGCCGGCGCCGGTGCCGGAACCGCCGTCTCCGAACGGGAGAAGCGCGGTGCGGGCCGGGGCTGGTGCTGGCCACCGACGTCGACGAACGAGCCGCGAGCCTGCAGATGCGGGTGGTCGGCGACCTCCGCAGGTGCCAGAACCGGTGCCACGCAGGCATCCGAGTCGGCGAAGATCTTCTCCCACTCCGTGCTGTCGCGGGAGAGGAAGGCCTCGCCGATCTTCACGGACAGCAGCGGCCAGCCGGACTCGTCGTACTGGTCCGGCAACGCGATCTCGGCCAGGTCCAGCTTCTCCAGCAGTTCGCGGTAGAAGTGCGACTCGACCGCGCCGACCGACAGGAACCGGCCGTCCGCGCACTCGTAGGTCGTGTAGAACGGCGCGTCGACGACAGTGACTCGGCCGGGAGTGTTGCGCCACTGGTCGATCAGCACGGACAGCAGCGCGGTGCCCTCGACCATCGCCGCGTCGATCACCTGGCCCTGACCGGAGCGCGCGCGTTCCAGCAGTGCCGCCTGGATGCCGATGACGAGCTGCAGCGCGCCGCCCGCGAAACTCGACAGGTAGTAGGGCGGTGGCGTGGCAGGGATCTGGCCGGGCACGGACAGCGCGCCCGTGACGCCCAGGAACGTGATGTCGTGGCCGGCGCGCCGGGCCAGCGGACCGTCCTGGCCCCAGCCCGTGACGCGGCCGTAGACCAGCTTCGGGTTGCGCCGCAGGCACACCTCGGGGCCGATGCCGAGCTTCTCCGCGCTGCCCGGCCGTCCACCCTCGACGACGACGTCGGCCTGTGCCACCAGATCCAGCACGACCGACGGACCGTCGGCGTGCTTCAGGTCCACGGCAACGGAACGACGGCCACGCCCCAGCGGATCAGGGGACGCCACCGGCGAGACCTGGGCCGCCCGGTCGATGCGCAGCACGTCCGCGCCGAGGTCGGCGAGCACGGTCGCGGCGAACGCCCCGGCCACCGATCCCCCGAACTCCAGCACCCGCACGCCTTCCAACGGACCCGGCACAGCTCCTCCAAACCTTGACGGCAACGCTGCCCACCCTTCCCGCGCGGGCACGCGAAGTCGCTACGAGGTCCCGTAGTGACTCGGCCCTGGAAAGCCCTTTAGCTTCGGCGCCAAAACGACCTGAGGAGCGAAATGTCTGTGGTGTACACGGCCGACGTCACTTCGAGCGGCGACGGACGGCAGGGTGCGGCGACATCGGCCGACGGCGTGCTCGACCTGAAACTGACGAGCCCCAAGGAGGTCGGCGGCAGCGGTGAGGGCACCAACCCCGAGCAGCTCTTCGCGGCCGGGTGGGGTGCGTGCTTCCACTCGGCGCTGCGGCTGGTCGCGCGCAACGCCAAAGCCGACCTCACCGACAGCACCGTCACGGTGTCGGTGGACCTGGTGAAGGGTGACGACGGCTACCACCTGGGCGCACGCATCGTCGCGACCCTGCCTGGCCTGACCCAGGAGCAGGCCGACGACCTGGTCGGGCAGGCACACGCACGGTGCCCGTACTCCAAGGCCACCCGCGGCAACATCGACGTGGACGTCACCGCCAAGGTCTGAAACGTCGAAAAGAGGGGGATGCCGGGCAGGCATCCCCCTCTTTTCGTGCTGTCAGGCCGAAGCAGCGGCCTTCGCGGCCAGCGGCAGGGCCGAGGCGATCCGGTCCAGCACCGCGTCGTCGTGCGCGGCGGACAGGAACCACGACTCCAGAGCCGACGGCGGCAGGTAGACGCCCTGGTTCAGCATCGCGTGGAAGAACGCGTTGTACCGGAACGTCTCGCTGGCCTTGGCCTCCTCGAAGTCGGTGACCGGCTCGGCGGCGAAGAACACCGAGAACATGTTCCCGCTGTGCTGCACCTGATGCTCGACACCCTCACGGACGAGCGCGTCCGAGATCATCCCGCCGACGACCGCGGCCGTGGCGTCGAGGTGCGTGTACACCTCGGGCGTGCAGTGCCGCAGCGTTGCCAGACCCGCCGCGGTGGCAACGGGATTCCCGGACAACGTGCCCGCCTGGTAGACCGGGCCGGCCGGCGCGAGGTGCGCCATCACGTCCGCGCGGCCGCCGAACGCCGCCGCCGGGAACCCGCCGCCCATCACCTTTCCGAAGGTGAAGAGGTCCGCGGCGACGCCCTCGCGGCCGTACCAGCCGGCGCGCGAGAGCCGGAATCCCGTCATCACCTCGTCGGAGATCAGCAGCGCCCCGAACGCGGACGCCAGCTCGCGCAGCCCCGCCGTGAAGCCGGGAGCGGGCGGGATGACGCCCATGTTGCCGGGCGACGCCTCGGTGATCACGCACGCGATGGTGTCCGGGTTCTCGACGAACGCGGCGCGCACGGCGTCGAGGTCGTTGTACGGCAACACAATCGTGTCACTGGCCTGCGCGCCTGTGACGCCGGGAGTGTCCGGCAGGGCGAAGGTGGCGACACCCGAACCCGCCGCGGCCAGCAGCGCGTCGACGTGGCCGTGGTAGCAGCCCGCGAACTTGATGACCTTGGTGCGGCCCGTGAAGCCGCGTGCCAGGCGGATCGCGGACATCGTCGCCTCGGTGCCGGAGCTGACCAGGCGCACCGACTCGACCGGTGCCACGCGGGCCACGATCTCCTCGGCCAGCAGGACCTCGTTCAGGGTCGGCGTGCCGAACGACGTGCCCTGGCCGATCGCGTCGTACACCGCCTCCTGCACCGCGGGGTGGGCGTGGCCGAGGATCATCGGACCCCACGAGCAGATCAGGTCCACGTACTCGCGGCCGTCGGCGTCGGTGATGTACGCGCCCTTGCCGCTCTTCATGAACCGCGGCGTGCCACCGACCGCCCGGAACGCCCGCACCGGCGAGTTCACGCCGCCCGGCACGATCTTCTGGGCGCGCGAGAACAACGCTTCCGACTCGGGAGCCGCCGCGGGCTTGCCGACATCCACAATGGACAGAGTCATCAGGCTTCCTTCGCGATCACGTGAGCGGCATCGAGGATCTTGGTCCCCGACTCCAGCACTCGAACGGGGTTGAGGTCGAGCTCGAACCCGCCCTCCCAACCGGACACCAGCGCCGCCACCGTCTCCAGCGTGCGCACCAGCGACCCGACATCAGGCGCCGCACGACCACGGGCGCCGTCCAGCAACGCCTTGCCGCGCAACTCCCCGACCATCGCCGCTGCGTCACCAGGGGCAAGAGGCAGCAGTCGCGAGGTCGCGTCGTCCAGCGCCTCGGTGAAGATGCCGCCAAGACCCAGCGTCAGCACCGGGCCGAGGTCGGACGTGCGCACGCCGACGATCAGCTCGACGCCCTCGCCGACCAGTTCCTCGACCAGCACCGCGCCACCGAACGCCGACAGCTCGTCGAACGCGTCAGCGGCCTCCGAGGAGAGCACGCCGACCTTCACCGCGCCGACGTCGGTCTTGTGCACCAGGCCGGGCACGACCGCCTTGAACACCGCGGTCCCGCCGACCTCGTCCACCACGGCCTTGGCCTCGGAAGCCGACGCGACGACCCGCCCCACCGGTACGGAAAGCCCCGCCTCGGCCAGCAGCGCCTTCAGCTCCGGCTCGGTCAGCTCGGCGGAGGGAGCAGTGACTCCCAAGCCCGCCAACGCATCAGACGAACGCGGCTTGCTCACGTGCCACAGAGCAGCCGCGGCACGCACGGCACGAGCGGGCGACGGGTAGTCCGGCAGGCCGGCCTCCCGCAGCGTCGCGCGGGCGTTCGGGGCGAGGAAGTCCGCGCCGGTGCGGGACACGAGCACCGGCTTGCCCGACTTCTCCGCCACCTTCGCCAGCGCGCGCACGGCCTTGTCGACGTCGCCGTCGGTCATCACGCAGAAGCAGCCGATGATCATGTCGACGGTGTCGTCGGCGGCGATGACCTCGAGCGAGCGGTCGAACAGCGACGGGTCGCTCAGCACCGCTGCCGTGATGTCGACGGGGTTGTTGGCAGAACCGAAGCTGGGAATGATCTCCGCCAGCGCGGCCCGCGTCTCGTCCTTGAGCGGCGTGAGCTCCAGACCCTGTGCCACCACGTCGTCCGCGGCGAGGATGCCCGAACCACCCGATGTCGTGACGATCGCGACGCGAGAGCCCTGCGGCCTGCGCGGCGAGGTGAAGGCGTCACCGGCGTCGAGCAGCTCGTCGATGTCCCCGGCCCGCACGATCCCGAACTGCCGCAGCGCCGCGTCCAGCACCCGGTCGTCCGTCGCCAGCGCGCCGGTGTGCGAGGCGGCCGCGCGGCCGCCTTCCTCACTGCGACCGGACTTCAGCAGCGCCACCGGCTTGCCCGAGATCGCCAACGAGCGCAAGGCGGCGACGTCCGGCACGTTCTCCAGGTACCCCAGGAGCCCGGTGCACGAAGGCTCGAGAGCCAACTCCGCCAGCACCTCCAGCGCGGAGACGTCGGCGTCGTTGCCGGTGGTGATCACCCAGCCGGGACGCATGCCGCGTTCGATGCCCAGCGACGCCGCCCCGAAGCCCAGAGCACCGCTCTGCGAAACGATCCCGAGCCCACCCGGCTCCAGCGACACCACGGCTTCAGCGGAGAACAGCGGGCTGAAGGTGGCCATCACCTTGTTGCCGAAGCCGACCGCGCCGATGCAGTTCGGCCCGATCAGCCGCAGCCCACCGGCACGGGCCCGTGCCACGGTCTCGGCCTGCAGCGCGGCACCCTCGTCGCCGGTCTCGGCGAACCCGGAGGACGCGATGATGGCGACCTTGATCCCGGCGGCGACGCAGTCGTCCACGGCGGCGGGCACGCGGTCGGCGGAGACCACGATGAACGCGAGGTCGATCGGGCCCGGCGCCTCCAGCACCGACGTGTACGCCTGGTACCCGAGGATGGTGCCGCCCTTGGGGTTGATCGGCAGCACACGGCCGGGATAGCCGTAGCGCTGCAGGTACGCGACGGGCTTGCGGCCCAGCGCGCCCTCGCGTTCGGTAGCGCCGATGACCGCGACGGACTCGGCGTTCCACAACAGGGACAGCTCACTCATGCGACAACCTCACTCGGTTCGCCGGGAACGTCGAACAACTTCCCCAGCACTTCCACGTACTGGGAGCCATCGGGGGCTCCCGCCAGCTCACGAGCCCGCACGGTCGGCCCGTGCAGCACTTTCTCGACGATCCGGTGCACCGACAGCGTGATCTCCGAGCGGTGCTGCTCGTCGAACGCCGGCACTTTCCGGAACAACCTGCCCAGCTCTGCCTCGGCGGTGGTCGACGCCACGGTCCGCAGCTTCACCAACGCCGGCGCCACCTTCGCGGCCCGTTGCGCGGCGAGGAATGCCTCGACCTCGCCCTCGATCAACGACCGCACCGAGGCCACACTGGACAGTGCCGACTCGTCCGGGCCGTTGCCCGCCAGCGTCTCCAGGTCGACCAGTGACACCCCGTCGACCTTGGCCACGTCACCGGCGATGTTGCGCGGCAGGGCCAGGTCCAGCAGGAACAACGGCGAACCGGCGCGATGCCGCACGGCCTCCTCGGCGTCTGCGGCGGTCAGCAACGCCCCGGTGCCACCGATGCAGGTCACGACGAGATCGACCTGAGCGAGCAGCGACGGCAGCTCGTCGAGCCCGTATCCGTTGCCCCCTGTGGTCTCCGCGAGCCGGGCGGCCTTCTCCGGCGTCCGGTTGGCCACGTCGATGCGCGCCAGCCCGCTGCCGCGCAACGCCGCCACGACCACACCGGCCATCGCGCCCGCGCCGACGACCAGCGCGGGCCGCCCGGACATCGCGCCGACGACGTGCTCCAGCGCCGAAAGCCCCACCGTGGCCAGGGAACGCCCGGCCCGGTTGATGTCGGTCTCGGTCCGCACCCGCTTGCCGACGCGGATCGCGGACTGCACCAGCTGGTTGATCAACGGTCCGGCAGTGCCGAGCCGGCGCGACCGATCCAGCGCGTCCTTCACCTGACCGAGGATCTGGTCCTCGCCGATGACGATCGACTCCAGGCCGCTCGACACCGAGTACAGGTGCCGCACCGCGTCCGTGCCGTCGTGCTGGTAGAGGAACCGCGAGGCGTCCTCTGAGGACAGACCGAGCCGCTCGACCAGCTTCGAGCGCAACAGGGAAGCAGCGGATTCGGCCCTCTTCTCGACGTAGAACTCCATCCGGTTGCACGTCGAGAGCGCGTAGACCGCACCGAACTCGTCGGCCGAGTTGATCTCGCCCAGCACCGCGTCCAGGTCCTCGCCGGAGATCACCACGCGTTCCAGCACGTCGACCGGGGCCGAGGAGTGGCTGATGCCCAGCAGGGTCAGCTTGACGTCTCCCACGCTCATCGCTCCAGACGTGTGGCGAACTCGGTCGCCCAGTAGCTGATGATGATCGACGCACCGGCGCGCCGGATGGAGTTGAGGCTTTCCAGCACGACCTGGTCGCGGTCGAGCCAGCCCTTCGCGGCGGCGGCCTCGATCATCGAGTACTCACCCGAGACCTGGTACGCGGCAACGGGAACGTCGACGTGTTCGGCGACCAGCCGGACGATGTCGAGGTAGGCGCCCGCGGGCTTGACCATCACGAAGTCCGCGCCCTCGGCCAGGTCCAGGTCGACCTCGCGCAGCGACTCGCGGATGTTGCCGGGAACCTGCTGGTACGCGCGGCGGTTGCCCTTCAGCGACGACTCCACGGCGTCGCGGAACGGGCCGTAGAACGCCGAGGCGTACTTGGCCGAGTAACCCATGATCGGCACGTGCTGGAACCCGGCCGCGTCGAGCTTCGCGCGGATCCTGCCGACCTGACCGTCCATCATGGCGCTGGGCGCGATCACGTGCGCGCCCGCTTCCGCCTGCACGACAGCCATGTCCGCGAGGCGTTCGATGCTGGCGTCGTTGTCGACGTCGCCGTCCGGGCCGAGCACGCCGGTGTGGCCGTGGTCGGTGTACTCGTCGAGGTTCACGTCGCCGATGACCACGGTCGCGTCCCCGACCTCCTCGACGACATCGCGCAACGCCACCTGCAGGATGCCCTCGGGGTCGGTCGCGCCGAGGCCCAGCGGGTCCTTCTCCACCGGGATGCCGAACAGCAGCAGGCCGCCGACGCCCGCGCTCACGGCCTCCGCGGCCGCCTTGCGCAGCGACTCGCGGGTGTGCTGGTAGACGCCGGGCATCGAGCTGATCTCGCGCGGCTGGTCGATGCCCTCGCGCAGGAACAGCGGCTGGATCAGGTTGCTCGGGTGCAGGCGGGTCTCGGTGGTGAGCCGGCGCAGGGCGGGCGTGCGACGGAGACGGCGGGGACGCGCGACGGGGAACTGAGAAGACATCACAGGGCCTTTCCGAGGAAGACGTTCTCGACGTGCTCGGTGAGCGCGTCGCCGGGGCGGCGGAACCAGTAGCCCGCCGTGGAGCGCGAGACCACGCCGAGGCGGTGGAGGTTCACCGCGAGTTCCGCCTGCCGCACGAGAAGTCCGGCCGGGTCGATCACCGGAACGCCGTGCAACTCCTTGGTGCCGAGGTGCCAGAAGATCTCCGCGGGAATGCCCTCGCCGGGGATCAGCACCTGGGCGCCGGCCGCCACCGCCTTCTTCGCGGCCGCGTCGAACACCTCGACGAACCGGTCGAAGTCGCCGTCGAGTGCCCGGCGTACGGCCTCGTGACCGTCGTCGACCAGTTCGTAGGCGGCGAGCCGGCTCGAAAGGCCGTAGCGCTCGATGTTCTCGGTGATGATCTCGCGCAACGCCGGCATGAAGCCGAGGACGCCGAACCGGTAGCCGAGCATCGCCGAGTAGAAGAAGCTCGTCTCGCCGTAGCCCAGCGTCGGGATGGACGTCTGAGCGCGGCCGTCGTGCAGACCGGGGTCCTGGCCGGCGGCGATCACCCACGCGTCGAAGCCCTGACGTTCGGCTTCCACCGCGCCACGGGCGAAGTGGGCGTTGAAGTGGATCTGCAAGGCGCCGAACTTGACGAGGTCGAACGGCAGCTCGGTGTCGTAGGTGTTCTCCGGCAGCGTCTTGATGACGATCTCGGTGCCGGGCGAGGTGACCTCGGCGAGGTGCTTGCGGTACCACTCGTCGAGCAGCGGCAGGCGGCCTTCGACGGTGTGCTTGTGGAACCAGATCTTCATGGGGCAGCGGATCCTTCGAGTAGGGGCACCGAGTCGAGCATCGATGCCTGGACGAGGTACTGCGCCGCTTCGGCTGGATCGCTTGCGGTGGCGGCGAGTTGACGCACCGCGGCGTCGACGCTGCCCGTCTGTCCGTCCACTCCGGACACACGTGCTTCGCTGCGCGGGATGACGTGGTCGGTGACCACGTTCCGGCGGCGTCGCGCGGCTTCGTCGAGCAGTGCGCTTGAGTGGTCGCCGTTGACCACGAAGGACAAAGTGGTGGCGAGATCAACCGCGTCGTGGATGCCGCAGTTCATGTTCATGCCACCGGCGGTGGACGTGAGGTGGGCCGCGTCGCCCGCGAAGAGAACTCGTCCGACCTTGTAGTTGTCGATCACGCGGCGCGAGGTGCGGTACGTGTGCGCGTCGCGCACCTCGATCCGGTCTGCCAGTGTCGGCAGCGCCTTGTGCAGCAACGCTTCCACCGAAACGTCGGCCTGGTGCGGCAGGCGGAGGATCACCCGCCAGTGGTCCGGCAGGCCGAGCACGCTGCACGACTGGACCGGGTCGCGGAAGTACGTCATCGGCGAGAGGCCGGGCAGCAACCGGTCCAGCTCGGTCGTCGTGATGACGCGCAGGGCGTAGGTGGGATATTCGACGCCGGGGAAGTCCAGGCCGAGCTTGGTGCGAACCGTGCTGTGCGCGCCATCCGCGGCGATCACATAGGAGGCGCGGAAAGTGCCGTTCGACGTGATCAGGTCGACACCGTCCGAATCCTGCCGGACGCCGACGACCGAGGTGTCCCAGCGGACGTCCGGAATCTCCTTCAGCAGCAACGGGGTCAGCTCGGTCTGCTCGGCGTGCAGGCGGAACGGGTGCGCGGTCCGATCCGCGATGGCGTCGTAGCCCATGCGCGTCAGCAACTCGCCCGTGCGGCTGCGCCACTGCAGGTCGTGCACCTTGCGGCCGCGGGCGATGAACTCCTCCGCCACCCCGAGCCCGGCCAGCAGGTCGAGCGTCGCCGGGTGGAACGTCGAAGCACGCGACGCGGTGCCGAGCGCGGGTCCCTGTTCCAGCACCGTCACCGGAACACCCGCCCGCGCCAGGACCAGAGCGGCGGTAAGACCAACAGGGCCGGCACCAACGACAACGATCACGGCGCCAGCCGCCAGTCCACGACGGCGTCCGGCACGAGCCTGCTCAGAGCCCACCACGCGGTGGCGAGGTTCGAGGTGAGAATCGTGCGTTCGGTGCCCGCCTTGAGCTCTTTCAGCGCTGCCAGCGTGAACATGCCGGTGCCGGTCATCAACAGCACCTCGTCGGCAGGACGGTCAGCCGCGCGAACCTGCTCGACCAGCTCGTCGGTAGTGACGTCGTAAGGTGAGAAACCCTTGCTGGACCGCACCTTCACGATGTCGCGGACCTTGATCCCCGCCGCCTCCCAGTAGCCCTGCGAGAGATCGGTGAGCCACTGCGCGTACGGCGACACGAGCGTCACCTCGGTGGCGTCGATGCTCGCCAGCGCCGCGAGCACGGTCCGCGTGACCGTGGTGACCTCGACGCCGAACCGCGCGCTGAGGTCGTCGCAGAACTCCTGCTCGCGCTGCGGGCCCTGCAGGTAGTGCGAGCCGCTGCACTCGGCGACGATCGCCTGAGCGCCGAGCCGTCCGAACGACGCGATCGCCGGAGCCAGCGCCTCGTTGTACTTCGCGATCCGCTCCCGTTGTTCGAACTCGGTGAACAACGGGAAACGGGTCGCGTGGACGTTCACATGCCCGAACAGCAGCGCGGCGATCTCCGGTTCCACCGCCGCATTTCCTGACGGCACCACGACACCCAGTCGTGGGGCGGTTGGGTTGACCATTACCCCGGTCCTCCTCGAGTCGCGATCGAACATCGCTGACGTTATGAGCGAGGACTGGGGATTTCACTACGGAAGTCCGCAGAATTGCCTGATGCACAAATGGCCTGCGGGAAACCGAAGGGGATTTCCGCCGCACGCACACGAAAAAGGGCCTCCCGGGGCTGGAGTCCGGGAGGCCCTCGTCCGGGCGGGAAGGCTGGGGGTCAGGCCTTCGCCGCCGCCGGTGCCGGGGATGGAGATGACGCAACGGCCGCCTTGGGCTTGCGGCGGACGAGCATCACCCCGGCGACGGACGCGAGCGCGCCGACGTAGAGCGGCCATCCGGCGGGCTCACCGAGCACCAGCGCGCCGAGAGCGACCGAGACGATCGGGAAGAGGTAGGTGACGGTGGACGCGACGGTCGGGCCGTCCTTGGTGATCAGCTGGAAGTTCAGGACGTACGCGAGTCCCGTGCAGATCGGCCCGAGCACGGCGATCGCGATCAGCGCGTCGGTGCGCAGATGCAACGGCTGCAGGCCCGCGAACGGCATCGCTACCAGCAGCAACGCACTCGCGGCGGTCAGCTGCGAGGCCGCCAGGGTGAGCGGCGGAATCCCGCGCCCTGCCAGGAACCTGCCCATGTAGGCGAAGCTCGCGCCGAGGCTGACCGTGCCGACGATGAACGCCACGATGCTGCTCGTGCTGCCCGCGGACCCGGCGTTCCACGGCGCCGCGATGATGATCGTGCCGACCATGCCGAGCACCACACCGCCGATCTTGGTGGCGGTCACCTTGCGGTCCTGCCCGAGCATGTACGCGCCGACGATCGTCCACAGCGGCGTCGTCGAGTTCACGACACCCGCGACGCTCGACGACCCGTGCTGCTCACCCCACGCGAAGAGCACCCACGGAATCGCGTTGCCGAGCAGCGCGGCGATCGCGAGATGCCCCCAGATCGAGCCGAACGCCGGCAGTTTCCCGCCGCGGCTGTACACGAACGGCAGCAGCACGATCGCCCCGAGCACCAGCCGAGCGAACACCATCTGCACGGGCGAGAAGGCGAATCCGGCGATTTTGATGAAGAGGAAGACCGAGCCCCAGATGAGGCCGAGCGCGATCAACCTCACCAGGCTCATCCTGGACACGGCAGCAGACATCAGAAATCCCTGTTCCTCACGTTGGGAATCCAGACCGGAGAAGTTCCGCCACCAGCTTCACACGCGCGTGAGGTGAGTTCCATCGAGATTTTCCGCTCTCAATCGTGCAGGGAAACTTCACGATCGGCCGCCTTCAGCTCAGCGGCCGCGGTCAGCGCGCCGAGCACCGCCTCCAGATGTGCCGCCTCCTCGCTGCCCCGGCGCACCGCCGCGAACACGTGCCGGGTCGGCTGCTCGGCGTCGAGCACCCGGATCACCACGTCGTCGCGCAGCCCGGCGTTGATCAGCCTCGGCACCAGCGCCAGGCCGAGACCCAGTGCCACCGCGCCGAGAGTCGCCTCCCAGTCGCCGATGTGGTGGACGATCTCGGGCGTGAACCCGGCCGCGATGCAGGCGGCGAACGAGATGTCGCGGCACGTCCCGGTGTTGGAGAAGATCCACGCCTCGTTCGCCAGGTGCGCCAGCTTCACCACGGGCGCGTGCGCGAGCGGGTGGTCGACGGGCAGGGCGACGTCGAACCGTTCGGCCAGCAGCGCGACGCGGTGGAAGCGGCGGTCCGTGGCCGCCGGGCTGTCCTTGGACTCCAGGCTCAGCACCACGTCCACGTCGCCGCGCACGAGCTGGTCGAACGAGTGCGGCGGATCCGACTCGACCAGCCGCACGGCGACACCGGGATGGCTGTCGCGCAGTTCCCGCACGGCGGGCAGCACCAGGCCCGACAGCGTCGCAGCGAAGCCCGCGACACGTACCTCTGCCACCGAGCCTTCTGAGTACGCAAGGAGATCCGCCTGCACGCGCTCCAGCTCGGCGAAGATCTCGTTGGCACGCCTGAGCAGCACACGGGCGGCATCCGTGAGGCGAACGCGGCGGCCGACCGGTTCGATCAATCGGACGCCCGCTTCCTTCGACAGCGCCACGAGTTGCTGCGACACCGCGGACGGCGTGAGGTGCAGCGCCTGTGCGACGGCGGCGACGGTGCCGCGTTCGTCGAGCTCGCGCAGCATTCGGAGTTTGCGGACGTCCAGATCACCCATCAGCGCACCTCGCCGGTCTCCAGATCCACGATCTCGGACGCAACCTGTTCCAGCAACCCCAGGTAGTGCTCGGTTGGCTTCCTCACCGTCTCGCCCGGATATGTCGTATCCAGAACAATGTGCGTGGCCCCCAACGACTCCAGCGCGCGCAGATCACCGCGGAGCTGCTCGACCGTTCCCTCGCCGAGAAGCCGGCTGTGGTCGGGCAACGAGCGAGAGGTGATCCTCAGTTTGATGCGCGGCACCAGCGCGGGCACGGGCCGTTGCCGCTGCTCGGCGACGCGCCGGAGCTGCGGCATCCCGATCTGCTCCAGATACCCGGGAGGCACCGAAGTCGGGTGCCACGCGTCTCCGTACAGGACGGCCCGCCGCATCGCACCCGTGCTGTGCCCGCCCACCCAGACCGGGATCGGCCGCGCGGGCCGCGGTCCCGTCGCCACCGCGCCGAACCGGACGTGCGAGCCATCGAACTTCGCTATGTCATTGGCCCACAACGCCTTCATCGCACGCAACGACTCGTCCGCGATCCGGCCGCGCGAACGGTAGTCGGCGCCGACCGCGGCGAACTCGGCGGGAGCCCAGCCCGCCGCGACGCCCAGCACGAGCCGGCCGCCGCTGAACTGGTCGATCGACGCGGCCATCCGCGCCATCAGCAGCGGATGCCGGTACGGCAGCACGATGACGGTGGTGCCGAGCTCGACGCGGGTGGTCTGGCCCGCGAGCCACGACAGCGTGGCGAACGGGTCGTAGAACGGCGCGGGGAAGAGCCGCTCCACGTCCGGGGTGAGCGCGACGTGGTCGGACACCATCGCGAGGTGGTAGCCGAGCTCCTCGATGCTCGTCACCCAGCGCAGGATCTCGCCGGGTGCCGCGCGGTCGCCGTAGTTGGGAACGTTGACGCCGAACCTCATGGGAAAGCCCCTGTCACGCGACCAGGGCGGAGGCGAGCTGCGCCCTGCGGTTGATGCCGAGCTTGCGGTAGATGCTGGTGATGTGCAGTTCGACCGCGCGCACCGAGACCCGGAACTGGCCGGCGATCTCGCGGTTGGTCTTGCCGCCCACGATCAGCGCGGCGATCCGCTGCTCGTGCGCCGTGAGAGCGCGACTGGCGGCCACTGCGGCGCGGGTGATGCGCGGCCCGTTCTCGATGCGGGAAATGAGCGAACCCGAGCCAGAACCCATAGTGAATCCCAATTGCTGCGGTTCAGGCTCACGACCGGCCGGCGGTTTCAACCCGCCGACGAGCACGTGCCACTCGCGAATCTTCACGCTGCGCACCAATTTCCCGCGGACATAAGGATCGCCGTCGACCAAACGGCGCAACGCGGAGTCGTCAGCCGCCTCGCACAGCATCAGTCCTCCCGATTCGTCCGTGTACAGACCGCCCCCCAGCAGTACGCCCCGTACGGCCAGGTCCTCCCAGTACCTGCGGTGGGCGGGCCGGGCCTCGCCTAACCGCTCGTCTTCTGTCTCGAACACCATCTCGACCACGAACCGGGCCATGTGCGGATCTCCCCCTGCTGGACCGTCGACCGCTGTAGTGAGTACGCGAGTACAAACTTGAACGCAAGACCGACTTTGAGTGTAGGGCCTCTCGTTCCACCCTGCGAGACCGTGGTGTCAGGACTCTCGGCCGCACCGGCAATTGCGTACGTTTGCCTTCCAGCGGTCAACCGAGCTGGCTAAACTTGGTTTCGGGTACATAGTTGTACTTGGAACCACTTTGAACCCACGGGGGGACCGTGTCACACCGCCATGCCTCCATGTCCGACAGATCTCGTGCGAACGCCGGTGACACGCCCCGGCAGGTCGCCGTCGCTGGGATGTCCTGCCGCTTTCCCGGAGCGAGTTCCGTCGACGCGTTCTGGGATCTGCTGAGGAGCAACACCGACGCCGTCACCGAGATCCCGCGCGACAGGTTCGACGTGGACGAGTGGTACTCGCCCGTACCCGCGCCGGGCAGGACGATCTCGCGCCACGGCGGGTTCCTCGACGACGTCCGCGGGTTCGACGCGGAGTTCTTCGGCATCTCACCGCGCGAGGCCCGCGCGATGGACCCGCAGCAACGCCTGCTGCTGGAGGTCGCGTGGGAAGCGTTGGAGGACGCGGGAATCCGGCCGTCCGAGCTCGCCGGGCGCCGCGTCGGGGTGTTCGTCGGCCAGGCCACCGCCGAGTACGGCAAGGCGGGCCGCAACGCAGGCCACCACGACGTCCGGCACGCGGCGGGCGGCGAACTGCGCGCCGTCACGTCCGGCAGGCTCTCCTACGCACTCGACCTGCGCGGTCCGTCCATCGTGGTCGACACGGCGTGCTCGTCGTCGCTGGTGGCCGTGCACAACGCCCGCCAGGCGCTGCTGGCCGGGGAGTGCGACATCGCGATCGCCGCCGGGGTCAACGTGATCCTGCTGCCCGACGACGCGATCGCCTACTCGCAGGCGTCGATGCTCGCCCCCGATGGGCGCTGCAAGTTCGGATCCGTGAACGCGGACGGGTTCGTGCGAAGTGAAGGTGTCGGCGCGGTGGTGCTCGAGCGGCTGGCCGACGCGGCTGATCACGGTGACCGGGTGCGCGCCGTGGTGCTCGGCAGCGCGATCAGCAACGACGGCCGCGGGAGCGGGCTTCTGCTGCAACCCGCGGTGCGCGGTCAGGTCGAGATGCTCTCGGCCGCGTACCTCGACGCCGGGCTCGATCCCTCCACTGTGGACTACATCGAGGCGCACGGCACCGGCACGAGCGTCGGTGACCGGGTCGAGCTCGAAGCCCTGCGCGAGGTCGCCGGCGCGGGACGCGAGCGCCCTCTGCTGCTCGGGTCCGTGAAGAGCAACATCGGCCACGCGGAGGCGGCGGCGGGCATCGCCGGGCTGATCAAGGCGGTGCTGATCGCCGAGCACCGCACGGTGCCGGCTTCCCTGCACGCCCGAGTTCAGGCCGAAACCCTGACCAGCGGGCCGTTGCGCCTCGTCACCCGCAACGAACAGCTGAGCGCCGAGCGACCGGTCCTGGGCGTCAGCTCGTTCGGCATCTCGGGCACCAACGTGCACGTCGTGCTCACGGGACCGCCGTCCGGTGTTGTCGCTGAACCTGGTGACAGGCCACGGGTTCTGACGTTGTCCGCCAAGTCCGTCGCCGCGTTGCGCACGAGTGCCGAGGCATACGTGGAATTCCTGGACGAGGCTGTCGAGGACGTCTGCTACACGGCGGCGGTGCGGCGTGACCACCACGAGCACCGGCTCGCGGTCACGGGCACGACGGCCGCGGAGCTGCAGGCGGGGCTGAGGGCGTTCCTCGACGGCCGGACCACGTCGGGTGAAGCGACGCAACGGCCCCAGCTCGTCTTCCTCTTCCCCGGCCAGGGCTCCCAGTGGCGCGGCATGGGCCGTGAGCTCTACGAGACCTCGCCAGCGTTCCGGGCCGCGCTGGACGAGTGCGACGCGGCCGTGCGCGAGGAGGCCGGGTGGTCCGTCGCGGACGTGCTGACGGGCGCCGAGCCGTGGCAGGAGACCATCAACGTCATCCAGCCGCTGCTCTGGGCCGTGCAGGTGGCGCTGGCCGCGCACTGGCGGTCGTGGGGCGTCGAACCGGACGTCGTGGTCGGCCACAGCATGGGCGAGGTGGCCGCCGCGCAGATCGCCGGAGCGCTGTCGGTCGCGGACGCGGCCGCGGTGATCTGCCGCCGCAGCACGCTCATGCGGGAGACGGCGGGCAGCGGCGCGATGCTGTGGACCGAACTGTCCGCCGAACGCGCGGAGGACCTGCTCGACCGGTACCGCGGTGAGGTGTGCGTGGCGGCGGACAACTCCCCCGGCACGTGCGTGCTGGCCGGACCGGTGGAGCTGATGGAGATCGTCGCGGAGGACCTGGAGTCGCTCGCCATCGCGTGCCGCCCGGTGAAGGACGTCGACGTGGCGTCGCACTCGCCGTTGATGGACAAGGTCGCCAAGGCGTTGCGCGAGCAGCTCGACGACCTGCGCCCGCACGCGCCGCGGATCGACTTCCGGTCCACTGTGGAGTGCGGCCGGCGCGAGCTCGACGCCCGGTACTGGGCGGACAACGTGCGGCAGACCGTGCGGCTCAACGACACCATGCGCCGCGTCCTGGCCGATTCCCCGCACACCGTGGTGCTGGAGATCAGCCCGCATCCGGTGCTGTTGAAGGCGGTCAACGCGATCGGCGAGGCCGTGACCGTCGCATCGTTGCTGCGCGAGGAACCGGAGCTCCGCACGATCACCTCGGCTCTCGGCTCCCTGCACGTCGCCGGCGTGGCGGTCGACTGGGACAACTGGTTCGGGGGCGGCCGCACCGTGGCACTGCCGGCCTACCCGTGGCAGCACCAGGAGTACTGGTTCGAGTCGTTCACCGCGGACACCGAGATCTCCCACGAGATCGACACGGCGACCCTCGGCGTCGCGGAAGCCCTGCGCGGGCTGCGGTTCCGGGGCCTCACGCCGCTGCCGGCCGCGGTGCTGTTCGAGGCCGTGCTCACGGTGGCCCGCGGGGACCACGCTCTGCAGAACGTCCGGTTCCACGAACTGGTCACGGTCGACCCGGAGTCCCTACCGACGCTGACGATCACGCTCAAGCCCGAACGCGGAGGTGTGCGCGCGTTCACCGTCCACGACGAAGAAGGCAGGCGGTGCGCGAGCGGTGAGCTGGGACGGGGCGCACCGATCAGCACGATCGAGCTGGAATGGGCGCTGGAACGCTGCCGCGAGTACGTGCGGGACACCGAGTTCCGGGAACTGGCGACGCGGCACGGCTACGAGTTCGAGGGCCCGTTCCGCGCGCTGAGGCAGGCGTGGCGCGGGCAGGACATCGCGGTGGCCCGGTTCGACTCCGCCGGCACGAGCACCTCTGTCGTCCTGGAGACAGGTCTGCAGGCAGTGCTGCTCGCGCTCGGCTCGGCCGCGGTCCCGCTCGGCGTGGACCGGGTGCGGGTCACCGGCCGGGCGAACGGCGAGTTCTGGGCCGTGGCACGACGGCGGCGCGGCAAGCCGGTGGTCGACGTCCGGCTGTTCGACGCCCGCCACGAGTGTTTCGCCGAGCTGAGCGGCATCACCGTCCGCACCGCGGCGCCGGCCCCGTTCGCACAGCTGAACGGCCTGGTCACGAAGCTGCTGCGGACCGCACGAGCAGCGCGACAGGTGCCGGTGCCCGCGCCGCGCGAGGAACAACCGGTCGCACCTCAGAACGAACCCGCACGCGAGGTGGTGCTCGGCCACGTCGCGGCCGTTCTCGGCACGACCCGCGACCGCCTCGACACCCGGCGGGCGTTGCGCGACCTGGGACTCGACTCCCTGATGGCCGCGCAGCTCGCCGCCCGGCTCAAGAAGTCGCTGGGGAGAACGGTTCCCGCGACGCTGCTGCTGGGACCGGAGAACGTGGGAGCGCTCGCCGACAGCTTCGTGGCGTGAACCGGTCCCCTATCTGTCCAGTATTCCGTTGATCACCAGGCGGAGGGTCGTGACGAGCTCGCTGGCGAGCGTCGTCGGCTGCTTGCCACGACCCACGTACCGGTAGAGCGTCCCCAGGTAGACATCCCGCAGGATGTTTCCGACCAGCGTCGGGTCGACGTGGTCGGCGATCTCACCCGCCTGCTTGCCGGCGGTCACGATCTCCGCGAACAACGACGTCGCGTACGGCTCCTCGAAGATGGGATGGCCGCACCGCACCCAGGCCGCGAGCATGACCTGCGTGGTGCGCCACTCCAGCTTGTTGATCCTCGCGAGCGCCTTCATGCAGTTCTCCAGGCACGTCAGCGCGTCCAGGCCCCCACCCGCGATCGCGCCGAGCTCTTCGCGCAGAGTGTCCCGTCGCCGCGCACCCCACGCGGCGATGACCTCCTCCTTCTTGTCGAAGTAGTTGAAGAAGGTGCCTCGCGCGACATCAGCCCGTTCGGTGATGTCCTCGATCGAGGTCTCTTCGTATCCCTGTTCTGTGAACAGCTCGATCGACGCCGTGTACAAACGTTCGTACATGGCCCGCTTGTGCCGCTCGCGCCTCCCGACAGCCTGAGTCGGCGCCGCGGGCTCGGCCACGCGTCGCGTCCCCGCCATACATGAACCCCCGTCTAATTGTGTACCGGAGTACAGGCTAGCGGCATGCCGGGTACGAAAATACCGTCCAAAGGTGCGGAGTACCGGATTTCACCTGTCTGCACTCACGCGTGTCCTGTCACGGCGGTGACGGCGAGCGTCATGAGCAGGCCGATCGCGATCCACGTGTACACGTCGCCGTAGAGGTGCTGCCACCAGGTCCACAGCACCTCCCTGTCGCCGGTGCCGGGCAACCAGGTGAACGGCCTGATCGAGAACACCACGACGAGTGCCGCGAGCGCCACTCGAGTCCCGTTGCCGCGCAGGAAACCCAGCGCCAGGAACGCCGGTACGCACCACACCCAGTGGTGCGACCACGAGACCGGCGAGGCGAGCAGACCGGCCGTCGCAATTGCGACAAGGGCCACGACATCGTTACGAGTCCGGCGCGCGGCGACCACCGCGAGTAGCACGACGACCCCGGACAGCAGGACCCACAGCAGCGTTTCCGCGGGCTGGCCCGGGTTGAACCGGTGCAGTACGCCCCGCAACGACTGGTTGGCCATGTAGGCGAGTCCGCCGGCGCGACTCGGGTCGAGCAGTGCGTGGAACCAGAACTCGGCGGAGTCCTTGGGCGCCAGGACGAATCCGGCACCGGCGAGACCCGCGAAGGTCGCGACCGAGGTGAGCGCGGCCCGCCGGTCCCCGCGCACCAGGAAGTACAGCAGGAAGATCAACGGAGTCAGCTTGATCGCGGCGGCCACCCCGACGAGCACCCCGCGCCACCGCCGGTCGGTGACGGCGAGGCAGTCCACGACCACCAGCGCCATCAGCAGCAGGTTGATCTGACCGAAGAGGAACGTCGAGAGCACCGGTTCCAGGGCGAGCGCCGCGACGGAGACGGCCGCGCTGACCGTCCACACGACGGTCGCCCGCTGCGTGAGCCGCCTGGTGACCAGGAAGCAGACCACGGACAGGCACAGGAAGTTGACGACCGTCACGAGGGTGTTCACCGCCCACACCGGCAGGAACGTGAGGCCGCTGAAGAGGACCGCGGCCATCGGCGGGTAGGTGAACGGCAATCGCGGCCCGTCCAGCGTGCCGGGAAAGCCGGCGTAGAGCGGAACCCCTTCCCGCCACGCGAGCCCGCCTGTCCGGTACACCTGCAGGTCGAGGAGGTAGGCGCCCGTCGCGGCCAGGACGACCGGCAGCACCGCCAGTGCCACGAACCACAGCACGCGGGTCACCTGGCACGCCCCGACCCACCGGTGCAGCGTGAGAATTCGCCTTCGCCCGGCCTCGAACGCGCTGGGGGACATCGGCGCGACGTCGCCGGCGAGCTGCCTGATCAACACTGTCTCGTTCACGTCTGCTTCTTGGCCGATGCGCGCCTTTGCGTTCCGTGCCGGGGAATGTGACCGTCCTCATGGGAACGTCGTGACGTCCTGCGACCAGGAGGTTTCATGACCCATGACGACTTCCTGGCGTTGAAACGCTTTCCAGCGCTGGATGGCGTTCGCGCCGTCGCCGCGCTGATGGTGGTGTTCTTCCACTACGGCGGGCCGGGGTTTCTGCAGGGCTGGCTCGGGGTCCAGATCTTCTTCGTGCTGTCGGGGTTTCTGATCACGACGTTGCTGCTGCGAGAGCACGCGCGCAACGGGCGGATCTCGCTCGCGCGGTTCTACCGGCGCCGGGCGTTCCGGATCCTCCCTGTGTACTTCGTGGTTCTGTTCGTGACGGCGGTCGGGTTGGTGATCGCCGGGCAGTTCTGGCAGAACCCGCTCGGGCGTGACTTCCCGCTGTACCTGACTTTTCTCAACGAGTTCGGGCACGGTGGCGCGTACGGGCAGTCGTGGTCGCTTGGCGTGGAACAGAAGTTCTACCTGGTGTGGCCGTTGCTGGCGTTCGTGCTGCAGCCTCGGTGGCGGCCGTGGGTGACCGTCGGGCTGATGACGCTCGCGTTGGCCGTTGTGCCCTTCACCGTATCGTCGGACCCCAAGGGCTGGTCGGTGCACTACTTCACCGTGCTGACCGGGTGTGCCGTGGCGCTGCTCATGAACAACCGGCGCGGGTTCGCGTTGCTCCGGCCGTTCATGACGCCGTGGGTGATCCTGCTGTTCCTCGGCGTGCACCTGTCGCTCCCGCTGATCTCGGGCGCGCTCGACGGCGCCGTCCCCGGTTTCGTGTCGGCGGTGCCTGTCTACGCGGTGGCCGTGGGGCTGATGCTGCCCGCGTTGCTCGCTCCCGGGCTCGCTCAGCAGCTTTTGTCGGCTCGCCCGATGGTGTGGCTCGGCGAGCGGTCGTACTCGATCTACCTCGTGCAGTCGCTCGCGCACTCCATCGTGCTGCTGTCGGGGGCGTCCGGGCTGGTCATGGCCCTGTTGACGTCGTTGGTGGCCGTGGGGATCGCTGACGTGACGTACCGGTTCGTGGAGCTGCCGATGATCGAGCGAGGCAGGTCACCGCGGCGGACCGGGAAGGCGGCCGTGGCCTGACGCTGTCACAGAACAGCGGGCTGCCCGGTCTTGCTTGGCATGAGCGAACTTCTGCATCACCCACCAGTCGCGGGCGGCCCACCGGCGAAGGTCGAGATCCTCGCCGAGGTACCCGGCGTCGCACCGGTTCCGGACGGTCTCGTGGCACGGACGATCCTGGTCACCCTGCCGCCCGGCAGCCCCGGCGCGCCGCCCCACCGGCATCCCGGCCCCGTCTACGGCTACGTCGTGAAGGGCGCCACCGTTTTCGAGCTCGAAGGCGCGCCGGAGCGGATGATCCGTGCGGGCGAGGCGTTCTCCGAGCCGGGCGGCGACGTGATCCACTACAAGGGTGCGAACGCGTTCGACGACGAGGAGTCCGTGCTGGTCGTGACCATGATCTGCGAGCCGGGCGCGCCGGTGCTCACCGTCGTTGGTCACGAGGAACTGGAAGCGCGCAAGCACATGCGGGCGGTGTGAACGAGGGGGGCGGGTGTTCCCGCCCCCCTCGCCGTTACTCGACCAGCTTGCCTGCCGTGTCGACGTCCCTCATCAGCGACGCGATCTCGTCCGGCACCGGTGGGATCTCCTCCCGGTCGATCCAGCCCGGCCCCGACCAGACCAGGTTCACCTGCTGCGCGGGATCGAGGTCCGGGTAGTCCGACCGGTTGTGACAACCGCGCGTCTCACGACGTTCCAGAGCGCACTCCAGGGTCGCCCGGGCGGCGAGTGCCGACGCCTTCAGGTCGAAGGCGTGCGCGAGGTCCTGGTAGCCGGCGAGGTCCGGGTGCACGCCGACGTTGCCGATGCGCTCTTCAAGCTGGTCCAGCTCGGCGAGTCCCTTGCGCAGCGACGACTCGTCGCGGACGACGCCCGCGTGCTCGGTCATCGTGTTGCGCAGAGACCGTTGCAGGGCACGGACGTTCTCCGGGCCGTCCGCGCTCAGCAACCCGTCGACCTCGGAACGCGCCTCTCCCAGCACGATTCGCGAACGGCGTTGCGCGCTCAGGGAAGCCGAGTACTCCGCCGCCGCCTCGCCGACGATCCGGCCGTACACCAGGAGTTCGATGAGCGAGTTGCCGCCGAGACGGTTCGCGCCGTGCAGGCCGCTGGACGCCTCACCGATCGCGAACAGGCCCTCGACGCCCGTCGAGTGGTCGGCGGGCGACACCCACACGCCGCCCATCGAGTAGTGCGCGGTCGGCGCGATCTCCATCGGCTCGCGGGTGATGTCCTTCATCTGCAGCTCGAGCAGCGTCTGGTAGACCCGCGGCAGCCGGCGCATGATCTGCTCGCGCGGCAGGTGCGAGACGTCCAGCCACACGCCGCCGTTCGGGGTGCCGCGGCCTTCCTTGATCTCGGTGTACGCGGCGAGCGCCACCCTGTCCCGTGTGGACAGTTCCCTGCGCTTGGGGTCGTAGCGGGTCATGAACCGCTCCCCCAGCGCGTTCGTCAGCACGCCGCCCTCGCCGCGGGCCGCCTCCGACACCAGGGTGCCGGCCGCGTTCTCCGGTTCGAGCAGGCCGGACGGGTGGAACTGCACCAACTCGGGGTCGCGGACGCGGCCGCCTGCCTGGACGGCCAGGCGGAACGAGTCACCGGTGTTCTCGTCACGCCTGCTGGAGGTCCGGCGCCAGATCCGGGTGTGACCGCCTGCCGCGAGGATCACCACGTCCGCGTGGAAGACGTACCGCGTGCCGTTGTCCAGGTCGAACCCGTACGCGCCGAAGACCACGTTGTCCCGCACCAGGATCTGCGTGATGTAGCAGGTGTCGTGGATCGGGATGTTCAGCTGCGCGGCCCGGTTCACGAGTGTGCGCTGGATCTCCAGGCCGGTGTAGTCGCCGGCGAACGACGTGCGGCGGAACGTGTGCGCGCCGAAGAACCGTTGCGAGATGCGGCCGTCCTGTTCGCGCGCGAACGGCATGCCCCATCGTTCGAGGTCGGCGATACCGCGCGGAGCCTGTTCGGCGACGATCCGCACGATGTCCGGGTTCGCGAGGAGATAACTCTCCTTGATGGTGTCGGCCGCGTGCTGCTGCCACGTGTCTGCGGGGTCCATCGTCGCCAGCGCCGCGTTGATGCCGCCCGCCGCCAGCGCCGTGTGCGCGTCGGCCTTGGGACGCTTGCCGACGACCAGCACGTCGACGCCGCGCTCGGCCAGCTCGATCGCGGCGCGCAGTCCCGCGCCGCCGCTGCCGATCACCAGCACTGAGGTGGCTATCTGATGTTCAGGGTGCGTCATCGCGGCCTCCATTGCCCGTGTCTCTACAAGTAGGACCAGGCAGCGGGCCCTGGTGTGACTGTTAGCTGCGCGACACCGGGTCAGTAGGGTGGTGAGCGTGTTCGTGAAGCTCTGCGGTCTGCGCACCGAGTCCGACGTCGCCGTGGCGGTCGAAGCCGGGGCCGACGCCGTCGGTTTCGTGCTGACCACCAGCCCCCGCCAGATCGACGCCGACCTGGCCCGGCGGCTCGTCGCGGCCGTCCCGGACCACGTGCTGACCGTCGCCGTCGTGCGCGGCATCACGGCCGCCGAGGCGGCCGAGCTGGCGCTGAAGACCGGCGTGCGGGCGTTGCAGCTGCACGGCGACTACCCGAAGGAAGCCTTCGACGAGCTGGCAGGCCACCCGTTCGGGCTGGTCAGGGCTACCGCCCTCGGTCCGGGCACCGACGTGCGCACCGGCGCGTTCGGCGAGGAGCTGCTGCTGATCGACTCCCCCGTCGCGGGGTCGGGCGAGCAGTGGGACATCACGAGGCTCAGGGACAACCCGCCGACCGGCACGTGGGTGCTGGCGGGCGGGCTGGCGCCGGAGACCGTCGTCGAAGCGATCAGCGTGGCTCGGCCGTGGGGTGTCGACGTGTCGAGTGGCATCGAGTCGAGCCGGGGCGTCAAGGACCACGGCCGGATGCGCGAGTTCGTCGCCGCCGCGCGCGGCGCAGTCACGTAGCCGCGCCTGGGCCTAGATCTGCAGGAAACCCTTGGGAGAGCCGTAAGTCCGGCCGCACCGGGTCAGCGCGAGCACGCCGTGCCCCTCGATGTCGCCCTCGAAGTACGTGGGGTCGACCGACAGCTCCTCGGCGACCTCCGTGGCCCAGATGTCGTCCAGGTCGTCGTTCTCGTCGCTCCAGTCGTGCGGCAGGCCCCTGCCGTCCTCGACGTCGAGCTCACCGATCTGCTCTTCCGGCTTGGACGCGTCGTAGTAGCGAACCACCTCGCCGCTTTCCGCGATGCACCACGCCGTCCAGCCGTCACCGCAGCTCATGCCGTAGTAATGCGCCTCGCCGAAGACCGCGCTCAGCACCGCGCAGATCTCCGTCACCGGTCTGTCCGCGTGCGCGAACGGTTCGCCGAACACCAGGGTCCAGCCGTCCCAGGCACCCGTGACGTAGACCCGCGCGCACCGCACGTGCTCCTCGTCCTTGGCCCACGCGTGGTGGTCGTTGTTCCAGGCCGCGCCACCGAGGATCTTGGTGACCGGCGTCGGGTCCTTCAGGCCGCACACCTCGAGCACCGCGGCCTGGTCCTCGGTCCGGAGGGCGAACCAGCCGCCGCAGAGATGCATCTCCTCGGTGCCGTACATCTCTTCTTCGATCTTGACCCGGATGTACCGCTCGATCATCTTCCGGTCCGCGGCGGACATCGCGTCCGGCCCGGCGACCTCGACGATCCCCGCCAGCGCTCCCCGGCGGACGGCGCCACGAGCCGTCCGGCGCGTCTCGTGCAGCAGCGGCAACACGTCCGGGCCCATGGTCCCGAACGCCCACAACGCTTCCTGTCGCACGTAGTGGTCCTCGTCCGCGAGCACGGGCAGCAGTTCGCGCGCGTGCCGCAACGCCTGCTCGCCGCGGAACATGCTCGCGGCCACCTTCCGGACCGTCGCGTGCGGATGCCGGGTCGCGGCGAGGTACACCTCGTCGGCGGCCTGCAGCAGGGAGAACGCGCGGGAAGCGGACCGCACGACCTGGCCGTCGCCGGACGTGGCGATGAGCTCCACTATTTCGTCGAACGACGTGATGCCCTGCTCCGACACGAAGTTCTCGACCTCACGCCGGCTGTCCTCGTGCGTCACGCGGTCGAGCAGGGCCCGGATTTCCATGGCGCGGCAGAATACCGTTGACGCACGGCCGTTCACTGGGCACGCTGCGGAACTGATGAGTCTCGCGGACGAGCACGTCAAACCGGCAGTGCGGTGGAGCATCGGCCACGCGTTGCCACGGGCGGTGCTGCGCCTGGCAGCCCGGCGCGGTGACCTCCAGGGCCGCATCACCGTCGAGGCGTCCACGGGCGCCGACCTCACGGGCCTGTTCGACGAGATCCGCGCCCGCGGGCCGATCGCCGCCACCAAGGTCGGCCACACCACGGCCCGGCACGCGATCGTCCGGGAGGTCCTGACCAACGACGCCCTCGTCACGACCCGACCCCGCTACGGCGCCGGCATTCTCGGCAAGCTCGCCGCGTGGTCCGCCACGGACGTCACCCATCCCGTCCAGCCGCCGTCGCTGCTGGTCGTCGAGCCGCCGCAGCACACCCGCTACCGCAAGCTCGTCACCCGCGTCTTCACCGCCCGCGCCGTGGAACAGCTGCGTGAACGCACCCAGTCGATCGCCGACGAGCTGCTGGCGAGCCTCGACCCCACCGACCCGGTCGACCTCATCGAGGCCTACTGCGGCCTGCTCCCGGTCACCGTGATCAGCGAGATCCTCGGCGTCCCGCCCGAGGAACGCGCGACCGTCCTGGCGCTCGGCGGCGCCGCCGCCCCGAGCCTCGACCTGGGCCTGTCGTGGCGGGTGTTCCGCAACGTCGAGACCACGCTCAGCACGTTCGACGCCTGGCTCACCCGCCACCTCGACGCCCTGCGCGCCAACCCCGGCGACAACCTCCTCAGCCGCCTGATCACCGCGCGCGAGGACGGTGCCGGCCTCACCGAACGCGAGCTCAAGGCCACCGCGGGCCTCGTCCTGGCCGCGGGCTTCGAGACCACCGTCAACCTGCTGGGCAACGGCATCTCGTTGCTCACGAAGAACCCCGCGCAGCTCGAAGTCCTGAGAGCCCGGCCGGAGCTGTGGGGCAACGCGGTCGACGAGGTGCTGCGCGTGGACCCACCAGTGCTGTTGACCGGCCGCATGTGCTCGCGTGACACGACGATCGCGGGCGTTCCGGTGCGGCGCGGCCAGCTCGTCACCACGGTGCTCGCCGCGGCCAACCGCGATCCCGAGGTCTTCGAGAACCCGCACGTCTTCGACGTCACCCGCGCCAACGCCCGCGACCACGTGTCGTTCGGCGCCGGTCGCCACTACTGCCTCGGCGCCCAGCTCGCGCGCATGGAGGGCGAGATCGGTCTGCGCTCGATCTTCGACCGCTTCCCCGACCTGCGCCCGCTGGCCGGCGCCCCTCGCCGTCCGACCCGCGTCCTGCGCGGTTTCGAACGCCTGCCCACCAGACTGGGAGGGTGACCTTGGGGGTCACGGCCGACGACGTTGCGCGAGTTTCCTCCGGCCACCACGACGATCCCGCGCGGTCGATGTCGTTGCGCGCCGAGGCCTACGTCGAGCCGCGGTGGCACGACTTCGAGCAGAAGACCGTGTTTTCCCGTACGTGGCAATGGGTCTGCCACGTCGAGCAGCTCCGCGAGCCCGGCGCCTACGTGGCAGCGACGGTCGCCGGCATGCCGATCGCGATCGTCCGCGACCGGGCCGGAACGCTCCGGGCGTTCTACAACGTGTGCAAGCACCGAGCGCACGAACTGCTGCAAGGCACCGGCGTCACACGCAACATCGTGTGCCCGTACCACGCGTGGACGTACGACCTGAACGGCTCGCTGAAGGCGGCCCGGCGCGCGGATCGCATGGAGACGTTCGACAAGTCCGAGATCCGCCTGGACCAGGTGCAGGTCGAGGAGTTCTGCGGCTTCGTCTACGTGATCCTCGACCCGTCCGCGAAAGCTCTGGCGGAACAGGCCCCGGATCTCAAGGCGGAGATCGACTTCTGGGCGCCGGACGTCGCCGGGCTCACGCACGCCAAGCGGCTCACCTACGAGATCGACTCCAACTGGAAGAACGTCGTCGACAACTTCCTGGAGTGCTACCACTGCCACATCGCGCATCCCGAGTTCGTCGACCTCGTCGACATGGGCACCTACGACGTGAAGACGCACGGCATCTGGTCGAGCCACTTCGCCGAGGCGGGCAAGCACGAGAACTCCGCGTACGACGTGTCGGGCGCGACGGTCAACCAGCACGCGGTGTGGTGGTTGTGGGCCCAACACGTGCCTGTTGCGCTACCCGGGCCGGGACAACTTCATGGTGCTGCAGATCCTTCCGGACGGCCCGGAACGCACGCGCGAAACGTGGGACTTCTACTTCGAGACGACCGAGCTCACCGCCGCGGAACAGGACGGCGTGCGGTACATCCACGAAGTGTTGCAGCAGCAGGACATCAGCATCGTCGAGAGCGTCCAGCGTGGCATGCGCACGCCCGCGTTCGACCAGGGCCGGATCGTCTACGACCCGGAGGGGTCAGGCCTGTCCGAACACGGGGTGCACCACTTCCACGGACTGCTCCTCGACGCCTACCGCGCCTAGACCGGGCCGGCGACGAGGTCGGCCAGGTCGTCGAACCGCACCACCAGCACCGCACCGATCACGCCGACCGCTGCCGCCAGACCCGCGACGACAGGATCGAACGCGTTGTCCACAGCAGACAGTCCGAGAACCGCCACTCCCAACAGGAAGGCGTTGCGCGCGGTGTGCCTGTGCGTGAGCGTGGTGCGAGCACGCCCGAAGCACCGGCACACCGCGCCGGACCGCCGCGACACCGCGCGCCACACCACGGCGGTCAGCACCGCGAACATGCCGGCCGCCAGAACCAGTCCCGCGACAGCCGCCCAGTACCCGGCGATCAGCGACGCGAGCAGCAGTCCCGAGATCCCGAACTCCGCCACCACCGTCAGCACCGCGAACAGCCGCGTCCACCGCGCCGGAATCTCGAAGGCCGGTATCGAGGCGACGAACTCGGCGTAGTCGTTCGCGGTGCGCACCTTGCTCACCGCAGAGATCAACAGAACCAGTCCACAAAGGACCGCGGCCCCGGTTGTCATCACGTCACCTCGATCCGAGCGGACGGAGCACCACGCCGATCAGCGCGTCCGCGTGGAGATAGCCGAGCCGCCGGGAGTCGTTGCTGCGCGCGAGGTTGTCCCCGAGCACGAGCAGGCTGTCCACCGGCACGCGCGGACCGGGCACCGGGATCCGCGGCGGCACGGGATCTCCCGGCACGGCCACCGCGCGTTTCACCAGGCGGCCGCCCGTCGGGTCGTCCGGCGTCGAAGCCTCCACCTGCACCACCACGACCTGGCCGGCGCGGACGCGGTCCAGCCGGGCCCGCCGGACCAGCAGCCGGTCGCCGGAGTGGTAGGTCGGTTCCATGCTCACGCCGTGCACCGTCACGACGAGCAACCGGCTGCGCAACACGAGCAACCACGCCACCACCGCACCGAGCACCGCCAGCGCCACCCAGATCATCCGGTCACCACCTCGTCGTATCCCGAAGCCTGCAGGCGGAAGAGCCGCGCGTAGTCCCCGCCGAGGAACATGAGCTCGTCGTGCGTGCCCTGTTCCGACACCTGTCCGCCGGTCAGCACGGCGATCACGCTCGCGTCGCGGACCGTGCCGAGGCGGTGCGAGATCAGCACGCTCGTCGCGCCCTCGCGGTGCCGGCGCAGGCTGCTGTGCACCTCGTGCTCGGCCTGCGCGTCCAGGCCGGAGCTGGGTTCGTCCAGGATCATCAGGTCCCTGCGGTCGCGCAGGAACGCCCGCGCCAGGGCGAGCCGCTGCCACTGACCGCCGGAGAGCAGCACGCCGGTCTCCGGGTCCTCGCGGTCGGCCTCGTCGACGAACATGCGCGACAACAAGGTGTCGTAGCCGCGGGGCAACGCCGTGACGACGTCGTGCGCGCCTGCTCGTTGCGCCGCCGCGACGACGCGTGCGCGATCGTCCATTGCGGACACCTCACCGAGGCCGATGTTCTCCAGAGCGGTGAGGTCGTACTTCATGTAGTCCTGGAAGACCGCGCCGATGCGGGCACGCAGCTCGTCGACGGCGAATGACCGGATGTCGGCGCCGTCCCACAGGATCGCGCCACGGCTGGGGTCGTAGAACCGGCACAGCAGCTTGACGATCGTCGACTTGCCCGCGCCGTTCAGCCCGACGAGCGCGAGCGAACGCCCGTGCGGGATCGTCAGGTTCACCCCGCACAGCACCCACGGCTGGTCGTCGGCGTAGCGGAACCACACGTCGCGCAGCTCGATCCCCTGGCGCAGCAAGGGAACCGGGTCGGTGGACACCGGCAGGTCCGGTGGCTGCGCCTCGATCTCCCGGTAGTGGTGGAACAACAGCACGGAGTGGTGCGCGGAGGCGATGTTGTGCACCAGGCTCTGCGACGCGCCCTGCACCCCGGCGATCGCGGCCACGAACATCGCGACGTCACCGATGGACAGCGATCCCGAGACGGCGAGCCACACCGACCAGATCAGCCCGGCCGCCGACACCAGCGCGGTCAGCCCGGCGAGCAGCCCGCGCACCCGCGCGTCCTGGCGGTCCTGGCCCTGCACCACGACGTGCGCCGCCGTCAGCTCGACGAGCATGCGGCGCCGGAAGAGGTCGCCGAGACCCAGCAACCGCAGCTCCTTCGCCGCGTCCAGGCTCGACAGCAGCTCCGCGTAGAACACCTCGCGCCGCTCGGCGGGCGTGATCGACCACATCACCTCGGCCCTGGCACGGCTCAGCCGCATGTGCGCGACCAACGCCGGCACCGCCGCGACCAGCACGATCACCGCCATGCCCGCGTTGAGCACCAGCAACGTGCCGAGGAACCCGGCCGTGGTGACGGCCGCCTGCACCGCGCCCAGCCCGTCGTCGACGAGCCGGCCGGGCCCGCTGCGGCCGGCCTGCTGCGCGAGCTGGAGCTTGTCGCGAAACCGCGGGTCCTCCATCCGCGCCAGCCCGGTGAGCCGGCCCATCGCCTGGTAGAGCCGGTCCATCGTGAGCACGGAAACCGCACGGTCCAGCCGTTGCTTGAGGTACTCCGTCACCACCGGGAGCAGGCCGCTGACCAGACCGGTCAACGCCAGCGCGACCGCCCACGGCACGAGCGCCGCCCAGCCACCGCCCACCGCGAGGCCGTCCAGCAGGATCTTGGTGCACCACGCCGCCGCCAACGGCACGACGCCGCCGAGCAGACTCAGCACGACGTACACCGGTGTGCCCGCCGGCGCGGCCGCTCGAGTCAGGCCGAACGCACTGACCAGCAGCGACAGCACCCGGCGAGCGCCGAGATCGGTGGTCACCGGGACGCGAGAGCCGGCAGCGCGGACATCTCCCAGCCGCTCGCCAGCACGGTGTCGGAGTCGTCGACCAGGCACACCGCCGGATAACCGGTGGTGCCGAACGCGTTGTGCAGTTCTCCGCCCATCTCCTCGACGACGACCTCGGCCACCTCACCGAGGCGCACGACCATGTCGGCGACCTCCTCGGCGGGTCCGGCGGCGACCGCGATGACCTTGCCGCGGTGGCCGGTCGCGTACTCGATGAACTGCGGCATGCGCTCCTTGCACGGTTCGCAGTTCGGCGAGAAGAACCCGACCAGCGCGCCGGAAACGTCCACATCGGACAGTGCGATGTGCGCACCGGCGGTCAGCATGATGGGCGGTTCCTCCGCCGACTGCTTCTCCCGCAGGTCGCGCAGCGCCTCGTTCTGCTGACGCAACCGCCTGATGATGCCGAAGCTCAGCAACAGGTCCAGCAGGCACAGGATTCCGACGACCACGACCGCGGCGGTGAGCACTGACATGGCAAGTCTCCGAAGCTAGAAGGAAGGGGCCGTGGGTGGCGAAACCCGCCGCCACCCACGGCGGTCGGTCACGCGCCGCAGGTCCGGAAGACCACGCAGGGTCCGCAGAACTCCTTGCACGCGCCGTTCTGCGAACAGCGCTGGCGGAAGTCACTGCGCTCACGGCAGTAGCAGTGCTTGTAGTACGGGTCCGGCGGGCAGGCCGCGCCCACGTCGACCTTGGCCACGAAAACACCGAGCAGCTTGTCGCTGAGCGACTCCAACGTCTTGCGCATGTATCGCGCTCCCTCAGTTCGTCCGCGCCGGGTGGCGTCGGTGGCGCCAACGTAGGAAAGCGACGTACACGGGGACGCCCAGCGCGCATACACGGCCGCGTGTATGCCGTGTCGGCGGTGTGTCAGCGGCCACAGACAGGATCACCGGCGTGTCAGTCGAGTTCAGGGTTCTCGGGAAGATCGAGGTGCGCGCCCGCGGCACGAACGTCGTGCTGGGGTCGCTCAAACAACGCCTCCTGCTCGCCACGCTGCTGCTCAACCCCGGCCGGCCGGTGCCGATCCGCAGGCTGGTCCGCGCGCTGTGGGCGGACGAACCGCCGATGTCCGCGGTGGCGAACCTGCGCACGTACGCCAACCGGCTGCGTCAGGTGCTGCCGGACGGCGCCGAGCGCATCGCGGGCAAGCAGGCGGGCTACCAGCTCACGCTGCGACCGGGCGAACTGGACCTGCACCTGTTCACCGAACGCGCCGAAGCGGGCAGGGCGGCGCTGTCCCGCGGTGACCACGCCGCGGCCGCACGGCACCTGGGCGAGGCGCTGTCGGCGTGCCGGGGCGCAGTGCTCGAGGACCTGGCCGGCTGCACCGCGCTGGCCGCGTCGATCGCACCGGTCGAAGAGCTGCGGCTGGCCGTCACGGAGGACCACTTCGACGCGCGACTGGGTCTCGGCGAGCACCACTCGCTGGTCACGCCGCTGCGCGAGTTCGTGGCCGAGCATCCGCTGCGGGAACGGCCGCGGGCGCACCTGGTGACCGCCCTGTACCGGTCGGGCGACCTGGCGGGAGCTCTCGCCGTCTACACCGACTACCGCGCCGTGATCGCGGACCGGCTCGGCCTGGAGCCCTCGCCCGAGCTCGTCCGGTTGCACCAGGCGGTGCTCGACCGCGACCCGTCGCTGACCGCGGCCGTCACCGTGCACGCTCCCGTCGGGCGCGCTCCCGGCGTGTGCGCTCCCGCCGTACCCAGAGAGCTTCCCGCGCCGTGCCGGTCGTTCGCCGGTCGCGGGCCCGAAGTGGCGCGCCTGCAGGCTTTGCTCGCCCAGGACACACCCGTCGTGGCCGTCGTGCACGGCCCGTGCGGCGTGGGCAAGAGCGCGCTGGCGCTGGAGGTCGCGCATCGCGTCGCGCCGGTGTTCCCTGACGGCCAGCTCTACCTCGACCTCCGCCGGGCGACGCACGTCCCGCACCGGCTGTTGCGGCACCTCGGCGTGACCGACGTGCCGCACGCGACGGACGAGGCCGCCACCCTGCTGCGATCACGGCTGGCGGACCGCGCGGTGCTCGTGGTGCTCGACGGGGCGACCGATCCCGCCCCGCTGCGCGACCTGCTGCCCGCGACCGGACCGTGCGCGGTGCTGATCACCAGCCACGCCCCGCTCCTGCTGGACGGCGCGACCCACGTGAAGCTCCCGCCTCTGTCCGATGTGGACGGACTGGAGCTGCTGACCCGGCTGGCACCGCACGTGGCCTCCGAACCGGCGGCCGCGGCCGAGATCGTCCAGTGCTGCCACGGAGTCCCGCTCGCACTGCACATCGCGGGCGCGCTCCTCGCTCACCGCCCGTCCCGTTCCCCGGCCCGGCTGGCCCGCCGACTGGCACCGGAGCGGCGCAGGCTGGCCGAGCTCAGCTTCGGCGGCGAGTCGGTTCGCGCGGCCTGCGCCACGGCGTTCAGCACTGTCCAGGACCCGCTCGCCACCGCCGCGTGCCGTCTGCTCGGCCGGCACGAGGTGTGCGACCCGGTCACCGCCGCCACCGCGCTGGGCTCGGGCGTGCTGGACGCCGAGGCCGCGCTGGACCACCTGGTCGACCTCGGTCTCGCCGAGTGGGGCGACGGCGACACCTACCGGCTGCCGGGCCTGATGCGCCTCTTCGCCGCCGAACTGGTCAGCACCGCACACGCCTGACGTGCGACGTTCGGCGTGAACCGAACGGAGCATTTCTGGAACCGCGCGTCCCGAATCCGTCCTGACCTCCTCTAATGCCGTGACGGGCCCCTGCACCCGCGCGACGTGCGCGGGCATCGCCCGCTAGAAGTTGGAGGAATCGTGTTCCTGGGTTCACGATCACGCTTGCGCGCCGCGGTCATCGCCGCGGCCGTGGGCGCCGGCGTGCTGACGGCGGCAACCCCCGCCGCGGCCGCGGGCACGCGCGCCTACCTGGTCATCACCGCGCCGAACGACACCGCGGCGGCCAAGACCGCCGTCACGGGCAACGCCGGCACGGTGTTCAGCAGCTACGACGCGATCGGCGTCATCGTCGCCCACTCCACCGCCACCGACTTCGCGACCAGGATGCGGACCGTTGCCGGTGTGCAGAAGGTCGGTGCCACCCGCACGTCGGACGTCCCGGCCGCGGCCGCCAACCCGGCGATCCCCGACGCGCCGGCACAGGCCACGCCGTCCGCGGACGAGCCCGTGCGTTCGGACATGAGTCAGATCGGCGCCGACAAGGCGTGGGCGATCAACCCGGGCTCGCCGAACGTCACGGTCGGCATCCTGGACACCGGCGTCGACGACCAGCACGACGACATCAAGCCGAACTTCGACGCGGCCAACTCCGCGTCCTGCGCCTACGGCAAGCTCGACACCCGCGCCGGTGCGTGGCGGGACGTCGACAAGCACGGCACGCACGTCGCGGGCACGGTCGCGGCGGCCAAGAACGGGCACGGCGTGGTCGGCGTGGCGCCGGGCGTCAAAATTGCCTCGGTCCGCGTCGCGGAGCCGGGTGCCGAGAAGTTCTTCTTCGCCGAGAACACCATCTGCGCGTTCGTCTTCGCCGGTGACCACGGGTTCGCGGTGACCAACAACAGCTACTACAGCGACCCGTGGCTGTTCAACTGCCCGGACAACGCCGACCAGGACGCCATCCTGGAGGGCATCAAGCGGGCCGTGGCCTACGCCGACGGCAAGGGCGTGCTGAACGTCGCCGCGGCGGGCAACGAGAACTACAACCTCGCGAACAAGACGCGGGACACGACGAGCCCGAACGACTCCACCCCGGTGCAGCGCAACATCACCAACTCGTGCCTGAGCATGCCGACCGAGGCACCCGGCGTCGTCATCGTCTCGTCGATCGGCTCGACGAACCGCAAGTCGGCGTTCTCCAACTACGGCACCGACAAGATCAACGTCGCGGCGCCGGGCGAGGCCGTCGTCTCGACCGTGCCCGGCGGCAAGTACGCCCCGCTCGACGGCACGTCCATGGCCTCCCCGCACGTCACGGGCGTGGCCGCGCTGCTCAAGTCGGCCAACCCCACGGCGACCCCGGCCCAGCTGCGCCAACTGCTGGCCACCCAGGCAGACGACCTGGCCTGCACCGACACCCGTTGCTCCGGCACCACGGCGAAGAACAACTTCTTCGGTGAGGGCCGTGTCGACGCGCTCGAAGCAGTCGGCCCCGGCACGCCCCCTCCCGGCAAGACGTTCGAGAACACCGCCGACGTGGCCATCCCGGACAACGGCGCGGCCGTGACCAGTTCGATCACGGTCTCCGGCGTGACGGGCAACGCCCCGGCCACGCTCAAGGTCGGCGTCGACATCATCCACACCTACCGCGGTGACCTGGTCGTCGACCTGATCGCCCCGGACGGGTCGGTGTACTCGCTGAGCAACAAGTCGGGCGGCAGCGCGGACAACATCCAGCAGACCTTCACGGTCAACGCGTCGAGCGAGGTCGCGAACGGCGTGTGGAAGCTGCGCGTCCAGGACGTGGCCAGCCAGGACGTCGGCAACATCAACTCCTGGAAGCTCACCTTCTAGGACCGGCACCTGATCGGACCGACACCTGATCGGCCGTCCATCGCGGACGGCCGATCAGGCATATCGTGCGAAAGTGCTCGATACCCGCCAGCTAGAGGTGTTCGCGACCGTCGCCAGGACCGGGTCGTTCAGCGCGGCCGCACGGGAGCTGCACTGCACCCAGCCGGCGATCAGCCAGCAGATGCGCGCACTGGAACGGCAGGTCGGCGGCCCGCTGTTCGTCCGCACGGGCCGCGGCCTGAACCTCACCGAGGCGGGCCGGATCCTGGCCGAACGCGGCACGGAGCTGCTGGACCAGCTGGCCGCGACCCACCAGCAGATCAGCGCGATCGCGGCGCACGACATCGGCACGATCCGCATCTGCGCGTTCCCCAGTGCCAACGTCTCCCTCGTGCCCTTCGCGGCCGCGATCCTGTCCAAGGAACGTCCCCAGCTGCGGCTCGAGCTCGTGGAGGAGGAGCCGCCGGACTCGTTCGCGCTGCTGCGGCGCGGCACGGTCGACGTGGTGATCAGCTTCAGCTACCGGGGTGAGCCCCTGGACGACGCCGCCGTCGCCGGGATGCTGCGGGTGCCGTTGATGCGCGAGCCGCTCGCGTTGCTGCTGCCCACCGGCCATCGGCTCGCCGGACGCGGGAAGGTGTCGCTCGCCGAGGCAGCGGAAGAACGCTGGATCGCCGGCTGTCCCCGCTGCCAGCGCGCTCTCCAGCAGGCCTGCGCCGAGGCCGGGTTCACCCCCGACGTCACCTGCTCGACCGACGACAACCTGGCCATCCAGAGTCTCGTCACGGCCGGGCTGGGCGTCGCGCTCGTGCCGCGGCTGCTGCTGTCGTTCCTGCAGCACCCCGGCCTGACCACGGTCGAGGTGGAGTCCGAGGCCGAACGCGAGACCGCCCTCTACACCTGGCCCGACCTGATCCGCCTGCCGCTGATGCGCGCCACCGTGGACGCGATGGTCTCCGCCGCGGCCAGGGCATAACGCAGGCTTATACGTACCCAAGGAATGGCCATCTTCTGCGCATAGCTCGCCGGGGTGATGGTTGCTCACATGGGCAGCATCAAGACCACTGCGCGCGCGATCGACTCACCGGTACCCGGCCTTGTGCTGGTCGCGGCCGGTGTCGCGGTCGCGATGGTCGTGACCTGGCTGCTTCCCTCGGTCAGCGCGCTGACGGCGGCGGTGCTGCTCGGAGCCGTCGTGGCCAACGCGGTGAAACTCCCCGTGGTCTTCAGCCCCGGCATCAAGCTCGCCGGACGCCGCCTGCTGCGCCTGGGCATCGTGCTGCTCGGGCTGAAGCTGGTCGTCCGGGACGTGCTGGCGCTCGGCTACGAGGTGCTGGCGCTCGCGGTCGTCGCCGTGGTGGTCACGTTCGTCGTGACCCGCTGGCTCGGCCGGGTGCTCGGGGTGAGCGAGGGGCTGTCGTTGCTGATCGCCACCGGGTTCTCGATCTGCGGCGCGTCGGCCGTCGCCGCCATGAACGGCGTGCGCGAGCAGGACGAGCAGGACGTCGCCAAGGCGCTCGGCCTGGTCACGCTGTTCGGTACCGTGGCGATGTTCGCGCTGCCCGCGTTGCACCCGCTCACCGGCATCTCGCCCGCCGCGTACGGGGTGTGGGCGGGCGGCAGCGTCCACGAGGTCGCCCAGGTCGTGGCCGCCGCCGGACCGGTCACCGGCGCCCTGGCCATCGCGGTCGCCGTGAAGCTGACCAGGGTCGTGCTGCTGGCTCCGATGCTCGCCGCGGTGAGCGTCGCCGAACGCCGCAGGTTCCCGGCGGCGGGCAGGCGTCCGCCGATCGTGCCGTTGTTCGTCGTGGGGTTCCTGGTCGCGGCCGCCGTGCGCGCCACCGGCCTGCTGCCCGCGTCCGTGCTGTCCGCGGCGACGTTCGTGGACAACCTGCTGCTGGCCGCGGGCATGTTCGCCCTCGGTACGGCCGTGAACCTGCGTTCTCTCGTCCGCTCCGGACTGCCCGCGCTGACGTTGGGCCTGCTGTCCACCGTCCTGATCTCACTCGTGGCGCTGATCGGAGCTTTTTTGATCATGTGAGGAGCAATCATGCCTCGTCTGCTCTCCCCCACCGCCGCCCTTCTCGTCGGCGCGGTCCGCACCGCCGTGAACGCGGGCGGCTCCGATGCCGCCGTCGCCAAGCGGGTCGCCAAGGCCCTCACCCGCCACCTCGCCGATCCGTCACTGCTGGACGCCGAGCAGCGCGAACCCGACCCGGCCGCCTACCGCCAGCACGTCCTGCACGTGGAGCCGGACGGCAGCTTCTCGGTCGTCGCGCTGGTCTGGTTGCCAGGTCAGGAGACGTGCATTCACGACCACGTGTCATGGTGCGTCGTCGGCACGTACGTCGGCGAAGAAGAAGAGACCACGTACCGGCTCGCGGGTGATCACCTCGTTCCGTTGCGGGTCAATCGCACTCCGCAGGGTGTGGCGTCGTACCTCGTGCCGCCGGGCGACATTCACAAGGTGTGCAACAACTCCAGTTCGGTCGCGATCTCGATCCACGTCTACGGCGCGGACATCGGCGTGCTCGGCTCGAGCATCCGCAGGCGCTACGAGCTGCCCGTCAAGCGTTCGAAGATTGCGAACTGAGTGCCATTTGGAGCAATTTCGGCATCCTCGGGTAACTTGCGGACACAACTTCAGCGATAGCAGGGACGTGGAACATCCCGACCTGTGGGCGATCGCCGCGGAGGCCCTCGAAGAGCACGAACGCCCTGAGGTGCGGGCCTGGCTGGCCGGAGTCGTCATCCAGCCCGGTCAGACCGAGCGACTCGCCAGGGGCGAGCGCGACGTGGTGTTCCTGCTGCCCGACCGGCTGGTGCTGGTGCGGCCCGACCCGTTCTGGGCGGGCGCGTACCCGAAGGAGCAGGTCGCGAGCGTCCTGGTCGTCGCAGGTCACGTCCAGGTCGAGGTGACCGGCAGCGACACCTTCGAGTTCTGGGTCGACGCGGAGCAGACCCCGCTCGAGCCGTTCCGCGAGGAGGTGGAGGACTGGCTGCGCCCCACCAAGAGCGGTCCCGGCCTCGGCGTCTTCGCGCTGGGCCTCGTGCTGGTCGTCGCGTTGCTCTTCGCGTTCGGGCCGGAGTTCGAGGGCGGGGACGACAGGCTCAGCACCAACTCGACGTGCGGTGACTTCATGTCGGCCGGTCTCGACGCCCAGGTCGACCTCCTCAAGCGGCTCTTCGGGCAGGCCGGCAGGTCGGACGAGGCGACCAACCCCGCCACGCTCACCGCGTCCCGCAAGGTCTGCGGGGAGAACGGGTCCGCGACGCTGGACTCGCTCATCGGGGGGAAATGACACCCCGCTCGATCGCACCGGTCGCGAACTCGATGAGATGCGCGGGCTTGACCCGGTTCGTCCGCGCGCCCTGGAGCAGCAGGTCGTCGGCCAGCCCGATCAGCGAGTCCCACACCCAGTGCGGCAGCGCCGGGTCGTCGACGAGCGTCTGACCAGACGCCTGCGCGGTCTCGTTCAGCGCCTTGGCGAGCGCCTTGATGGTCTTGCGGTAGTCCTGCGCGGACCCGGCGACCTCCTTGCCCTTGCGGCCGCCGGAGAGCACCTTCGCCTCCCACTGGGCGGCTGACCGGCCGAACCGTCGCCACAGCTCGGTGACCTGGGGCTCGATCTGCCTGAGCACACCCGCGACGCCGAGGCTGCGGTCGACCGTGTTCAGCGTGTGCTGCAGCTCGTCCAGGCGGCGTTCCATCAGTGCCGCGAAGACGTCCTCCTTGCCGGAGAAGTACTGGTACACGGTGCCGGAGCTGACTCCCGCGCCCACCGCGATCGCGCGCATGGTCAGGCCCGCGTACCCCTGCTCCTCGAGGATCTGCTCGGCCGACTGCAGGATGTCGCGCCGCCTGCCTTCCGCGTCACCCCAGGCCGTCTGCTCTGTGCTCACGATGCCGGATCCTACTTTGAACAACGTTCAAAAGCATATTGAACGTTGTTCGGTTTGGTTGCTACCGTCGGTGCATGGCGGAGACCGACGGTGAGTTGGCACAACGGTTGGCCACCGAGACAGGCCGGCTGCTGGTGCGCGTCCGGCCCGGTGACGGCGACCGGACGGCACAGAACTTCCTTGCCGCGCAACTGGAAGAACACCGGCCGGGCGACGCGGTGCTGTCCGAGGAGGCACCCGACGACCCGCGCAGGCTGGCCTGCGACCGGGTGTGGATCATCGACCCGCTGGACGGCAGCCGCGAGTACGCCGAGCTCGGCCGCACCGACTGGGCCGTGCACGTGGCGTTGTGGGAACGGGGCGAGCTCGTCGCGGGTGCGGTCGCACTGCCCGCGCTGCGACCGGTCCCCCGCGCTCCGCACCACCGGCCCAGAATCGTCGTGAGCCGCACCCGTCCACCCGAGTGCGCCGAGCGGATCGCCGCGGCGATCAACGGCGTGCTGGTGCCCATGGGCAGCGCGGGCGCGAAGACGATGGCCGTCGTGCGCGGAGACGCGGACGCCTACCTGCACGCGGGCGGCATGTACGAGTGGGACTCGGCCGCACCTGTCTACGTGGCTCGCGCGGCGGGGTTGCACGCGTCCCGGGCCGACGGCCGGCCGCTCGTCTACAACCAGCCCGACCCGTGGCTGCCGGACCTGCTGATCTGCCGTCCGGAACTGGCGGGGGTCCTCGCATGAACCACCTGGACACGCTGGAGGCCGACAGCATCGACATCTTCCGCGAGGCCGTGGCGGAGAGCGAACGCCCGGTGCTGCTGTACTCGATCGGCAAGGACAGCTCGGTGCTCCTCCACCTGGCGCGCAAGGCGTTCTACCCGTCGAAGCCGCCGTTCCCGTTGCTGCACGTGGACACCACGTGGAAGTTCCGGGAGATGATCGCGTTCCGGAACAGGGTCGCCGCCGAACTCGGGCTCGAGCTGATCGTGCACCGCAACCCCGAGTGCGTGGCGCTGGGCATCAACCCGTTCGACCACGGTTCCTCGCGGCACACCGACCTGTGGAAGACCCAGGGACTGCGGCAGGCACTCGACAAGCACCGGTTCGACGTCGCGTTCGGCGGGGCGCGGCGGGACGAGGAAGCCTCTCGTGCCAAGGAAAGGGTGTTCTCGTTCCGGACCGCGCAGCACCGGTGGGACCCGAAGAACCAGCGGCCCGAGCTGTGGCGGCTCTACAACACGCGGGTCGCGCCCGGCGAGAGCATCCGGGTGTTCCCGCTGTCGAACTGGACCGAGCTGGACGTGTGGCGCTACGTCGAGCGCGAGCGGATTCCCGTTGTGCCGCTGTACTTCGCGGCGCACCGGCCGGTGGTCGACCGCGACGGAATGCTGATCATGGTGGACGACGACCGGATGCCTCTGACCTCCCAGCCTCGTTCGGAGCTCGTCCGGTTCCGGACGCTGGGCTGCTACCCGCTGACCGGTGCGGTGCGCAGCGAGGCCAGGACGGTCGCCGAGATCGTCGAGGAGATGCAGGCCGCGACCACGTCCGAACGACAGGGGCGGCTGATCGACCACGACCAGAGCGGGTCGATGGAACGCAAGAAGCGGGAGGGCTACTTCTGATGGAGCTTCTGCGGTTCATCACCTGCGGCAGCGTGGACGACGGCAAGAGCACGCTGATCGGGCGACTGCTGTACGAGTCGAAACTGCTGTACGCGGACCATCTGGCCGCTCTGGAGGCCGATTCCCGGCGGGTGGGGACCCGCGGGGGCGAGCTGGACTTCGCGCTGCTGGTGGACGGGCTCGCCGCCGAACGCGAGCAGGGCATCACGATCGACGTCGCGTACCGGTTCTTCGCCACCGAGGCGCGGCGGTTCATCGTCGCGGACACTCCAGGGCACGAGCAGTACACGCGCAACATGGTCACGGGCGCGTCCACCGCCGATGCCGCGGTGATCTTGCTCGACGCGCGCAAGGGTGTGCTCAGCCAGACGCGGCGGCATGCGCGGATCGTATCCTTGCTGGGGATTCGGCGCGTCGCCGTCGCCGTGAACAAGCTCGATCTCCTGGGCTACTCGCGGGAGGTCTTCGAGGACGTCTGCGCTTCGTTCGCTGAGTTCGCCGCCGAGCTGGACTTCGCGGAGATCACCTGCGTGCCGATGTCCGCGACCGAGGGCGTCAACGTGGTCGGGCACAGCGAGCTGACGCCGTGGTACGACGGGCCGACTTTGCTGCAGTGGCTGGAGTCGGTGGCCATCGACACCGAGGAGGACGGGCCGTCGAGGTTCCTCGTGCAGTGGGTCAACCGGCCGGACGCGTCGTTCCGCGGCTTCTCCGGACGGGTGTTGCGCGGTGTGCTGCGGCAGGGCGACTCGGTTCGGGCCGGCGAGCGAACCTCCACTGTGGAGCGGATCGTCACGATGGACGGTGATTTGCCCGAGGCCCCAACGGGGTCGTCGGTCACCGTCGTGCTGGCCGATGACGTGGACGCGAGTCGCGGTGACGTGCTGGCGGCGGCCCAGGACCCGCCGGGCACCGCCGACTCGTTCCAGGCGAAGCTGGTGTGGCTGAACGAGACCGGGCTGCTGCCCGGCAGGCAGTACCTGGCCAAGATCGGCGCACGGACCGTCGGGTTCACGGCTACGAAGGCGTTGCAGCTCAACGAGATCGGTACCGACACCGTGCACTTCGACGCGCCCGTGCCGTTCGAGAGCTACCGCACCAACCGCGACCTCGGGTCGTTCGTGGTGCTCGACCGGCTGACGAACGCCACGGTCGGCGCCGGGATGATCGACTTCGCCCTGCGGTCGACGAACCTGCGCTGGCAGACGATGACGGTCGACAAGCGGGCAAGGACCGAGCGCAACGGGCACCGGCCCTGCGTGGTGTGGCTGACCGGGCTGTCCGGCGCGGGCAAGTCCACCATCGCCGACCTGGTCGAGAAGGCGCTGCACGCCGACGGCAGGCACACGTTCCTGCTGGACGGCGACAACGTGCGGCACGGGCTGAACAAGGACCTCGGGTTCTCCGACGCCGACCGCGTCGAGAACATCCGCCGCATCGCCGAGGTGGCCGCGCTGATGGTCGACGCGGGGCTGATCGTGCTGGTCTCGTTCATCTCGCCGTTCCGGGCGGAACGGGCGCTGGCGCGGGAACTCGTGGCCGAGAACGAGTTCTGCGAGGTCTTCGTCGACACGCCGTTGGCGGTCGCCGAGCAGCGCGACCCGAAAGGCCTCTACGCGCGGGCCAGGCGGGGTGAGCTGGCGAACTTCACCGGCATCGACTCGCCTTACGAACCACCGGAGAACCCTGAGCTGAGGCTCGACACCACGGCGTTGAGCCCCGCGGAGGCAGCCGAGGTCGTGGTGGACCGGCTTCGCACGCTCGGCGTCTGTTGAACGTTGTCCAGAATCGGGTATGTTGCGCTAGAACACGTTCTAATTTCGGGAGGGTCCCGTGCCGGATCAGGCGTGGTCGCAGTTCTGCCAGGCGCTCGAGAAGGCCGGGGAGGTGGTGCTCTCCGGGCCCGACACCGCCCTGGACAGGGCAGAGGGCTACCGCTACCTCACCCGGCTGACCCGCGAGATGCTGTACTCCTGCCTGGACAACGCCGATCCCGACTTCCCGCGGTTCCACGAGCTCGACCTCGTGAAGATCGGCGCGGACAACCCGGACAACGTCTACCTGTCGGCGAACATCCGCGGTGACCGCACCTACCGGATCACCGGGAAGCGCGGCACCATCGCGTACTTCAGCATCGGGTCCAAGGCCAACCGGTACGCCAAGGACGGCACGATGGCGTCGACCGGCGAGCTGTCCGACGCCGACCTGACGATCGCACCGGACGGCACGGTGGAGATCATCGCCAGTGCTGTTCAGCAGGGTGCGAACTGGCTTCCACTGGCGCCTGACTCGACAGGTCTCGTCGTGCGTCAGACCTATCTCGACCGGGCCTCGGAAGAGCCCGGCTCGTGGCACATCGAGCAGATCGGCGGACCGGCCGAACCCGCTTCACTGACGCCTGAGTTCCTGGCCAAGGCGCTGCAACGGGCGGCGTTGTCCGTGCACGGCACCGCGGCCACGTTCGCGCACTGGACGCGGACGTTCATGGCGCGCCCCAACGAGCTGCCCGACTTCGGCCAGGAGATGTTCCAGCGCGCGGGCGGCGATCCGGAGATCTTCTACCTGCACGGCTACTGGTCGCTGCGGCCCAGCGAGGCGTGGGTGATCGAGACCGACGTGCCGGACTGCCCGTACTGGAACTTCCAGCTCGACAACTGGTGGATGGAGTCGCTCGACCACCGCCGCCGCATCACGGTCAACAAGCACACGGCTTCGCTGGACGCGGATGGCCGGCTGACGATCGTGGTGGCCGCCGAGGATCCCGGTGCGGGCAACTGGATCGACACCTGCGGGCACAGCTCCGGCACCGCGTTGCTGCGCTGGCTCGGGGCCTCCGAGCATCCGATCCCGAAGTGCCGCGTGGTTTCCCTGGAGGAGATGCGATGACGGTGACGACCGAGCTGAACGTCTCGGAGCTGCTGGAGAAGGCTTGCGCGAAGACCGGTCTCACCGACTTCGGCGACGACTGGTTCCGCGAGCCGCTCGACGTGCTCGTGCGCAGCCTCAACACCGAGGCCGCGCTGTCGCCGCTGGGCTTCGAGCTGACCAGGCATCGGCTGACCGCGCTGCTGGCGGACCGGCTGCGACTGCGCGCGCTGCAACGGTCGAACCCGTCGGTGCTCGACGTCGAGGTGCGCGTGGCCGCCGAGATCTGCGGCCTGCCCCGCACCGGATCCACGCTGCTGCACCGGTTGCTGGCCGCGTCGCCCCAGGTCACCTCCACGCTGTCGTGGGAGGTCGCGTACCCGATCCCGTTCCCCGGCGAGGGCCCGGACGCCCCGGACCGCAAACGCCGCGCGCAGGAACGCATGCAGATGTTCGCGCAGCTCTCCCCCGAGTTCGGCGACCTGCACACCGTCGTGTGGGACGGGCCGGAGGAGGACGTGATCCTGCTGGACCGGACGTTCGTGTCGATGAGCTACGACTCGTTCTACTGGGTGCCCTCGTACGGCGACTGGCTGCGCTCGGCCGACCAGTCGCCCGCCTACCGCGAGCTGCGCGAGTGGCTGCAGGTGCTGCAGTGGCAGAGTCCCGATCGCGCACTGCCGTGGGTGCTCAAGTCACCGCACCACCTGACCGCCGTCGACGCGGTGTTCGACACGTTCCCCGACTGCAAGATCGTCATGACGCACCGCTCGCCGGTCAACGCCGTGCCGTCGTACGCCTCGATGGTGCGCGCGATGTCCTCGCAGTACAGCGAGAACGTCGATCCGGTCCGAATTGGACGGTACTGGTCCCGCCGGTTCGCCGACACCCTGCGGGACTTCGCCTCCGCACGGGAGGCGCGCCCCGACCGGTTCGTGGACGTCCGGTTCGCCGACACCGTCAGCAAACCTCTGGAAGTCGCCCGCCAGGTCCTCGACGCGCTGGGCCTGCCCGCCGGACCGGCCGACGACGCGGCGTTCGAGGCCTACCTGGCCCGCAACCGCACCGAACGGCACGGCTCGCATTGCTACGCGCCAACGGACTTCGGCCTTTCCGAGGACCAGCTGCACCGTGACTTCGCCTTCTACTCGGAGGTCTACCTGTGATACTGCAAGACGAGGTCGTGCTGATCACCGGCGTAGGCCCCGGCCTGGGCTCGAAGCTGGCCGCCCGCGCCGCCGCGGAGGGCGCGAAGGTCGTGATGGCCGCACGGTCCGCCGACGTGATGAAGCAGGTCGAGAAGGACGTGCTCGCCGCCGGCGGCGAGGCCATCGGCGTGCAGTGCGACGTTCGCCGGCAGGAGGACGTCTCCGCGTTGGTGTCCACCGCCGTCGACCGGTTCGGCACGATCACCGGCCTGGTCAACTCGGCGTTCGGGCATCCGGGCTTCTTCGACCTGCTGGACACGCCGGAGAAGGCGATCCGGCGGTCGATGGACATCGTTCTTTTCGGCGCTCTCCAGGTCACTCGCGAAGTGGTGCCGCACATGAAAGCCGCCGGGCGCGGCTCGATCGTCAACATCGGCACCATGACCACCCGCAAGCCGATGCGCGGCGAGGGTGGCTACGCGGTGGCGAAGGCGGCGATGGCGACCGCGACCCAGTTCCTCGCACTGGAACTGGGCGCTTCCGGCATCCGCGCGAACCAGGCCGTGATGGGCTGGCTGGACGGCCCGGGCGTGCGCTTCTTCCTCAAGATGACGGCCGATTCGCGGGGTGTCCCGGAGCAGAAGGTCTACGACGAGATCGCCGCTCGCAACCCACTGGGCCGCATCCCGACCGACGAGGCGTGCGCGGGCGCGGTGCTGTTCCTGTTGTCCCGCTTGTCCTCCGAGATCACCGGAGCCACTCTGGACGTCAACGGCGGGGAGTACATGCCGTCATGAGCAACCTGATCGAGTCCGTGACCGTGGAGATCGACGCACCGGCCTCCTTCGCCTGGAGCGTGCTGATCGATTACCCGAACTATCCACAGTGGAATCCGTACACCCTCGCCGTGGACACGACTTTGGCCCTGGACGCGCCGATCGACCTCACCCTGCCCAAGCCGGACGGCACCGAGGGCACGTGGGTCAGCCGCGAGTACATCCGCATCGTCGACCCGCCGCGGTTGCTGCGCTACGACACCGGCGACACGTTCCCGGGCCTGCTCGGCACACGCGACCAGCTCATCACGCCGCTCGGCCCGGACCGCTGCACCTACCGCACGTTCGAGACGTTCACCGGCAAGTACGCGGACGCCGTCTACGTCGCGCAGGGCGAGTACGTCAAGAACGGCTTCGACTCCGTGGCCCACGCTCTGCGCTCGAGGGTGGTGCTGCTCTGTTCGACGAGATGACGCTCAGGTGAAGTCCAGGCGAACTTGATCAGCGGGTGTTTGAGCGGCCCCGGCGGCGTTTGTAACGTTGCAATCACCGGGGTCGCTCGACCCTGCTGATCACACCTGGGGTTCCATTTTGCGTTTCAGCAGAACGGTTTTCGCTGCTCTGGCGACTGTCGGCCTGACCTTGACGGTCGCTCCGTCCGCCAGCGCGGCCACCTACTACAACCTGGTGAACTTCAAGAGCGGCAAGTGCATGTCCGTGGAAGGCGGCGGCAGCACGTCCAACGGTGCCAACGTGATCCAGTGGAGCTGCAACGACGGCGGCGAGCAGCTCTGGTACTGGTCCGGCAGTCAGCTCAAGAACCGCAAGAGCGGCAAGTGCCTCTCGGTCTCGGGCGGCGGGAGCACCGCCAACGGCGCCGAGCTGATCCAGTGGTCCTGCACCGGCGAGGCCGAACAGTCCTGGGACCACCTCTCCAGCGGCTACCTGGTCAACGCCAAGAGCGGCAAGGTCGCCTCGGTCTCCGGCGGCAGCATCGCCAACGGCGCCAAGGTGCTCCAGTGGCAGACCAACGGCGGCGGCGAGCAGGGCTGGCGCGCTGTCGCCCGCATCATCGACGCCTGATCTTCTTCTCTCTCACGAACTGGGGCTGATGCAATGCTTTCCGCTGCCAAGAAAATCGCCGCCGTCCTGGCCATGGTCGCCGGCGCCACCCTCCTCACCACCACCCCGGCCTCAGCCGCCAGCAATGCAACGACCTGCACGGCCCGGAAGGCGGCACGCTGCCGCTGTGCAAGTCGTGGGTGTGGGACGGCAACGACTACGACGGCAAGTGGTGGACCGACGGCCCGTCGTCGCTCCCTTCGCACACGTACCTGCAGCGCTCGGAGGACGGGTCCGTGCGGAACTCGTCCTTCTCGGGCACCTATTCGGACGTGAAGAAGCTCGCCTTCCGGCTGTGCGACAGCTCGACGGGACGCTGCTCCGGCTGGTGGTGAGCGCCGGGCCGGGTCATTTCATCGCCGCTTCGCGACGATTGCGATTGGGGCTTGACTTTGAGCCTCTGGCAAGATGCTTCATCGGCCTTAAAAGGCCGGGCATAAGGAGCCCGGCCGTTCCCTGCAACGGTAGCATCTTGCACTCAAAGTCAAGCCCCAATCGCCGAGCTGGGCACGTCACGACCGCTTACCGGATCCGCATAAGTTCGGACGGCTCGCTTCGCATCGCCACGATTTGGGTGGCGATCAGGCGGCGGCGTGGATGAGGTTGCGTCTCGGATTGCGATCACGGTCGAGCCATGAAGGCGGGTAGAAAGTCGGTAGGCCCGACACCATTTTCACTGCCCACTCGCTTTGATGGATCAGCGTGTGGTGATGACGGCACACCAAGACCGCGTTCTCCACTGAGGTATTGCCGCCGTCCGCCCAATGATGGATGTGGTGGGCGTCGCACTGTCTCGGCGGGCGGAAGCAGCCGGGGAAGGCGCAGCCTCGGTCTCGGGCGACGAGGATCCGGCGGATTCCGGCGGGGAAGCTGCGGGTCTTGCGGCCGATGTCCATCGGCTGCGACTTGTCCCCCAGCACCAGCGGGATGATCCCGGCGTTGCAGGCCAGCTGACGCACCTGGCTGGCCGGGATCCGCTCGCCGTTGTCCAACATGCCCCGGCCCACCTGCTCGGCCAGGTTCTCGTAGCTCATGGTCACGGTGAGGGTGACGGGCTCGCCGCCGTGCTCGGGCAACTGGTCCGCTCGCACCATCAGGTTGACCAGCTCGGCGAAGGCGTCGCCCTCACGCTCGGAGCGGGACCGGAGGTCCGGGCCTTCCACGGTGGTCTCGGGTCGGGGCTTGGCCAGCGGGTCCAGCATCGCTTCGAAGGTGGCGCTGGTGACCGCGTCCAGCAACGCGCGAATCTCGAGCTGACCGTTCTTCCACTGCTTTATCAGCTGGTTGACGACCGGTGCGGGCTCGACGTCGCGAGGCTCCAGGTCGTTCTGGTAGAGCCCGTAGGCCAGGTCCTTGCCGAACTTGCGCACCGAGTAGGGATCGTGCTCGCGGGCCACGTCCACCACGAGCTGCTCGACCTCGGCGGGCAGCGCTGCCATCACCTCGGCGACCACCCTGACGTGCTCGGCCGACAACGCACCCTCCGCCGCCGCCTCGGCAGTGACCGGAAGTTCGGGAGCAAGTTCACTACCAGTCGGAGTGATCTCCCGCCCCAGCAGACCGGCATGCACGACCCATTGCTTAGCGGCCTTCCGGTCCCATCGAACCGCGTGCTGCAACACCTGCGCCAAGTCCTTGTAACCGAATTCAGCCGCAGCCCCACGCTGATCAAGTTCAGCAATCTTCTGCATGACCGCGTTTTCGCGAACCCGAATCTCCATCACCTCGTCGACGATGCTGCGCAGCAGCTCGTCAGTGGAGAGGAGTCGGGTTTCGCTCACGTGTTCTAATCTACCGCAAGATCACAACATAAAAGCAGCTCAGCCCACACACGATCGAGTGAACCAACCAACATGGCGATGCGAAGCGAGCCGTAAAGGCCTAATGCCATCCAGCAACCGGTCATGACGTGCCCTGCCCGGCGATTGGGGCTTGACTTTGAGTGCAAGATGCTACCGTTGAAGGGAACGGCCGGGCTCCTTATGCCCGGCCTTTTAAGGCCGATGAAGCATCTTGCCAGAGGCTCAAAGTCAAGCCCCAATCGCAATCGTCGCGCAGCGGCGATGAAATGACCCGGCTCGTCAGGACCTACGCGCCCACCAACGCAAGGCGACCCAACCGCACTGGTGACCCCTCCGCTGGAACGCGACCACCCAACGCAAGGTGACCACCACAGCCCCCGGAAGCCGACCCGCCCATCCGCCACCGCCCACCAAGGCACCCCCACCCGACCTTGCCAAAATAGATGATAGCTGTAATCTAAATCCGTGGAACTCACCAACGCCATCGCCGTAGTCACCGGGGCCAACCGAGGCCTCGGCCGCATCCTCGCTGCTCAGCTGCTCGAACGGGGCGCCAAGGTCTACGCGACCGCGCGCCGGCCAGAGACCATCGACCTCCCCGGCGTGACGCCGCTGTACCTGGACATCACCAAGCCGGAGTCGATCGCCGAGGCCGCCGCAACCGCGAGCGACGCGACGCTGCTCGTCAACAACGCCGGCATCTCGACGCACGCGCAGCTGATCGACGGCGACCTCGACGCGATCAGGCTCGAGATGGAGACGCACTACTTCGGCACGCTGGCCACGACTCGCGCGTTCGCCCCGGTCATCGCGGGCAATGGTGGTGGCGGGATCCTGAACGTTCTGTCGGTGCTGTCGTGGGTGCACCTGCCCCAGGTCGGTGCCTATGCCGCGGCCAAGGCGGCGGCGTGGGCGTTGACCAACGCGACGCGTGCCGAGCTGGCCGAGAAGAACATCCAGGTCAGCGCCCTGCATGTCGCGTACATGGACACCGACATGGCCGCGTCGGTGCCGCAGGAGGACAAGACCGATCCGGCGCTGGTCGCCAAGATCGCGCTCGACGGGTTCGCCGCGGGTCTGCCCGAGATCCTCGCCGACGACCTCACCCGCACGGTGAAGGCCGGGCTCGCGAGCTAGGCAGGGCTAGCGCGAGCGCCGAGCCGTGAGTTCGTCCCGCACGGTGTCCAGGATTTCCTCGGACAGCGGCGTCGTTCCGGTGGCGCGAGCCAGGGACAGCGCCCCGACCAGTGTGGCGAGGTCGACCACGGCCCGGCGGCGGGCTTCCTCCTGGTCCTCGGGCAGGCCTTCGAGGGCCACGAGGAACTCGATCATCCCCTTCAGCCCTTCCGCGTACGCCGTCCGCAAAGGCGCGTCGGCGTTCGCCCGGGCCGACTCCACCGCGAGCGCCGTGTTCGCGCAACCCGTGCCCGGCGCGTCGCGGTGCTCGGCGGACAGGTACCGGGCGACGAACGCGTCCCAGGCGTCCGTTCGCTCGGTGAGGTCCGTGATCTGAGCGAGCACCGACTGGAACGCGACCTCGGTCGCGATTCCCAGCAGCTCGTCCTTGGACGCGAAGTGCTTGTAGAACCCGCCGTGGCTCAACCCGGCGGCGCCCATGACGTCCTGCACCGAGATCCCGGCGCTTCCGCGCTCCCGCAACAGTTGCGCGGTGGCCGTCACGATCTGCTCGCGGTGCTGTGCCGCCTCGGCACGTGAAGACCTTCCCACGGCCGCAGGATACCCCAGAAAGATGATGGGCGACTTCTATGCCGCCCACAACTACCGCAACCGCGACAGCCCTCGCAGCGCCCTGGCGATCTCCTCGCGGTGCCGGTCCAGGGTGTCCGTCGTGACGCCGCCGCTCGTCGTCCGGGCGATGTCGTCGGTGGCGACCTTGAGCACGGCGCTCATGGCGGCGGCCTGCACCCGGACCTCCATGGCGTCCGGCGGCAGGCCCGTGCGTTCCGCGAGCGCCTCCGCCAGCGCGTGCTCGGCCCGTTCGCGCAGCATGAGGTAGGCGGCACGCAACGCGCGTTCGCCCTGAGTCAGTCGCACGACGGCGAGTACAGCGGCGATGTCCTCGTCGGAAGCCGAGTCCAGCAGCGGAGAGTAGGCCTCGCGCAGGTGGTCGATCAGCCCGAGTTCGGCCGGCCAGGCGCGCAGCACCACGCAGAAGGCGTCGATCATCTTGGTGAGCAACGGTTCGACGCAGCTCTCCTTGTGCGGGAAGTAGCGCCAGAACGTGCGTTCGGAGACGCCCGCCACCTGAGCGATCTGCTCCCCCGACGTCGCCGCGACGCCCTGCTCGGCGAACAACCGCACCGCGTGCCGCGAGATGTCCAAGCGCTGCTGCTGACGTTGCGCGTCACTCACCGGCGGCCGGCCACGGCGCGGCTTTTCTGACACAACGTCCGTCATCGGGCGATTTAAGCACGTCACTCACCCGAGTCACTTAGTGGCAGAGAGTGCCAATAATCGCTACGGTCGAGGTATGAGCACTGCGACCGAACGACTACAGCTGCCGCTGCCCAGGCCGAACGTCCTCGACCTGGCTCCGCTCTACGAGGTGCTGCGCCGCGAGGCACCGATCGCGCCGGTCACCACACCGGCCGGTGACCCCGCCTGGCTCGTGACCCGGTTCGAGGAAGTACGACTCCTGCTGGGCGACAAGCGCTTCGGCCGCTCCCACCCCTTCCCCGACGAGGCCTCGCGCCTCACGACCGCCGCCGTCCTGGACGGGCCGACGGGCACCTACGAGACCGAGGAAGCCGACCACGCCCGCATGCGGCGCCTGCTCACCCCGGCGTTCTCCGCCAAGCGCATGCGGAGGCTGTCCGACCACATGGGACGGTTGGTCGAGAGCTACCTGGACGAGCTGGTCGCCTCGCCGGACGACGTCGCCGACCTGCACTCCGGGCTCGCGTACCCGTTGCCGGTCGCGATGATCTGCCTGCTGCTCGGCGTGCCGGAGTCCGACCACGAGCTGTTCGCCAGGCTGTCCGAGCGCATGGCCAACGTGACCATCGGCGAGGAGGCCCACACCGCGCGCGAGGAGTTCTTCCGCTACATGGTCGGGCTCGTCGAGACCAAGCGCTCGGACCTCGGCGAGGACGTGATCTCCGACCTGGTCCGCGCCCAGAGCGAGGACCCGTCGTTCGACTACGAGCAGATGATCCGGCTGTGCGTCGGTCTGCTGTTCGCGGGCCACGAGACCACGGTCAACCGCATCGGCCTGGGCACGTTGTTCCTGCTCACCGAGCGCTCGCGGTGGGAGGCGCTGGTGGCCGACCCGGACGGGCGGGTCGACGCGGTGATCGAGGAGATCATGCGGCTCGGCGCGCCCGGCGACCTCGGGCTGCTGCGCTACGCCCACGAGGACGTGGAGATCGCCGGAGTGACCATCAACCGCGGCGACGCGCTGGTCCTGTCGATCAACGCGGCCAACCGCGACGTCGACGTGTACTCCGACGCCGAGTCGTTCAACCCGGACCGTCCGGAAAGGACACACCTCGGGTTCGGGCACGGCGCGCACTTCTGCATCGGGGCATCGCTGGCCCGCACCGAACTGCGCGTGGTGTTCGCGGCTCTGGCGAAGCGTCTGCCCGGGTTGCGGCTGGCGAAGGACATCGACCAGCTGGAGGTGCGGGCCACCCTCACCGGTGGTGTCGCCGAGCTGCCGGTGAGCTGGAGGTAGTCGTGAAGGTCGTGGTGGATCAGGGAAAGTGCGTCGGGGCCGGGCAGTGCGTGCTGGCCGCTGACGACGTGTTCGACCAGCGCGATGAGGACGGGCTGGTGGACCTGCTGGACGCGAGCCCGCCTGACGCGCGGCTGGCTGACGTGAGGCACGCGGCGGCGGTGTGCCCGGCGTCGGCGATCGTGGTGCAGGACTGAGGTTGCTCACGTGCGGCGAGGGCTCGAGCGATGCTCGACGCCCTCGCCGCCCTGCGGTCAGACGAAGTACGAGTCGTGCTTGTCGAGGAACGCGGCGCGCTCATCGGCCGTGACGCTGCCGAGCTTCTCGAAGTACTCCTCGCGCGGCGCACCAGGTGTGAACAGCAGCAACATCTCGGCCGGGGCGTCGGAGTCGTTGCGGAACGCGTGCAGCCCGCCCTGCGGCACGTGCAGGAAGTCGCCTTGCTTCGCGTCGACCCACTGCTCGCCGTCGTAGAGCCGGACGGTGCCGTCGAGGATGTAGAACGACTCCGAGATCGTCCGGTGGAAGTGCGTGTTCGGGCCGCCCGCCCTGGGTTTCATCATGACCCGGTACAGCCCGAACTCGCCTTTGGTGACCTGAGTGGTCGCGAGGTAGTGGATGCCGTCGCCGGGCTCGCCGAGGTCGGGCGGGGTGCTCGCCGGGCGGAAGTTCGCGCTGACCTCGCCGTCTTGTCCGAAGTAGACTTTCTCCGGGTAGGACATGCCGACCGTCCTCTCGTGGGATTCCTATCTACAAGACAGGATTGCCCGCGCGGATGTGACAGGAAGTCGCAAATCGGCAGTCAGCTCTGCATCAGCGGTTCGACCAGCGGGGTGCCGTCGGCTTTGCCCACGAAGCAGTCGATGATGCGGTTCGAGCGGCGGTAGCCGTTCTCCTGCTTCACCTTCCACGTTTCCTCGTTCGGGATGACGACCCAGTACCGCAGGGTCTTCTCCTTGTCCTGCCCGGCGACCTTGGACGACAGGAACGTGCGCGTGCACACGGTTCCGCCGATCTTCGTCAGCTCCGCGACACCGGGGTACGGCACGTCCTTCTCGTAGTCGGTGTTCGCGGCGACCGAGTCGAGCACCTCGGTCTCGTGCTCCTTGTAGCAGCCGACGCGGTCCTTGGTGGAGTCGATCTTCCGCGCGCCTTTCGCGGGCGTCCAGGTCAGGCAGTCCTTGCTCAAAGCGCCCAGCCCGTCGTACGGGAGGTCGCCGCCGGGGCCGAAGGTCAGCACGGGTTGCATCGCGGGCGAGCTGGAGGGGCCGGTCAGGCCCACGTCGTCCAGCAGCGGCTTGAACACCGTGAAGTACAACAGAACCAGCGCGCCCACCAGGAACAACGGGGTCAGCGTCGCCGACAGGATCAGGCCGATCGAGCGTCGTTTCGCGGGAGCGGGAGGGAGGACGACCGGCGGAGCCATGACCATCGAGTTCACGGTCATCGGTCCGGAGGTCACCGGCCCAGAAGTCACCGGCCCTGAGGTCGCCGGTGCGGGCGGGACCGGTGCGGGGACGACGGGCTTCAGCTGCTGGGTCAGCTCGTTCCCAGGCAGCCGCAGCGCCCGTTCGATCAACCGGTGCGCGGCCGCCACTCCCAACCGGCGCTCCGGATCCGGCTCGAGCAGCCCGGTGATCAGCTCGCCCAGCGGCCCGGTCACGCGCGGCTGCGGCCGTTCGCTCATCACCGCGAGGATCGTCGCCGAGGTGGTGGGCCGGTCGAACGCACCGCGTCCCTCGGTGGCGTAGAACAGCGTGGCGCCCAACGCCCACAGGTCCCACGCGGGCATCGCCTCACCACCCGCGAGACGCTCCGGCGACATGTACGCGGGCGAGCCGATCAGCGTGCCCGTCGCGGTCAGCCGCGGGTCGTCGATCGACTGGGCGATGCCGAAGTCGGTGAGCTTCGCGGTGCCCTTGCCCGGCACCATCACGTTGCCCGGCTTGACGTCGCGGTGCACGACGCCGGACTCGTGGGCCGCCTCCAGCGCGTTCAGCAGCTGTGCGGCCAAAGTCGCGGCGGCCTTCACGTCGAGCGGGCCGTCGAGGTCGACGAGCTCGTCCAGCGTCGGAGCCTTGATCAGCTCCATCACGATGAACGTCTGGTCGTCCTCCTTGATGAGGTCGTAGACGGTGACGACCGCGGGGTCCTGCAGCTGGCTCGCGATCCGGGCCTCGCGCAGCACCCGTTCCTGGTAGACGATCCGCTCGGCCGCGGGCACGTTGCCGGGGAGCAGCAGCTCCTTGACCGCGACGTCGCGGCCGAGCACGGTGTCCTGGCCGAGCCACACGGCCCCCATGCCGCCCCGCCCCAGCTCGCGGACCAGCCGGTAGCGTCTGTTGCCCACCTCGCGCATGGCGGGAAGTTTCTCAGCCCGTCACCCGGTCCGGTGAACCGGCCATGACGTACGGACGCAGCGTCGTCTGACGGGCGCAACGGACCGGGTCCCTTGCCTAACGTCGCGCGGCGTGAGACTGACAAAGCTGTTGGCAGCCACCCTGCTCCTGACCGGTCTGGCGCCACTCGCGCCCGCGTCGGCGAGCAACACCTCGTGCGCGCCGGTCGCGGTCACCGCCCCGGCCGGCGCCAGGATCGAGTCCGTGGACGCCGTGCGCCACCCCGGCGGGACCGTCACCTTCCCGCAGACCCCTTTCTCCGCACCACCACCGATCAACGACGTGCCCGCGTACTGCGAGCTCACCGTCACCGTGACGCACGGCTCCGACCACGCGAAGGTCGTGGTCGCGCTCCCGGAGACCGGCTGGTCCGGCCGTCTGCAGGGCGTCGGCGGCAGCGCGTACGCCGCCGGTGACACCGGTGCGCCGCTCGTGCAGGCGGTGAAGGACGGCTACACCGCCGTCACCACCGACGCCGGCGTGCTCACGGGCCTCGACACCAGCTGGGCGGTGCGCGACGGGCAGCTCGACAAGACGCTGCTGACGAACTTCGCCACGCGGTCGGTGCACGAGTCGTCTGTGATCGCCAAGGACGTGGTGCGCAAGCACTTCGGGCGCGCGATCTCCTACTCGTACTGGAACGGCTGCTCGACCGGCGGCCGCCAGGGCTATTCCGAGGCGCAGAACTTCCCGGACGACTACGACGGCGTCCTCGCCAACGCACCGGCCGTGAACTGGGCCCAGTTCGCCGTCGCGACGCTGTGGCCGCAGATCGTGCAGAACCAGGACGGCCACGTCGTCAGCAACTGCGTTCTCGCCGAGTTCCGCAAGGCCGCCGTCGAGGCCTGCGATGCCGCCGACGGCGTGACGAACCAGATCGTCGACCGTCCGGACCGCTGCAGCTATGACCCGCGTCGTCTCGTCGGCAAGGTCGTCGTCTGCGACGGGGTCGAGGTCACCGTGACTTCCACCGACGCCGACGTCATGCGCAAGATCTGGAACGGCCCGACCGACGAACGCGGCCGCTCTCTGTGGCCAGGCCTGCCGAAGGGCGCGGACCCGATCTGGCTCGCGGGCACGCTGCCCGGTTTCCCCGGCCCCGGCTTCCCGGTGGCGTCCGCGTGGGTGTCGAGCTTTCTGCTGAAGCAGCCCGGTTTCGACACCTCGAAGCTCACCTACCAGCAGTACCGGGACCTGTTCCGGCAGTCGGTGCGCGAGTTCGACGACGTCATCGGCACCTCGGACCCCGATCTCACCGCGTTCCGCCGCTCCGGCGGCAAGCTGATCACGTTCGTCGGCACCAACGACCAGCTGATCCCGCCCGGCGGCACGCTGAAGTACCGGTCGGACGTCGAGCGGCGGATGGGCCACGTGAACGACTTCTACCGCCTGTTCCTGGCTCCTGGCGTCGACCACTGCTTCGGCGGCAACGGCGCCGCGCCGGTGAACCCGCTCGGCGCCCTGGTCGACTGGGTCGAGCACGGCAAGGCTCCCGCCGTGTTGGCCGGCGCGTCCGCGGACGGGTCCACGCGCAACCTCTGCCCGTTGCCGCAGGTTTCCCGCTACCGGGGCGGTGATCCGAAGGTGGCGTCGAGCTTCCGCTGCGTCTAGTCCGCGCTACTCGGCGAGGACACCTTCCTCCGCGGTGACGAGCGAGTCGATGGCGTCGAAGAACGCTTTGATGCCCGGCAGGTTCGCACCCTTCGCACTGGAAGCGGCGTAGTCCTCCGGCGAGCGCCATTCGACGATGTCGAGCCACTCGTCGTTGGACAGCCGCACGAGCCGTGCGCCCAGGAAGCCCGCACGGTCGGCCTCGAAGTCGGCGATCATGCCCGGCCGGGCGGCCAGCAACTGGCCGACCCTGCCGGGCAGGACGCGGAAGCGGGTCAGTTCAATCGAAGTAGTCACTCTTTGATGATAGTCATAGTTAGTGACTAGCGCGCTGCAGGGCCTTCGGGTACAGCCAGCTACCGGGCGTGTCCTCGGCGGGGTTCGTGTAGTAGTCCCGCACCGCCGCAACGTATTCCTGCACGCTGATGGCCCCGTCGCCATCCGTGTCGAGGTGCGCGAACGCCAGCCCGCACTCCTCCTCGCTGAGCCCCCGCGCCCTCAGCAGCACCTGGAACTCGTCCGCGTCCACCCGCCCGTCCCCGTTGGTGTCCGCGATGTCCAGCAACGTCTGCACGATCTCGAGAAAGTCGGCGTCGAACGGCCCGTGGTCCACAAACGCCTCCATCATGGCGTCCCGGTACTCCTCAGGCCCGATCCTGCCGTCGCGGTCGGCGTCGCAATGGTCGACCAGCATCTCCCAGAACCGGTCGTACGCGTCCACGAGCTCACTCCCCCGCTCCGACGACGCAGGCTCGCCGAACGCCTGCAGCAACCGGTTGGCCAGCGCGTAGATGTCGGCCAGCTCGATGACGCCGTTGCGGTTGACGTCGTAGTGGGCGAAGGTCGAGTCGATCCTGTGCTGCAGCACCTGCTTCATGCCCGGCACTGTGGAGAGGGGCCGGGGTGAGCGCAAACCACGTCGCCCACCCAGGTGATCGTGCTAGCTCGACCGTGTGAGGCGGTACCAGCCGCGGTCGACCCGCTCCAAGTCGGGGAACGTGGTCGGGCGAGTTGGCGCACAGCCGGGTGCGCACAGTGCTGTCGGCCAGGCGTCCGTCGCGCCGGCGGACCTCGTGGACGAAACGGCGGCCGCGAGAGTCCGTGACTTCCGGCTAGGGCGGCCACAAGCACGCGTAGGTTCCGGACAGCACGAGCGGTACATCGCGTATGCGCGTGGTGCCCGTGCCCGCGTTGACCGCCCAACTCAGACGGCCAGACTGCCAGCGACCCTCGTGCAGGCGGAAAGCCGCGTCGCTCGGGTCGAGTTGCGGCTTGGCGACCAGTAGCCGGAGTCATGGTCAGCGTCACCGACCAGCCGTTCCAGCCACACGACATCCTTGATCACGTCATGACGGCTGATGTCCGGCTCGGCAGCTCGAACCCCTCGCCGTCCACCCCAGCGAACCCCGCAGGTGCTGGAAGTCGGCCTCCGAGTGGAAGATCGGCCGCCGAACCGCCAGCCCTGACAACGCCTCGACCATGTCGATGCCCACCGACGCCTCCCAGGAGATGCGGACACCCAGGACATCGGGCCACCCTGTGGGCGCGTTATCCCCGACCATTCCGGTATAGTTATACCGGTACCAGCCAAAACGGAGGATCACGTTGATCGAACTGAAGTCGCCAGCCGAGATCGAGCGCATGCACGTCACCGGCCAGTTCGTCGGCAAGCTGCTCGAAGAGTTGTCGACGGTGGCCGCGGTCGGCGTCAACCTGCTCGACCTCGAGCTGCACGCTCGCCGCATGATCGAGGAGCGTGGCGCCGAGTCCTGCTACTGGGACTACTCGCCGTCGTTCGGGCGCGGGCCGTTCCGCAACGTCATCTGTCTGTCGGTCAACGACGCGGTGCTGCACGGGCTGCCGAAGAGCTACGTGCTGCGGGACGGCGACTTGCTGACCATGGACATCGCCGTGAGCATCGACGGCTGGGTGGCGGACTCGGCCCTGTCGGTCATCGTCGGCACGCCCCGCGAGGAGGACCTGCACCTCGTCCGGGCCACGGAGGTGGCGTTGGAGGCCGCGATCGAGGCCGCTCAGCCGGGCAACCGGATGGGCGACATCGAGGCGTCGATCGGTGAGGTGGCCAAGGAGTTCGGGTACACGCCCAACCTCGAGTTCGGCGGGCACGGCATCGGGCGGACGATGCACGAGGCGCCGCACGTGTCGAACAACGGGAGGCGCGGGCACGGCATGAAGCTCCGGCCCGGGCTGACGATCGCCATCGAGCCGTGGCTGGCTGCCACGACGGATCGAATCATCTTCGACGACGACGGCTGGACGCTCAGGTCTGCTGACGGGTCGCGTACGGCGCACAGCGAGCACACGGTTGCTATCACCGAGGACGGGCCGTTGGTGCTGACGCGGCGGCCGAACGAGCGTAAGCAGAACGAGGTCTCAGAGCAGCAGCCCCACGTTCTGCCTTAGTGGCGAACTCGATCGCGCTCGGGTAACCATGCAGTGGGCTTCAAGAGGAGAGGAACGGGAGGACCGACGACACGGGAGTCTGGATGACCACAGGGGCAGAGCTGGGCGTCGACCTGGACGAGCTGCGGCTGCTGGGCGGCTTGTCCTACCGCGAGCTGGCGCGTCGCACGGGGTGTGCGCGCAGCACGTTGCACGACGCGTTGACCGGACGTCGTTTTCCCAAGCTCGACACCGTTCTGGCGATCGCGCGGGCGTGCGGAGGGGACACGACGAGCTGGCGGCAGCGGTGGGTGGCGGCTTGCAAGCGGACGTATCAGGCGCGGACTGTGCCGACGATGTCGCGGCAGGCGACCAGGCCCAGCTGACGGGAGTCCTGCGACCGCGCGTTGTCCCCCACCACGGCGACGAAACCGGTCGGCACGTGTGAGGTGCCTGGCAACGTTGGCGCGAGCCAGGCGGGCACGGGGTCGCCGGCGATGGCCGCCACGCGCTTGATCCGGTGGGGCAGTTCGGGGTCGGGTACGCGGAACACGATCACCTCGCGGCGGCGCGGGCTCCTGCGCAGGAGTCTGCGCGCCACGAGTTTCTGGCCGTCGTACAGGGTTGGCGACATGCTGTTGCCCCGCACGGTGACCCTGATCCACATCAGCCGACCCTCGCATCCTGGTAGCCGTCCGCCTGCAGCCGGAACAGGCGCGCGTACTCGCCGTTCGCGTCCATCAACGAGTCGTGGCTGCCCTGCTCGGCGATCTGTCCGTCCGCCAACGTGACGATGAGGTCGGCCCCGCGCAGTGCCGCCATGCGGTGCGAGACGAGCAGCCGGGTCCGGCCGTGAGCGTGGCGCCGGAGGGTGTCGTGCACGCGGTGCTCGCCTTCCGCGTCCAGTCCGGACGTCGGCTCGTCGAGGATCATCAGCGACGCGTCGGTGCGCATCAGGCACCGGGCCAGCGCCACCCGTTGCCACTGCCCGCCGGACAGCGTCACGCCCGTCCGATCTTCGTCCGCGTGCGTCCGCGACAGCACGGTGTCGTAGCCGTCGGGCAACGTCTGAAGCACATCGGCGATCTGCGCGACCTCCGCTGCCGCAACGATTCGCGCCCGATCGTCCAACGCCGGGACCTGGCCGATGCCGATGTTCTCCGCCGCGGTCAGGTCGTAGGCCATGAACTCCTGGAACACCACGCCGATCCGCCGCCGGAGTTCGGCGAGGTCCAGCGAACGGATGTCCGCGCCGCCCCACGTGATCGTGCCGCGCTGCGGGTCGTAGAACCGGCACAGCAGCTTGACCAGCGTGCTCTTGCCCGCGCCGTTGACGCCGACCAACCCGACGGCCGCGCCCGCGGGAATCGTCAGGTTCACGCCGCGCAGCACCCACGGGCCGTCCTCGGAGTAGCGGAACCAGACGTCCCGCAGCTCGATCGCCGCAACCGCAGGAGTTCCACTGCCCGCCGTCAGATCGTCCTGAGTGCCGACGACGTCGAGGTAGTGCCCGAACAGCTTGACCGCGCGCCCGGCCTCGCCGAGCTGCAGCACCACACCGGACAACCCGGTCTGCACACCTGCGACAGCGCCGAGGAACAACACGAGATCGCCGACCGAAGACCGTCCGGACACCACGTTCACCGCCACCACGACCGTGCCCGCCCCGGCGACCACGGCCCCGAGCAACGCCAAACCGCTCTGCACCACCGTTCCTCGCCCCGCCGCCGCGAGCCGCGCGCCCGAGACCGTCTCCAGTGAGGACACCATCCTGCTGTGCAACAACGAGCCGAGGCCGAACAGCCGGATCTCCTTGGCCGCCCGCACATCCGTCAGCAACGCGCGGTAGAACAGGCGCCGTCGATCAGTCGCCACCCACGTTTCCTCGACGGCCGCTTCGCGCCGCGCGGTGGCCAACCGAGCGAACACCGCTGTCACCACCGATGCGAGCAGCAGCAACGTCATCGGCGGCCACACCACCAGCAACGCCCCGGTGAAGCTCGCCAGCAGCACGACCGAACGGACCAGCTCCTGGGTGAACTGCGAGATCGTGCCGGGAGCCTCCTGAGCGGCCTGTTCGGCGAGCCGCAGCCGGTCGTGGAACGCGGGGTCCTCGATCTGCCGCAACCCAGGCAGCGTCGCGATCCGCTGGAACAGCCTGCTTTCCACGGTCAGCGTGACCCGTTGCTGCACGATCTCGCCGAGATGCCCACCGACGTAGAGCATCGCGATCGCGAGCCCGCCGACGAGAGCGGAGGCCACGGCGAGAAACGCCGCGCTGCCAGGTGAAGCCGTCCTCGAGGTCAGTGAGTCGACCAACAGCATCGTCAGCCACGCACCAGTCGCGGGCGCCGCGCCAGCGAACACTGTGAGCACCAGGGTGATGCCAGCGACCAGCGGCGTGGCGCGGAACGGCAACGCCAGCGCGGCCAGCGCGTTGCGGATCATGCCACCGGCGCCGCAACGCCGGCGAAGTCGCTCAGCTTGATGCCGGACGCGGTCACCACCCCGCCGTGCGTGTAGATCAACGTCGGGAACGCCATCACGTCGAACGCGGACAGCACTGGATCATCCGTCCCGACGACCGCGACCCGCCCCAGCCCGCTGACCTTCTCGGCAAGACGCTGCGTGGCCTCGGGATCGGTCAGATCTCCATCCACAATGGACACGAATCGAGCAGCGGGCGGATCTGCCAGCAGCGCGTCGCTGAGCGAACGGCACGGCCCGCACCCGACCGAGAAGAACCCGACCTGCACCGGCCCGTCGAGGTCGGCGTCGGTGAAGGGGATGCCGTCGGTGTCGACGACCGAGAAGGACGGGATCACCTTGCCGGGCTGCGGCAGGTTCTGGTTGCGCGCCGGACCGGAATGCTCCTGCAGCTCCCGGACCCGCGCCACCAGCCCGTACGTGAACAGCACGTGCACGGCGACAACGACGGCCAGCAGCACGACGGCAATCGTGAGCAGGGTCAACGGTTCCTCCCAGGAAGCGGGTGGCGTCACGAACGCACCAGCGAGACCAACAGCGATCAGCAACCCGTTGCGCACGAGGTGTTTGGGCCCGAGCACGTCCCCGCCCGCCCCGAAACACTTGCAGCGCACGGCTTTCCTGCCGGACATGGCGAGAACGATCCCGCCGCAGAACACCGCGAGCAGTCCCACGGCGGCCGCGTACCCGAGCCCCGTGCCCGGAATCGCCAGCAGCACAACAGCAACGGCCTCGCCGGCGATGAGCACCAGCGAAGCCGCCCGCGCGGGCACCCACGGCACCAGCGCGGCGATCGAGTCACGGAACTCCGCGAACCCCTGCCGGGTGCGGACTTTGCCCACCACCGCCGCGACGAAGACAACGGCGAGCAGCACACGCGCGAACAGGTCGAGCACTTCTGACCTCCCCCAAGCGGGTGCCGGCGAGCAACGCCCGCCGGCACCCCCAGCTCAGTGCGTCAGCGGCAGGTGCTGCTCGCCGACGAACAGATGCCGTTGCAGTTGAAGCGGAATCCCTTCTTGCAACACTGGCCGTGCTCGGGCACGCAGGCACCGGCGTCGACCTTCGGCAGCACCAGTCCGACGAGCTTCTCCCCGGCCAGCTGTGCGAAACGCTTCATGATCCGCTCCTCCCAGTTGATCAACACGAACGCGGACCACGCTGTCTCGCCGCGACCGGGAACGGAAGTGGAGTCGGACGCACTCGGACGCTCTCGGACTGGCACTGGGCCATCCGGCCGAGCACGTGACACGGCTCAGAACGTTCTGGTAGGAAAGGTGAGCAAGCTCTGACGACCTGGGGGGAATTCATGAGCTCATGGGGCAGAAGGCTGTCCGCAGCAGGCCTCGCCGTGGCCGCGGCACTGCTGGTCGCCGGTCAGGCACCAGCCATCGCCGGCGAGTCCGACGGAAGCGAATATCCCTGCGGCATCTCGAAGGACGACGTCACACCGAAGCGGTGGCACGCCAAGAACTGCGCGCCACAACGCAATCGCGAGGTCTGGGTCTCCCGTTACAGCGGGCCGCCGGACGGTCCTGACTGCGTTCCGGCACGCACGGAACGCATCTACGACAACTCGTACAAGCTGGAGTGGACCGGCGCTTTCTGCTGATCTGAGAAGGCCCGGAAGCCCTCGGCTTCCGGGCCTCGGATCAGCGCGTGACGGCGTCCGCGATACGCAGCGTCATCTGCTGTTGAGTGCTGTCGCTGACCGTCGGCGTGAAGGAGTACGCCATGCGGCGCTGCTGGTCACGCGTGGAGAACATGCCCGCGTTGTAGCCGTACTGCTCCCCCGTCTTGCCCCAGAGCTCGACTCCGTTGATCGTGGCCGTCTGCAGTCCTGCCGCATGGCGTGCGGGCGAACCGTCCACCATGGACACCCGCGGCACGGTGAACATCGTCGCCAGCAGGTCGGGCGGCAGCAGATCGCCGTCGAACAACGCCGTCATGAACCTGGTGAGGTCGCCGGTCGTGGAGATCATGTCGCCTTCGCCGTACGAGATCGACGTGTTGTAGTCGCTGACGTCGACCCGGCCGCGACCGGGTACCTCCAGATAACCGTGCACGTGCGCGCCACGGATCCGCGTCTCGTTCAAGGCGGGCACGTAGGTCCTGGTGAGCCTCAGCGGGCACAGGATTCTGGTCTCGACCTCGTGGCCGTACGTGTGCCCGGTGATCTTCTCGATCAGCATCGCGGCGAGCACGTAGTTGATCCCGCGGTACTCCTGCCGGGTTCCAGGCGGGAACTTGGCCGTCGTGTCGGGCACCAGCCGGACGCGCTGCTCGGGCGTCCACCGGTCGTACCGGTGCGCGACGACCTTGTCCGGCGTGCTCAGGTCGGGAAAGCCGACCTCGAACGGGATCCCGCTGGTGTGGTCGAGGAGCTGCCCGACCGTCACCGGTTCCAGTTTCGGGGGCAGCAACCCCGGCAGGTAGTGCTGAACCGGCGTGCCGAGGTCGACCTTGCGCTCGTCGACGAGCTGCAGCACGACCGTCGCGACGAACACCTTGGTGACGCTGCCGATCCGGAATCGGTCATCGGGCCGGATCCGGCGGTGTGTCCCCAGGTCCGCGACGCCTTCCGCGCCGTACCACCGGCCCGCCGAACCGGACACCCGCAGCTGCGCGGACGTCGCCGCCGGGTGATCCAGGTCAGCGATCGCCGCCTGCAGCGCTTCCGGGTTGAGCGGCGATGAAACTGCGACCACGGCCGCCAGCAAGAGTGACTTCATGATCACCCACGCTGCCGCGACCGTGCGGACGTGGCCATGGGGCCTGCCCCCGCGACCACGCTGGGGCAGGCCTCACCACGGACATCTACCTGCTGTACTCAGGTTCCTTGCGCGAGTGGAACCCCCGCCGGAACCACACGAGCGGATCGGGCGAGCCGTCCCCGAGCCGCACGTCCAGCAGTTGGCCGATCAGCAGGTCGTGATCACCGGCCAGCACGACGTCGGCCATCGAGCACCGCATCGCCACGACCGCGCCGGCCACCAACGGCAAGGAGGTGCCCGGCCACGTGACGAGGTTCGTGTCGGCGAACCGGTCCACTCCGCTGGTCGAGAACTTCCGCGCCAGCGAACCGTCCTCCGATCCGAGGACGTTGATCACGAACTCCGGCGCCGACGTCAGAGCCGCGTGGCAGCTCGACGTGTGGCCGATGCCCACCAGCACCAACGGCGGGTTCATGGACACCGAGGTCAGCGAGCTCGCGGTGAAACCCCAGCGGCGGCCGGTGCCGTCGGTCGTGGTCACCACCGCGATCGGTGCCGCCACCAGGGACATCGCCTCGCGGAACAGCTGTTCGTCGACTGGCATGTGATCCTCCCCCAACCGAGCTGCTACTTGGTCGTGGCCTGGGCGGCTTCGCGGGCCTGGGCCTGGAAACCCGAGCGGTTCTCGGCGACCCAGCGCTGCGAGGCGCGGGGACCGTCGAGCGCGCCGTTGAACTCCGGCACCACGTAACGGGAAAGCAGCTCGAAGCTGCGCTTGATGTCCTCGCGCGACGCCCAGTCGTGGGTGTTGACGAGCAGCGTGCCGAAGCCGCCGCTCTCGTCGAGCTTGCGCTGGATCGCCTCGACGGCCTCCTCGGGCGAGCCGATGATCACCGAACCGGACTCCAGCGCGGCGTCGGCCTCCTGGCCCGCGGGCAGGGTGGCCGGGGCGCCGAACGTGTCGCGCACGTACTCCTGGTACCAGCGGCTCATGCCCGGTCGCACCTGGTCGAGCGCCTCCTTGCGGCTCTCGGCGATGTGCACGCAGACCGTGACGCGCCAGTCCTTGCGGTCGACGGTCTGGCCGTGCTTGGCGGCCTCGTCCTCCGCGGCCTCCCACAGCGCGGCCAGCGGCGGGTCCTGCATGCCGGGGCGGCCGGCGAACGTCAGCGCCTGCAGGCCGTACTTGCCCGCCAGGCGCATGCCGCGCTCGGAGCCCGCGCTCGCCACGACCATGTCGAGCGGCTGGTTCGGGTACGGGCGCAGCTGCAGGGAGGCGTCAGCCAGCTCGAACCAGTCGGTCTTGCTGGTGACCGGTTCGGTGCCCTTGATCAGGCCGACGAGTGCGTCCAGCGACTCGGCCATCATGCGGCGCTGGTCGGACGGCGCGATGCCCATCATCGAGGCGTCGGCGGGCGAGACGCCGGCACCCATGCCGAACATCGCGCGGCCGCGGCTCTGGTGGTGCAGCTGCACGATCCGGCCGGCGGCGGTCAGCGGGTGGTGGTACGGCAGGCTGACGACGCCGGTGCCGAGCTTGATCTGGCGGGTGCGCTCGGCGGCGGCGGCGAGGAACAGCTCGGGAGAGCTGATCAGCGACCAGCCGCCCGAGTGGTGCTCACCGACCCACGCCTCGTCGATGCCGAGCACGTCCAGCCACTCGATGAGCTCCATGTTGCGCCAGAAGGTGGCCGCCGGGTTCTCCCCCAGGCCGTGGAACGGTGCCATGAACGCGCCGAACTTGAGTGTCATCGAACTCTTCCTGTCCTTTGTGGAGTGATTCAGGCCCGGCCGAGGGCGTCGGCCAGTGCGGTGACACCGGGTCGTTTCACCACGGAGTAGTGATCACCGGCGATGTCGATCTGCTCTGCGCCACCGCACAGCGCGAGCCACTTCTGAGTCGTCTCAACGGTTGCGCCGTCCTCGGCACGCACGAGCAACACCCGGCTGCCAACCGGACGAGGCGCATGCGTTGCCAGGGCACGGCAGTTGCGGGTGAAGCGCTCGACGATGGCGCTCAGCGACGCCAGGTCGATGTCGGGCGAGAGCACGCCCGCCGCGATCGCCTCGGCGTGCAGCACCTCGAGCGGCGACTCGACCCGGAACACGTCGGCCGAGGGCTTCCAGTCCGAGTCGACGAGACCGGACAGGTCGCTCGCGAACCACGCCAGCAGCGCGGCCTCGTCGAACTCCTCCGTTGCCGGGCCGGGCGGCTCCAGCAGGTCGACAGCGGTGACCAGCTCGACGGTCCGGCCGGCCTCTTCCAGCTGTGCGGCCATTTCCAGGGCGATCACGCCACCCATCGACCAGCCACCGATGCGGATCGGCCCGTCGCCGGGGATCACCGAGATGTACCGCGCCGCCAACGCGGGGATCGAGTCCGGTGCGTCGTCGGGCACCTGCAGCCCGTAGAGCGGCTGGTCGTCGTCCAACGCGGCAGCGAGGTTCGCGTAGCAGAGCACGTCGCCGCCGACCGGGTGCACGAAGAACAACGGCGCGCGCGTGCCGTCCGTGCGGATCGGCACCAGCGCCGAGCGGCCGACGTTGCCGTTCTGCCGCAACACCTCGCCCAGCCGCTCGACCGTCGAGTTGTCGAACAGCGTCGCCAGCGGCAGGGCGATGCCTGTCGTGGCCCGGATCCGCGCCATCAACCGGACCGCCAGCAGCGAGTCGCCACCGAGGACGAAGAAGTCCGACGTGACGGTGATCTTGTGGCCGGGGAAGAAGTCCTCCCAGATGCCCGCGATCAGTCGTTCGATCTCGTCGCGCGGTGCGACTCCCTCGCCGGAAGCGCCGAAGCTCTCCGGTGCGGGCAGAGCGGTCCGGTCGACCTTGCCGTTGGCGGTCAACGGCAGTTCGTCGAGCACCAGAACGTGCTGCGGCACCAGGTACTCGGGCAGCTCCTCACGCAGAACAGCGCGCAACTCGGCACCTGAAAGCTCGTGCCCAGGCTCGGCGACCGCGTACCCGACGAGCCGCTTCGGTCCCTGGCGGTCACCGATCGCGGCGACCACAGACGCACGCACCCCGGCACACCGGGCTAGCGCGACCTCGATCTCGCCGAGCTCGACGCGGTAGCCGTTGACCTTGACCTGGAAGTCCTCACGGCCGAGGAACTCGATGGTGCCGTCCGGCAGGTACCGGCCGAGGTCACCGGTGCGGTACAGCCGTTCCCCGGTCTGCGGGTGCCGCACGAACGACGCCGCGGTCTTCTGCGCGTCGCCGAGGTACTCGCGAGCGAGGCCGACGCCGGCGATGTAGAGGTTGCCGGGCACCCACACGGGGCACGGGCGCATCGAGTCGTCGAGCACGTGGAAGCGCTGGTTCCGCATCGGCTTGCCATACGGGATGCTCGGCGCCGACAGGTCCACCTCGCCGATCGGGTGCAGGATCGACCAGATCGACGCTTCGGTGGCCCCACCGAGGCTGTAGAGATCGGCGTCCGGCAACAGCGTCCGAATCCGGTCCGGCAGCGGCACCGGAATCCAGTCGCCACTCATCATCACGACGCGGATCGGCAGCGTGACACCGGGTTCCGCCGCCTCGACGAACATCTCCATCAACGCGGGCACGGTGTTCCACACGGTCACGCCGTGCTCGGCCACCAGGTCCGCCCAGTGCTTCGGCTCGCGGGCCAGGCCGGCGTCGGGCAGCACGATCGCGCCACCCGCCGTCAGCAGGCCGAAGACGTCGTACACCGAGAGGTCGAAGTTCAACGCGGACAACGCGAGCACGCGGTCGTTCGCCGTGATCCCGAACCTGTCGTTGACGTCGTGGATCGTGTTCAGCGCGCCCCGGTGCTCGATCGCCACACCCTTGGGCACACCGGTGGATCCGGACGTGTAAATCACGTAGGCCAGGTCGTCCGGCGAACGGTCTGCCGCCGCAACAGGCCCGGAATCGACAGCCGCGACCTCAGCACCGTCCACGGTGATCACATCGACAGGCCACTCAACCCGCTCGACCACACGTTCCTGAGTCAGCGCCAAGGTGATGCCCGCGTTGCCGCACAGCAGCTTGAGCCGCTCAGCAGGCACGTGAGCGTCGATCGGCACGTAGACGCCACCGGCCTTGAGCACACCGAGCACAGCGGCGATCTGCTCCCAGCCGCTCTCCATCACGACGGCGACGAACGAACCGGGCGCGAGTCCGGCCAACCGGCGAGCCACCTGGTTCGACACGGCGTCGAGCTCGGCGTAAGTAAGAGTGCGGAGTGGGGACGCCACGGCGACACGGTCGCCATCGGTCGCTGCACGTGCCACGAAACCCTCGTGCAGCAGGCCGTCCGGCAGTGGTCCGTCGGTCGCGTTGGCCGCCTCGCGGATCTCCAGCTGAGCCGCCGGCACCAGCATCGGCGCCTGACGGCCCCACGCGTCCTCGTCGTCGCACAGCTCGCGCAGCACACCTTCGTACGCCGCGAACATCGTGTCGATCATCCCCTCGGGGAAGATCTCGTCGACGACGTCCCAGTTCACGACCAGCGCGCCCTCGTCCTCGACGACCTGGTGGTCCAGCCACACCTGCGGAGTCCGGATCGAGCTGGAGACCTCACGGCCGCCCTCGCCCATCGTCGTCAGGTGCTCGACGAACCCGGTGGCCGCCGCGGCCTCTTCCTGCGAGGCGAAGTTGACCGTGCTGGCGAAGACGATCGGCATGGTCGTCCGAGCAGCCGCGCCCTTCACCCGGCTGAACTCGCGCAGCACCTGCACACCGCTGACGTGGCTGTGCTCCAGGTCGGTCCACAGCTGGTTCTGCAACCGCTCGGCCCGCGTCGAGAACGGCACCTCGACCGCGCTGTCGACCTCCAGCAGCGTGGTGGCGCTGAAGTTGCCGACGACCTCGGCGACCTTCTCGTGCAACGGCAGGCGGTTGAAGAACAGCACGTTCAACGTGAACCTGCTCGACCTGCTCCACGCCGCGATGATCTGCGAGTACGCGGTGCCCAGAGCGGCGGACGGCGTGACACCGGCAGCCGCGGCCGAGCGCTTGAACCGCGCCCATCCCTCGGCGTCGATCGTCAGGGTGCGGTGCGAGAACACCGAACGCGCGATCGTCGCCGGGTTCACCGCGACCGGCAGATCCGGTGCGGACGGCAGCGTCTTCACCCGCTCGCGCCAGAACTCGAGCGACTTCGTGTGCAGCTCGCCGCCCTCCATCGAGCGCATCGCCAGCACGTAGTCGCGGTAGGACAACGCGATCGGCGGCAGCTGGTCGCGTTCGCCGCGGTAGACCATCGCCCACTCCTGGAACACCGTCGAGGTGCTCCAGGCGTCCATGATCATCGCGTCGAGTCCGATGTGGAGCCTCGTGCGCTTGTCGTCCAGAACCGACGCGCGCAGGTCGAACAACGGCCAGACACCCGCGTCGAACACCTGGTCGCGCATCTCCACGTGCACTTCTTCAAGTGCGCGCTCAGCGTCGTCATGGCCACGCAGGTCGACCGAGCGGATCTCGTACGCGGGCACCTGGGGCAGCACCCGCTGGTAGCCATCGGGCGTGACGATCGCGCGCAGCATGTCGTGCCGCGCGATGATCTCGTTCCACGCGGCGGTCAACCGGCCGAGGTCGACCCCGTCCAGCTCCACCTCGATGAAGAAGTACGTCGACACCTGGCCCAGCGGGAACGCGTCGGAGCGGCCGACGAGGTACGCCTGCTGCAGGTCGGTCAGCGGGAACGGCTCGAACCGCCCGTCCGGGTCCGGCACGATCTCCGGCAGCTTCCCGCCACCGGACCCTTCCTCGAGCGAGGACAGCACGGATCCGGTGAGTGCCAGCACACCACCGGACTCCATGAACGCCACCAGTGGCAGCGCCACCCCGAGCCGTGCGGACAGCGCGTCCTTGACTTCCAGGGCCATCAGCGAGTCGAGGCCGAGGTTCTGCAACGGCTCGTGCACGTCGATCTCGGCCGGCCGTGCGCCCAGAGCCTTGGCCACAGCAGCCGTGACCAGCTCCTGCACCTTCTCCCGGCGTGCAGCCGGTTCGGTGGGAAGCTCGACCAGACCACCGGAAGGCTGCGACGGCGCCGACACGGCCCGGGAAGGCGCGGACGTGCGCAGCACCAGGTCGCGGTCCGCACGCTTCAGGCAGACGCCGGCCGACTCGACGACCGGGTTGCCGTCGGAGTCCTCCAGCCGCACGTCGGCGAACAGCGTGGACGTCGAGCCCGGCACGGACGAAACCTTGGCGTGGCAGAACAACGGCCCGTCGACCTGCAGGTCGTGGAACGTCAGCTTGTCGATGCCGACGATCGCGAAGACCGCGTCCTCGGGGGTGTCGTCGGGCAGCGCCGAGAACACGACCTGGAACATCGCGTCCGTCAGGCCGGGGTGCAGCAGATAGGCCTTCTCGCCCTCGACCGGCGGCCGCATCCGGGCGATCGCCTCGCTGTCGGCACGCCACACGTGCTCGACCCACCGCGCGGAGTCGCCGAGCGTGAGGTCGCGACCGGCCATGTTCTCGTAGAACCCCGCACCGGTCAGCTCACGGGGGAACCGCGCGACATCGGTGCTCGCGGTGCCGATCCGGGGCGTGATCGCCTCGCAGTGGACCTTGCCCTGCGTGTGCGCCCGCCAGTCGCCGTCGATCTGCTTGGCGTAGTAGCGGAAGAACTTCGTGTCGCCGTCGTGGTCGGTGAAGTGCAGCTGCGCCGTCGTGCCCGTGGCGGGGTCGATGACGAGGCTCTGCAACACCAGGCCGTCCTCGACCACGAACGCGCCCTCGTGGCCCAGCTCGCGCATGCCGCGGAAGACCGACTCGAGGTAGACGCCGATGTTGATGATCGTCAGGTCGCCCAGCACGCAGTCGCCGAGGCACGGGTGCCGCGTGACGCTCAGCTCGGACTCGAACTGCACGACGTCGAGCGGCGACTCGATCCGGTTGCCCAGCAACGTCTTCGCGGATCGTGCGGGACGAGAGACCGTCGCGCTCTTCTCGAACCAGTGGTGCCTGCGCTGGAACGGGTACAGCGGCAGCTCGGCACGGGCACCCGGCGCGACACCGGACCAGTCGAGCTCGTAGCCGCGCGTGTAGAGGGCGGCCACGGAGTCGAGCAAGACCTTGCGGTCGTCGTGGTGCTGCCGCAACGACGGCAGGAAGCACAGCTCCTCGTCGGCCGGCGCGAACCTCTTGGCCATGCCCAGCAACGTCGGCGCGGGCCCGATCTCGACGAACCGGCGGTACCCCTGGTCGAACAGCGTGGTCATGCCGTCCAGGAACCGCACCGGCTTCCGGACGTGCTCACGCCAGTACGAGGCCGAGAACTCCTCGACCCGCGAGCCGGTCACGTTGGAGATGACCGGAATCCGCGGCGTCTGGAAGGTGATCGACGCGGCCTCCCGCTCGAACTCGTCGAGCATCGGGTCGACCAGCGGCGAGTGGAACGCCCGCGACACCGTCATCTTCTTGGACTTCACGCCCTGCGCGGTCAGTGCGGCGAGGAACCGGTCGAGCTCCTCCTCGGCACCCGACACGACAACGCTCTGCGGACCGTTGACCGCGGCGATCGAGAGGTCCGCGAACGGCTCCAGGACCTGCTCGACCACGGAAGCTTCGGCGAACACCGCCGCCATCGTTCCCGGGCCGCACAACGAGTGCATCAACTGTCCACGACGGACAGTCAGGCGCAGCGCGTCCTCCAGGTTCATCGCACCGGCGACGACGGCCGCGACCAGCTCGCCGACGCTGTGACCGACGACCGCGGAAGGCTCGACGCCCCACGACCTCCACAGCTCGGCCAGCGCGTACTCGACCGCGAACAGCACCGGCTGCGTGTACTGGGTCTCGTGGATCAGCCCGATGTCCTGCGGCTTCGGGTTGATCAGGCTGTGCAGCGTGCGTCCGAGCAGCGGCTCGCACACCTCGTCGCACCGGTCGAACGCGGCGCGGAACACCGGCTCGTCCGCGTACAGCGCACGGCCCATGCCGGGGTACTGCGAGCCCTGACCGGTGAACAGGAACACCACGTCCGTCGCCGCGCCGGGCAGGACATGTCCCTGCCGCACCGAAGCCGGCAGCTCGGCGGCCGAGGTCGACTCCACCAGCAGTTCGCGCATCTCGGAAGGCGAAGAAGCCACCACCGTGAGGCGGTGCCCGAAGTGCGTGCGGCCGGCTCCGGCCGTGGCGCAGATGTCCGGCAGCTCGTCCTCCGACGCAGCCTCAAGGCGTTCGGCGTAACGAGCCGCGAGATCCACGAGGGCTGCGGGCGACTTGGCGGACAGCGCCAGCAGCGATGCTTTGGCCGCCTCGGTGCGCGGCTCGCGGGTGGTCTTCGGCGCTTCCTGCAGCACCACGTGCACGTTGGTACCGCTGGCACCGAACGAGCTGATGCCCGCGAACCGGGGCTGCTCACCGCGCGGCCACGGCGTGACCTCGGTGGGCACCCGCAGCGGCAGCTCCTCGATGCCGATCTCCGGGTTGATCTCCTTCAGGTGCAGGTGCGGCGGGATCTCCTCGTGCCGCAACGACTGGATGACCTTGATCAGGCCGGCGACACCCGCGGCCGGTTCCAGGTGACCGATGTTGGTCTTGACCGAGCCGACCGGGACGAGGTCGTCCGCGGAACGCTTGCCCAGCACGGCGCCCAGTGCGCGCAGCTCGATCGGGTCGCCCAGCGGCGTGCCCGTGCCGTGCGCCTCGACGTAGCCGATCTGGTCGGCCTCGACGCCCGCGTTGCGCAGCGCCTGACGGATGACGTCCTGCTGCGCCACCGGGTTCGGCACGGTGATGCCACTGCTGCGGCCGTCCTGGTTGACCGCGGAGCCGCGGACCACGGCGAGCACGTTGTCCCCGGCGGCCAGCGCGTCGGACAGGCGCTTGAGCACCACGACACCGCAGCCCTCACCGCGGACGTAACCGTTGGCGGCGGCATCGAACGTCTTGCAGTAACCGTCCGGCGCGAGCATCTTCGCCTTGGACAGCACGACGTACGACTCGGGCGACAGCAGGATGTTCACGCCACCGGCGAGGGCGGCGTCGCACTCGCCCGAACGCAGGCTCTGACTCGCGAGGTGCAGGCTGACCAGCGACGACGAGCACGCGGTGTCGATCGAGATGCTCGGGCCGGTGAGCCCCAGCCAGTACGACAGCCTGCCCGCGGCGAACGGGGCGGCGCGGCTCGTGACGAGGTAGGTGTCGAGGTCGGCGGGGTCGACCTCCTGCAGCTGCACCTGGTTGTAGTCGTGGTTGGTGACACCGAGGAACACGCCGACCTTGCGGTCGCCCTCGGTGCTGATCCCCGCGTGCTCCAGCGCTTCCCAGCCGACCTCCAGCAGCAGGCGTTGCTGCGGGTCGAGGGTGTTGGCCTCACGCGGTGAGATGCCGAAGAACGGCGCGTCGAACTGGTCGATGTCGTCGAGGAACCCGCCCTTGCGGACGTAGGTCTTGCCAGGGGTTTCCTGCGTCGGGTCGTAGAAGTGGTCGACGTCCCAACGGGATTCGGGCACGTCGACGATGCCGTCGCCACCGGCGCGGAGGAACTGCCAGAACTTCTCGGGATCGTCGGCGCCACCGGGCATGCGACAGGCCATGCCGACGATGGCGATCGCATCGTCGTCGGGCTTGCGCACGGCCTCCAGCTCGGCGCGGAGCCGGCGGATCTCCAGCACGCTCTTCTGGAGCAGCTGGCGTGCGTCGGCGGACTCGGTCATCGGGTGCTCCCTGTCGTACCGGTGGTGGTGCCGAGTTCGTCGGCGAGGACGGCGAGGAGCTCGTCCTCGGTCAAGTCGTCGATCTCCGAAGCCGGCTCGGGCGCGTCACCGCCGAGCTTCGTGAGGAGGTACTTGCTCAGCTGGACGACGCTCGGGTGCTCGAACATCACCGCGGCCGGCAGCTTGACCTCCAGCGCGGTCTCCAGGCGCTGCCGGACCTTGCGCGCGATCAGCGAGTCCATGCCCATCTGGAAGAACCCGGTGTTCGGGTCGATCCGGCTGCTGGTCATCTCCAGGAACCCGGCGACGGTGTCCAGCACGAACCCGAACAGGTCCTCCTCGGTCCTGACCTCGGGTTCCGCACTTCGCTGAGCCGCGATGACGATGGCTTCCTCGGCCGCGGCGCCAGTCAGCTCGGGTGCGGTCTGGGCGGCGCTGGTGAACCAGTACCGCTCCTTCTGCCACGCGTAGGGCGGCAGCGCGACGACCGATGCGTCTCCAGGAGTGGACACAGTGGACAGTGAGACGTCGAATCCGTGGGCGTGCAGCGCTCCGAGGCTTTCCAGTGAGGCCAGGTCCTCCGGCTCGTCGCGGCGCATCGACGCCAGCGCGAGACCGGTGACGCCGGCCTGCTCGAACGCCTCCTCGACCGAGTTCAGCACGACGGGGTGCGGGCCGAGCTCCAGGAACACGCCGTGCTTGTCCTCGACGAGCTGGCGGATGGTGTTCCAGAACAGCACGGGCTGGCGCAGGTTGCGGAACCAGTGCGCCGCGCCGAGCTCCTCGCCGTTCACGCGGCCGCCGGTGACGGTCGAGAAGATCGGGATGTGCGCGGCGGCGGGCTTGAGATCCGCGAGGCCCGCGAGCAGCTCGTCGCGCAGAGCGTCCATCTGCGGGCTGTGGCCGGCGACGTCCGACTTCATCGGGCGGCAGAACACTTTGCGCGCCTTGAGCTCCTCGGCGAACGCGTCGAGCGTGGCCGGGTCGCCGGAGATCACCGTGGACGCCGGGCTGTTGCTGACGGCGACCGAGACGAGGCCTTCGTAGCCCGCGACGAGCGCGGTGGCCTCCTCGATCGGCAGTGCCACGACGAGCATCGCGCCCTTGCCGCTCAGCTTGCGCAGCAACGTGCTGCGCAGGCTGACGATGCGAGCGGCCTCGTCCAGGCTGATGGCGCCCGCGATGTGCGCGGCGGCGACCTCGCCCAGGCTGTGGCCGACGACGGCGTCCGGTTCGATGCCCAGCGCACGCCAGCGGGCGGCGAGACCGACCGTGACTGCGAACAGTGCGGGCTGGGTGAGGTCGATCCGGTCGGCCAGCTCGGCCGCGTCGACGCGCAGGATCTCGTCGACGACAGACCTGCCGCCCTGATAAGGCTTCAGGGCCTCGTCGCACTCCAGCACGGCGGTGCGGAAGGCCTCGCAGCGGGTCATCAGCTCGTGGCCCATGCCTGGTCGTTGCGCGCCCTGGCCGGGGCAGACGAACACGATGCCGCCCTCGACGGGTGCCGAGGTGGTGCCGGTCGCGATGCCCTGAACGCCTTCACCTTCCAGCCACGACGTGAGCCGGTCAGCCGCTGAGGTCGCGTCCTCGGCAACGACGACGAGCCGGTGTTCGTGCTGGGTCCGGCGGTGTGTCGCGGTGTGCGCGATGTCCTTCAACGAACCCGGTTCGGTGGCCAGGAAGTCGCGGTACGCGGCCACCATCGGCACCAGCGCCTCCGCGCTGCGGGCCGTGATCGGCAGGATCTGCAGGTCGGTGCTGTCCTCAGTGGACTCGATGACCGGCGGCGGCCCGAGCACCACGTGGGCGTTGGTACCGCCGGCACCGAACGCACTGACCGCACCGTGCCGCACCTCGTCCGGCACGTCCCACGTCTGCAGCTCGCCCGGGATGAACAGGCGCGTGCCGTCGATCTCGATGTGCGGGTTGAGCGAGTTCATCCGGTGCGGCGCGATCTGGCCGTGGTGGATGCTCAGCACGACCTTGAGCAGGCCGGTGATGCCCGCGGCCGCTTCGAGGTGGCCGATGTTGGTCTTGATCGAGCCCAGAGCACACGCGTTGTCAGCGGTCTTGCCGTAGACCGAGGTCAGCGCCTCGACCTCGATCGGGTCACCGAGTGCGGTGCCGGTGCCGTGCGCCTCCAGCAGCGTGACCTGCTCGGGTGCGACACCGCCGTTGCGCAGTGCCTGCTCGAAGACGCGGCGCTGGGCCAGGCCGTTCGGCGCGGTCATGCCGTTGGTGAGGCCGTCCTGGTTGGTGGCCGTGCCCTTGATGACCGCCCAGACCCGGTCGCCCGCCGCGACGGCGTCGGACAGCCGCTTGAGCACGATCACCGCGACGCCCTCACCGCGCGTGTACCCGTCGGCGGCCGCGTCGAACGTCTTGCAACGGCCGTCGGGTGCGAGCGGGAGTCCCTTGGCGTGGGCCATGGTCGTCATCGGCGAGAGGATCATGTTCGTGCCGCCGACGACCGCCATCTCGCTTTCCTGGGCGCGCAGCGACTGCACGGCCAGGTGCACGGCGACCAGCGACGACGAGCAGGCCGTGTCGACGACCAGGCTCGGGCCGCGGAAGTCGAACAGGTACGACAACCGGTTGGGGATGATGCTGTTCGAGCCACCACCGGTCGTGTACATGTGCAGCGACTCGGGCGCGGCCAGCTGCATCTGGAAGTAATCGGTGTTGTTGGCGCCGACGAACACGCCGGTCTCACTGCCCAGCAGCATGTCGCGGGTCTGGCCCGCGTCCTCCAGCGCCTCCCACGCGACCTCGAGGAACAGCCGCTGCTGCGGGTCCATCCTGGCCGCTTCCTTCGGCGAGATGCCGAAGAAGTACGGGTCGAAGCCCTCGACGTCGTCGACGAAAGCGCCCTGCCGGAACGTCATCCTGCCGACGGTGTCCGGGTCCGGGTCGTAGAACGCGTCGCCGTCCCAGCGCGACGACGGCACCGGCGAGATCGTGTCGACGGCGTCCTTGACCAGCTGCCACAGTTCTTCTGGCGAGTTCGCCCCGCCGGGCAGCCGGCAGCCGATGCCGACGATCGCGATGGGCTCGCGCTTGACCGACTCCAGCGCGTCGACCTTGTCCCGTAGCCGGCGGATCGCCTGCAGCGTCGCCGTGGTGTTGTCCCCCATCAGAAGTTCTCCATCCGCTGCAGCAGCTCAGCGAGCTCTCGTTCGACCAGGTCATCGGACTCGTGGGACTCGTGGGCCGGCACGTCGAGCACGATCTCCTCGATCGGTGCCGCTTCGGTTTCCTGTGCCAGACCGGCCAGATCCGCGAGGAAGCGGCCCAGGTCGTGCACCGTCGGGTAGTTCCAGATCAACGTCGCCGACAGCCGCACACCGAACGCGGCCTCCAGGCGGTTGCGCAGTTCCATGGACATCACCGAGTCGATGCCGAACCCGCGCAACGGCTGGTCGCGGCCGATCCGCTCGGCGGGCAGCCCGACCACCCCGGACACGGTCGTGGCGATCAGGTTCTCGACCGCCTCCGCCCGCTGCGCCGGTGCGAGCGCCTTGATCTCAGCCAGCGGCTCCGCGGTGCTCGTCGTGCCGGAACCGTTGTCCACCAGGGCCATCCGCAGGCCGGTCGCTTCGACGACGAGGTTGCCGTCGAGGTCGAACAGCCGCACGTCGCCCATGAAGACGTCGTCCCGGCGCTGGACCGTGGCGTGGACGCGGCCTTCACCGAGGTGTCGCTTGTGGACGGCGACGCGTTCGAGACTCGTGCTCACCAGTGCCGAGTTGTCGTCGCTGCCGAGTGCCGCGAGCACCGGCGGGATGGCGACCTGGAGCGCCGAGTCCAGATAGGACGGATGCACCAGGTGGCCGGGGTCTTCGGCGGCCGCGGGCAGTTCGATGACGGCGAGTGCCTCGGTCGCGGTGTACTCGATCTGGACGACGCCCTGGTAGGCGGGGCCGTACCTGACGTCACGCTCGGCGAGCAACTGGTAGAAGTCCGGGCCCTTGAGGGTTTCGGCGTTCTCGAGGGCCTGGGGACCTCCCGTGATGCTTTCTTCCCGCGGTGCCAGGGTCGCGTGGGCGAGCTCCAGCGGCCCGCCTTCGGTCACCGCGAAGAACCGGGCGACGAGGTCCTCGGTGAGCATCAGCTGCATCCGGTGCCGCACGCCGTCCCTGACCACGAGCGGCTCGGCGAGCACCAGTCCGGTGATGTCGTACTCCGCACCGGCCGCGGCGAGCAACACGTCCACGTACAACGCGCCGGGAACGATCGCGACACCTCCGACCCGGTGGTCGCGGACAGCGGCCGTGTCGGAGTCGACGTCCCACTGCCAGTACCGGGTGCCCGGCTCGACCGGGGAGTCGAACCGTTCGCCGAGCAGCGGGTGCTCTCCGGAGTTGCGGGTGCGCTTGACCCGCCGGGTCTCGCCGGCGTGCCAGTACTTCTCGCGCTGCCAGGGGTAGGTCGGCAGCTTGACCCGCTGGGCGTCCGCGATCGCCGGGCTGCCCTGCACCGGCAGGCCCAGGACGTGCAGCCGTGCCAGGGTGCGCAGCATCGACGGCCGCTCGGGTTCGTTGCGCCGCAGCGAAGGCAGCGCAGCCGTGCCGGGGAGGTTCTGCTCGACCGACGGCACCAAGATCGGGTGCGGCGTCATCTCGACGAACGCCTTCACGCCGTCCTTGCCCAGCGCCGTGATCATTCCGGAGAACAGCACCGGTGCGCGCAGGTTGTCGACCCAGTAGTCCGCGTCCATCGTGGTGCCGTCGAGCACCTCACCGCGCACCGTCGAGTAGACCGGCACGGTGGCCCGTCGCGGCTTGACGGCTGCCACGGCGGTGTACAGGTCGTCGCGCAGCGGGTCCATCTGCGGGCTGTGCGACGCCACGTCCACCTTGACCCAGCGGCAGAACACCTCGTCGGCCTCGAGCTTGGCCTTGATCAGCTCCAGCGCGGCGGGGTCGCCGGACAGCACGGTCGAGCGCGGACTGTTGTTGACGCCGACGGAGACCTTGTCCTCGTATCCGGCGATGACCTCGGCGGCCTCGTCGAGGGTGAGCTCGGCCGCGAGCATCGCGCCCTGGCCGGCCACCCGGCGCAGCAACGAGCTGCGCAGGCAGATGATCCTGGCCGCGTCCTGCATGGTCAGCACACTCGCGACGTGCGCGGCGGCGATCTCGCCCATGCTGTGGCCGACCACGGCGTCCGGTTCGACGCCCCACGACCGCCACAGCGCGGCCAGCGAGACCTCGACGGCGAAGAGCATCGGCTGCACGACGTCGATCCGGTGCAGCTGCGAGGTGTCCTCGTCCGCTTCCAGCTCGGCGATCACCGACCAGTCCGCGAACTGGCTGACCGCGGCGTCGCACTCTTCCAGTGCGGCACGGAAAACCGGCTCGGTCTTGAGCAGCTCGCGTCCCATGCCGATCCACTGCGAGCCCTGACCGGGGAAGACGAACGCGATCTTCGGCGGGGCATCTGCGGCGCCCGTCACGACACTGACGTGGGCCTCGCCGCGTCCGTGGGCCGCAAGGGCTTCCGCGAGTTCCGCGCTGTCACCGGTCACCACGGCGAGCCGGTGTGGCAGCGCCATCCGTGCCGACGCGGCAGCAGCGACCTCACGCACCGGCAGGTTCGCCTCCGCGATCCGAGCCGCGTGTTCCCGGAGAGCTTCCGGGGTCTTCGCGGAGAGGACCACGAGGTGGCTGCCCTGCTCGTCCGGAGTCTCGGCGGTGGTGTTCTCCGAGCCCTCCAGCACGATGTGCACGTTGGTGCCGCCCCAGCCGAACGCGCTGACCGCGGCGAACGGTGCCCGCTCGGCCGGCCACTGCTCGAGCGCCGTGGGCACCCGCAGTCCGAGGCCGTCGAAGTCGATCTCCGGGTTCGGCGTGTCGAAGTGCAGGTTCGGCGGCACCTCGCGGTTGCGCAGCACCAGCACGGCCTTGATGAAGCCGGCGACGCCCGCCGCGGCCTCCAGGTGACCGATGTTGGTCTTGACCGAGCCGATCACGAGCGCGTCGTCGCGTTCGCCACCGACCACGGCACCCAGCGCGTTCGCCTCGATCGGGTCGCCCAAAGACGTTCCCGTGCCGTGGGTTTCGACGTAGTGGACATCGCGCGGGTCGACACCGGAACGGCGGTAAGCCTCGCGCAGCACGTCCTCCTGCGCGGTGACGCTCGGCGCGGTGAGACCGTTGCTGAGCCCGTCGTTGTTGGAAGCCGAGCCACGGATCGTGCACCAGATGTCGTCGCCGTCAGCGATTGCCCTCGACAACGGTTTCAGGACAACAACTCCGCAGCCCTCGCCGCGACCGAAGCCGTCGGCGCTCCCGTCGAACGCCTTGCAGCGCCCATCCGGCGACAGTCCGCCGAACTGGGTGAGCGCCACCATGGTCGCGGGGTTGAGGATCAGGCTGGAGCCACCGGCGATCGCCGCCGTGGACTCGCCGGACCACAGGCTCTGGCACGCGAGGTGGATCGCGAGCAGTGACGACGAGCAGGCGCTGTCGACCATGAGGCTCGGTCCGCGCAGGCCCAGGACGTAGGACAGGCGGTTCGCGACCATGTTGAGCGCCCGGCCCGTGGCCGAGTGCAACGAGAACTGGTCGACGTCCGGGGCCAGTGCCGCGTAGTCCTGCCAGATCGCGCTGGCGAACACACCGGTCCGGCTGCCCGCGAGCTCGGCGCCCGCGAGTCCGGCGTCTTCCAGTGCCTCCCAGGCGACTTCGAGGAACAGTCGCTGCTGCGGGTCCATCTCCTGCGCCTCACGCGGGGAGATGCCGAAGAACAGCGGGTCGAACTCGTCCACCGGGCGGTCGAGGAAACCGCCCTCGATCGGCACGGTCCGGCCGGGCGCGGTGCCGGCGAACTCGGCCGGGTCCCAGCGCTGCGAAGGAACCTGGCGGACGGCGTCGCGGCCGGAGCGCAGCAGATCCCAGAACCCGTCCGTGTCGTCGGCGCCGGGGAATCGGCAGGCCACACCGACGACGGCGATGGGCTCGCGCTCTGTTCCCGGTTGCCCACCTGACGTCGGCGACGAGGTCGCCTTCAGCTTCGGCCTGGCAACCGCGTTCCCGGCGTCCTCCGGCATCAGCTTCGAGCGCAGCCCCCTGGCCAGCTGTTCCGGCGTCGGGTGGTCGAACAGCAGTGTTGACGGCAGCTTCAGCCCGGTCGCCACGACCAAGCGGTTGCGCATCTCGACCGCGGTCAGCGAGTCGAACCCGTGGTCCTTGAACGTCTGCGTGACCGAGAATCCGGTCGCGTCGGCGTGCCCGAGCACCACGGCGGCGTTGGTGCACACCAGGTCCAGCAACACGCGGTGCTGCTCGGCCCCGGTCAGCCCGGTCAGCTTCTCGGCCAGCGGCAACTCGCGTTCGACGCGTGCCGCCCGAGCTTTCACGAGCGACCGCAGCACCGCGGGCACCACACCGGTGCCGGACCTGTCGATCCGCGCCGGAACCGTGACCGCCGCGGCACCGAGGAAGTCGCGGTCGAACAGCGTCAGACCGTCCTCGGTGGACAGCGGCAGCACACCCGACCGGCCGAGCCTGCCGAGGTCCTCCGACGTCAGATGCCCGGACATGCCGCTGGACTCGGCCCAGTACCCCCACGCCATGCTGGTCGCGGGCAGACCGAGAGCGTGCCGGTGTTCGGCCAGCCCGTCCAGGAACGCGTTGGCAGCGGCGTAGTTCGCCTGACCGCCGGTGCCGATCGTGCCGGCCGCCGACGAGAACATCGCGAACTCCGCCAGGTCCAGGCCCGCCGTCAGCTCGTGCAGGTGCCACGCGGCGTCGGCCTTGGGCGCCAACACGTTCCGCACCTGCTCGGGCGTCATCCCCACGACCGTCGCGTCGTCGAGAACACCGGCGGCGTGCACGACAGCGGTCAGCGGGTGCTCGGCAGGAATGTCCGCGAGCACCGCGGCCAGTGCCGAGGCGTCCGAAGCGTCGCAGCGCACGACATTCACGTCGGCATCAAGTTCAGGCAGGGAGCCCGAACCGCTGCGGCTCAGCAGAAGCAGGTGCTTCACGCCGTGCCGCTCCACGAGTCGGCGCGCGACCTGGGCACCGAGAGTGCCCGTGCCGCCCGTGATCAGCACCGTGCCCTCGGGGTTCAGCTTGCGCGGCAGGGTCAGCACGACCTTGCCGATGTGCCGGGCCTGGCTGAGGTGGCGCAACGCGGCGCGTGCCTCGCGGATCTCCCACGCCGTCACCGGCAGCGGGGTCAGCACGCCCTGCTCGAACAGCGGCTCGAGCGCGGCGAACAACCTCCGGATGTGCGCCGGGTCGAGCACCAGCAGGTCGAACGCCTGGTAGCGGACGTCCGGTCGAACCTCGTCACGAAGATCGTTCTTGCCCATCTCGATGAACCGGCCGCCGTCGCGCAGCAGCCCGACCGAGGCGTCGATGAACTCGCGGGTCAGCGAGTTCAGCACCACGTCGACCTCGCCGAACTGCTCAGCGAATGCCAGATCACGCGACGACGCGATGTGGTCGTCGGCCACTCCGAGCCCGCGCAGCACGTCGTGCTTGGCAGGTCCAGCGGTCGCGAACACCTCGGCGCCCAGGTGCGTTGCGAGCTGAAGTGCGGCCATACCAACGCCACCCGTGGCGGCGTGCAGCAGCAACGACTCGCCGCGCCGCAGCTCGGCCAGCTCCACCAACGCGTGGTAGGCGGTCAAGAAGACCACGGGCGTGCCGGCCGCCTGCGCCCAAGACCACGGGGAAGGCACTGGGGCGAGCAACCGGCGGTCGGTCACGGCGATCGGTCCGGTGCCGCGCGGGAACAGGCCCATCACGCGGTCGCCGGCGGAGAACTCCGTGACCTCCGTTCCGGTTTCAAGCACGACACCAGCGCTCTCGGTGCCCAGCAAGCCGTCGCCGGGGTACATGTCGAGCGTGATCAGGGCGTCGCGGAAGTTCATGCCGACCGCGCGCACCTCGACCCGCACCTCGTTCGGTGCGAGCTCGGCGTCGGGAATCTCCTTCAGCACCAAGCCGTCCAGCGAACCGCGCTGCGAGACGTCGAGCATCCAGTTGCCGGCAGGCGCTTCCAGCAGCTCCGACTCGTCGCCGAGCCTCGGCACCAGCAGCCGCCCGTCGCGCATCGCCAGCTGCGGTTCACCCGACGCCAGAACCGCGTGCAACGGCACCGCGTCCCCGGGCTCAAGATCCAGCAGCACGAACCGGTCCGGGTGCTCGGACTGCGCACTGCGCACCAGACCCCACACCGAAGCAGCGGCCAAGTCGCTCACGTCTTCAGAACCCCGTGCGGCCACAGCGCCCCGCGTCACGATGACCACGACCCGGTCGTCCGCGAGCGAGTCCTGCACCAGCCGCAACGCGTCGACCACGTCACCGTTGGGCGCGATCTCGTGGACCACGGCGTCGGCCACGTCCGCGGAACCCTCCGGCGCGCTGACCCAGCGCACCCGCAACGGCTTCGGCACGTCCGTGAGCGCGGGCGCCCGCAGCACCAACGACTCGGCGCTGATCACGAGCTTGCCGTCCGCGTCGGTCGCGACCAGCGAGGTCCCGTCCCCGGACGGCGTCAGCAGCACCCGCAGCGTCGAAGCCTTCACCCCGGCGATCCGCACGCCGCTCCAGCTGAACGGCAGCCGGACCCCCTTGTCCGCGGTCAGCGGCAGGGCGTGCAGAGCGGCGTCCAGCAGCGCGGGGTGCAGGCGGAAGCCGTCCACCGCGTCACCCAGCTCGACCTCGGCGTACAGGTCGTCACCGTCGCGCCACAACGCCTTGAGCCCCTGGAACATCGGCCCGTACTGGTAGCCCATCCGGTCCAGCGAGTCGTAGGAGACCTCGACCGCCGCACCCGTCGGAGGCCACACGACGTCGATTCCCGAAGTCTCACCCTCGGACACCGATCCGGAGGCGTGCACCGTCCACGGCGCATCCGACGCAGGCCGCGCGTAGATCGTGATCGAACGGTCACCGCCGAGCACGACCTGCAGCTCCACCGAACCCTCGGCAGGCAACGCGAGCGGCGCCTGCAGGATCAGTTCGTCCACCACATCGCAGCCGACCGAAGCGCCGGCATGCGCGGCCATCTCCAGGAAAGCCGTACCAGGCAGCAGAACCACGTCCATCGCGGCGTGATCCGCGAGCCAGGCGTCGTCGTCCAGCGAGACCTGCCCGCTCCAGACCGCGCCGCCGTCCGCGAGATCGACCTTGCTGGTCAGGAACCGGTGCTCGCCGGTTGACGCGCCACCGGTGGTCGGCGCGATCCAGTACCTCTGACGCTGGAACGCGTAGGTAGGCAGCTCGACTCGTTGCGCGGCCGGGAAGTCCCACTTCACCGGCACACCGGCGGCGTTGACCTCGGCGACCGACATCAGGAACCGGACCAGGCCGCCCTCGCCGCGGCGCAGCGAACCGACCGCGGCAACGGCGACATCCGAAGCCTCGGCGGTGTCCTGGACGCCGACGGTCAGCACGGGATGCGGGCTCGCCTCGACGAACACGCGGTGGCCATCCGCGAAGAGCGACCCGAGCGCGCCGACGAAGTTCACGGGCTGACGTGCATTGGTGAACCAGTACTCGGCGGTCAGTTCACGCGTGTCGACCAGGCCACCGGACACCGTGGAATAGAAGGGAATTCGTCCAGCGGCAGGCGTCAGCGTTCCGATCAGCTCGATCAGACGCTCGCGCAGCGGTTCGACCTGGGCGCAGTGCGACGCGACGGTCGAGGGCACAACCCGTGCCCGGATCCCGTCTTCCTCGCAGCCTGCGACGAACTCCTCCAGCGCGGCCAGCGGTCCCGCGACCGTGCAAGCCGTCGGCCCGTTCACTCCGGCCAGCGAGAGCCGGTCGTCGATCCGCGCCCGCACGTCGTCCGCGGGCAAAGCGACCGAAGCCACAGCGCCGTTACCGACCAGCTCGTCCGCGAAGAGCTTGCTGCGCAACACGACCAGCCGAGCCGCGTCCCGCAACGACAGCGCACCGGCGATGTGGGCAGCCGCGATCTCACCCTGCGAATGACCCACGACCGCGGAAGGCTCGACACCGAACGTCTGCCAGAGCCGCGCCAGCGAGACCATCACGGTGAACAGCACCGGCTGCAGCACCTCGATGCGCTCCAGCTCGGCCTGGTCGCCCAGCACATCAGCGACCTTGAAGTCCACAAAGGACTCGACAGCGGCCGAGCACTCCGCGAACGCCTCGGCGAACACCGGCGAGGCCTCCAGCAGCTCCCCGGCCATGCCGACCCACTGCGAACCCTGACCGGGAAAGACGAAGACGACCCCGCCCTCGATCTCGGCCACACCGCGCACGACGTTCGGCGCGGGCTCGCCGGCAGCGATCGCCCGCACGCCGTAGAGCAGGTCGTCACCGACCACGAACGCACGGTGCGGGAACGCGGAGCGAGTCGTCGCGAGCGAGTACCCGATGTCGTCGGCACGCAGTTCCGGGTGTTCAGCCAGGTGATCGAGCAGTTCCTCAGCCTGCGCGCGCAACGCCGTGGGCGTCTTGCCCGACAACGCCCACACGAGCGGGCTCTCCGGAACGTCCGCACGAACCGGCGAGACCTCAACAGGTGCTTCCTCGAGCACGAGATGCGCGTTGGTGCCGCTGATGCCGAACGACGACACGGCAGCGCGCTTCGGCCCGTCAACAGCGGGCCACAGCTCGGTCGAAGTCGCGAGCTGCACCGAACCGGACGTCCAGTCGACGCGCGAGGTCGGGTTGGTGACGTGCAGCGTGCGCGGCACGATCCCGTTGCGCAGCGCCAGCACCATCTTGATGACGCCGGCGACACCCGCGGCGGCCTGGGTGTGGCCGACGGAGGACTTCAACGACCCGAGCACGACCGGTTCGACACGGTCCTGGCCGTAGGTCGCGAGGATCGCGTTGGCCTCGATGGGATCGCCGAGCTTCGTACCGGTGCCGTGCGCCTCCACGACCTGAACGTCGGCCGGCTTCAACCCGGCACTCGCCAGCGCCTGCTTGATCACCTTGCGCTGCGCCGACCCGTTCGGCGCGGTCAGTCCGTTGGACGCCCCGTCGGAGTTGACCGCGGAGCCGCGGACGACCGCGAGCACCTGATGGCCGAGGCGACGAGCGGTGGAGAGCCGCTCGACCAGCACGATTCCGGCGCCCTCGGCCCAGCCGGTGCCGTCGGCGTCGTCGGAGAACGCCTTGCAACGACCGTCGGGCGACAACGCGCCCTGCTTGCTGAGCTCGACGAACATGCCAGGCGCCGGCATGACGGTCGCACCGCCGGCCAGCGCCTGGTCGCACTCCCCGAGTCGCACGGCCTGACAGGCGAGGTGCAGCGCGAAGAGCGACGCCGAACAAGCTGTGTCGACGGTGACCGCAGGACCTTCAAGGCCCAGGGCGTAAGCAATACGACCGGACGCGACGCTCGGCGTGGTGCCGGTGAGCAGGTAGCCCTCGGCGCCCGCGATGCCCTCGGTCAGCCGCGGCCCGTACTCCTGGCTGATCAGACCGGTGAACACGCCGGTCCGGCTGCCGCGCAGCACGGCAGGGTCGATTCCCGCGTGCTCCAGGCACTCCCACGACGTCTCGAGCAGCAGACGCTGCTGCGGGTCCATCGCGGCCGCCTCGCGCGGGCTGATGCCGAAGAACGCCGGGTCGAACTGCGCCGCGTCGTGCAGGAACCCGCCCTGCCGCACGTAGGAGGTACCCGCACGCGTTCCGTCCGGGTCGTAGAGGTCCTCGACCCGCCAGCCGCGATCGGCCGGGAAGTCGGAGATGGCGTCGCCCTCGTCCATCAGGAGCCGCCAGAGGTCCTCCGGCGAACGGACGTCACCGGGCAGACGGCAGGCCATGCCGACGATGACGACGGGGTCCTGGGTGTCGACCACGGGCGCGGTCTCGGCAACGTCCTGAGTGGACTCCCCCGCCAGCTCGGTGAGGTGCTGTGCCAGGGCTTCCGGCGTCGGGTGGTCGAACACCACGCTGGTCGCGGGCGCGAGCCCCGTCGCGGCCGCGAGCCGGTTGCGCAGCTGGCTCGACATCGGCGAGTCGAACCCGAGTTCCTTGAACGCCTTGCTCGTCTGGCCGGGGCCGAGCGACGCGCGTCCCGACACCGCGGCGGTGTGCGCACACACCAGCTCCAGCATCGAACGCCGCTCGCGCTGGTCGACCACCGTGGTCTCGATGCTCACCGGAGCAGCGGGGCTCACACCGGAGGCGTCGATCCAGTGACTCGTGCGTTGGAAGGCGTAAGTAGGCAGTTCGGCAACGGGTCCGCCGTCGAACGCGGCAGTCCAGTCGACCACGACACCGCGCACCGCAGCCTCGGCCACTGAAGTCGTGAACCGGGCAAGCCCGCCATCGTCCCGTCGCGTCGACCCCACGGCCACCACGTCGGCACCAGCGTGCTCGGCGATCTCCTGCACCGCCGCGGCCAGCACGGGATGCGCGCTGACCTCGACGAACGCCTGGTACCCGTCGTCGAGCAGCGAGGTGACCGCGGCGACGAAGTCGACGGGCTCACGCGCGTTGCGGAACCAGTAACCGGCGTCGAGCTGCTCACCGTCGAGCACCGTGCCGGTCACGGTGGAGTAGAACGGGATCTGGCTCGGCCGGGGCGTGACCTCCAACAGGGCCAGCAGTTGCTCGCGCAGCGGTTCGACCTGGGCGCAGTGCGAGGCCACGGTCGACGCGAGCATCCGCGCCCGGTGACCGTCCTGCACGCAGGAATCCACAAAGGACTCCAGCTCCTCGACCGGTCCGGCGACCGTGACCGAGCGCGGCCCGTTGATGCCGGCGATGCTCAGCTCATCGGACAACCGAGCGCGAACTTCGTCGAGCGGCAGCGCCACCGAGGCGACGGCACCGTTGCCGACCAGCTCCTCGGCGAACAGCTTGCTGCGCAACACGACAACGCGTGCGGCATCCTCCAGCGACAGCACGCCCGCGACGTGCGCGGCGGCGATCTCGCCCTGGGAGCTGCCGACCACAGCGGAAGGCCGGACACCGTAGGACTCCCACAGCGCGGCCATCGAGACCATGACGGCGAACAACGCGGGCTGCAGGATCTCGATCCGGTCCAGCGCCTCGGCGTCGTCCAGGACCTCGATCACCGAGAAGTCCGCGAATGCCCGGATCGCGGTGTCGCACTCGCGCATGCGTTCCGCGAAGACCGGCGAGGAGTCCATCAGGTCGACGGCCATGCCTGCCCACTGCGAACCCTGGCCGGGGAACACGAACGCGACCCGCTCGCACGAACCGCTGCCCTCGACGATCCCGGCTGAAGCACCGCCGGCCGCCAACACTCGCAGCTCTTCTTCCGTGCCGTTGACGACAACCGCGCGGTGTTCGAACCGAGTGCGGCGGGTGGCCAGCGCCAGACCCACTGCGGCGGCGGACTGCCCGTCCAGGTGCGCGACGAGCCGAGCGGCCTGGTCACGCACGGCCTGAGGGTCGCGGCCGGAGATCAGCCAGGGAGTCACCGAACGCTCGACGGAGACCTGCGGGGCAGGCGCCTCGAAGTCCGACAGCACCACATGGCAGTTCGTCCCGCCCACGCCGAACGCGCTGACACCTGCTACGAAGTCCTTGCCGGGCAACGGGCTCAGCGTCGTGTTGACCCGGATGCCCAACGAGTCGAGCGGAATCGCCGGGTTCGGCGTCACGTGGTTGAGGCTCGCGGGCAGCTGCCGGTGGCTGATCGACAACACGGCCTTGACCAGGCCGGCGATGCCCGCCGCGCCCTCCAGGTGACCGATGTTCGTCTTCACCGAACCGACCAGCACCGGTTCGGTGCGCCCAGCACCGATCACCGCACCGATCGCCCCTGCCTCGACCGGGTCACCGAGCCGCGTACCGGTCCCGTGCAGCTCCACAAAACACGTGTCGGACGGCGAAGTCCCGGCCCGCGAGTGCGCCAGCCGGATCACCGCTTCCTGCGCGGCCTGCTCAGGCGCGGTGAGCCCGTCACCGCCACCGTCGTTGTTGACGGCACTGCCCCGGATCACAGCCAAAACGCGGTCGCCGGAAGCAATCGCGTCCTCCAACCGCTTCAGAACGACAACGGCGCCACCCTCGCCGCGCACGTACCCGTTGGCCCGCGCGTCGAACGTGAAACACTCGCCGTCAGGAGAGAGCCCGCCGAACCGGTCGGCCACGACCTTGCTGGCAGGCGCCAGGTTGAGCTGCACACCAGCGGCCAGCGCGACATGCGACTCGCCCATCCGTAAGCTCTCGCAGGCGAGGTGCACGGCCACAAGAGAAGACGACTGTCCAGTGTCGACGGTCATGCTCGGCCCGCGCAGCCCGAGGAAGTACGACACCCGGTTCGCGATGATGCCGCGCTGCAGGCCCGTCAAGCTGTGCTGCGTAACGGCATCCGCGGACGCACGCACGAGAGTCGCGTAGTCGTCGGCGATGGAGCCCGCGAACACACCGGTCGCGGAGCCGCGCAACGAAGACGGCAGAACGCCCGCGGACTCCAGAGCCTCCCAGCTGAGCTCCAGCACGAGACGCTGCTGCGGGTCCATCGCCGCCGCCTCACGCGGGGAGATGCCGAAGAAGTCGTGGTCGAACAGGTCGAGGCCGGTCAGGTAGCCACCACGGCCCGAACCGGCCCGCCCCGGCGCCTCGTCGACCAGCGCGGAGCGGCCGGAAGCCAGCAGCTGCCACAACGAACCCGCGTCGGGCGCCCCAGGCAGACGGCACGCCAGCCCGATGACGGCGATCGCGTCGTTTCCAGACATGTACGTCCCTTTCAGCCGACGAGCCGCAGCGGGGCCGTGTCGGCGATGCCCGCGAAGAGGTCGTTCTCCGGAAGTTCGGTGTGCACCCGAGTGCGGGCGAGGTGGAAGTCCTCGGTCGGCCACGCGGCGCGCTGCACGTCCGCCGGGAAGACGAACCAGAAGCCGCGCGGGTCGATCTGGCTCTCGTGGGCCCGCAGCGCGTGTTCTTTGGTCACGAAGTGCTCGCCGCACGGAACGCGGGTCGTCACGGGCAAAGCCGTCCACGGGTCGTGCGCGACGAACATCTCGACCTCGCCGGCCCACGACGGCGGCCGATCCTGGTCGGCGTCCAGCAGCGCGGACAGGCGCGCGGGGTGCAGGCCGACGTGGAAGTAGAGCTTGCTCGGCGACCACGCGTCGCCCTGAGCCTGGAAACGATCGGGGTCACCCGCCGCGTCGAACGCCTCGACCGCGGCGCGGTGGCACATCACGTGATCCGGATGCGGGTAGCCACCGGTGCTGTCGTAGGCCAGCACCACGTGCGGCCGGAACTCGCGCATCACGCGCACCAGCGGCGCTGTCACGACGTCGAGCGGCTGGCGGGCGAAGCACCCGGGAGCCTGCTCGCCCATGCCGGAATCGCGGAACCCGAGCATCTGGTGGCGCACACCGAGCAGTTCGCACGCCCGCGCCAGCTCGGCCCGGCGCGTGGAGCCCATGTCGTGGCACTCCGGCATGTCCGGGTTCAGCACGTCGCCCTGTTCGCCGCCGGTGCAGGTCACCACGAGCACCTGCGCGCCGTCCGCGGCGTACTTGGCCATGGTGGCCGCGCCCTTGCTCGACTCGTCGTCGGGATGGGCGTGCACGGCCATCAGCCGAAAGCTGTTGTCGCAGTCCAAGGTGTGCAAGAGTCACTCCCCCATGAATCCGTGCTCGATTCATGGACATCCTGACCTCGCGACACCGTTCCGCGGCACCCCTAGAGTGCCCCTGGAAAAGGCGCGACCAAGCCCCTTAAAGGGTTTCGATCACCACGCGGGCCGCAATGGCGGAAGATCCGCTCCGGCGAGTTCGCGGATGAGCTGTGACAATCCAGCACGCAGCTGCAGGAGGTTTTCCTCGCCGAGCCGCGCGGACAGCTCGCTTTCCAGCTTGTAGAGCACCTGCCCGGCCACGGCCATGTGGTCGTCGGCCTTGCCCGTCAGCACGACCAGCCGGCGCCGTCCCCCGTCCGGATGATCGACGCGACGGAGATAACCGCGCTGCTCCAGATCCGCGACCATCTGCCCGGCTGCCTGTTTCGTGACGCCCAGACGTTCGGCGAGCTCCGTGCTCGTGGCACCGCCACCGCGCAACGCCTGGAACACGGCTCCATGAGCGGGCCGCAGGTCAGCGTAGCCCTCGGCGTCGAGACGCCGGACGAACTCGGCCACCACGAGCTGGAAGGCCATGCCGAGAACGAAGGTCAGCTCGGTGCGGGCAAGGGGGTCGTCGGGGTGCACCGGACAATTCTGACACAAGTTGTGGCAAGGCGCTTTACTCGCTTCGTGGTGAGACGCTTCGCAGCGTGTATCTTCAGTAACACACGGTGATACACGTGGATCGCTTGAGAACGGCACTTGTGATCGGTTGAGCATCCCGACCACCTCCTCTCCTCGTGGCTACGCTCACGCTTGACAGTCTTCGGATTCGGCACGGCACTGGGGAGCGACGCCGAATGCCCTAGGGCGAAGAAGGACGCAGCCGCCGCGTCCGCACGCATTGGGGGGAATTAATTCACGATGAACCTCGTCGAGCGAGAAGACTTACTGGGCGAATTGGAGAACGCATTCACAAGATCGCTGATGAGCGACGGCCGCACGGTGCTCATCAGCGGACCTCCTGGAACGGGCAAAACGGCCCTGCTGCGGACCGCGGGCGCGATGGTGGGCTCTTCGGACACCTTGCTGCTGCGTGCCACCGCCTCGCGCGGTGAGCAGAACGTCGCTTTCGGCGTGCTGAGCCAGCTGTTCACCGGCATCGAGCTCTGCGGCGAACGCACCCAGCTGCTGCACCACCTGCTCGAGATCGGCGCGCTGAGCGCCGAGATGAGCGACGCCGGCGTGCCTCGCCAGGTGCTGCACGGCCTGCTGGCGATGGTGCGCCACCTCGCCGGGTGCAGCCCCGTCGTGATCCAGATCGATGACGTCAACCACGCCGATCCCGCCTCCCTGTGCTTCCTGCTGTACCTCGCTCGCAGGCTTTCGTCGTTGCGCGTACTGCTTCTTCTCACCGAGTCGGCCGAGACTCCCGCCGGCTACGCCGCTTTCCGCGCCGAGATCGCCACGACCACCGACCTCCAGCACCTGGTCACCCGCACCCTCACGCCGGCGGGTGTCGCCGAGCTCGCGGGCCGCCAGGCCGCCGACGACCTGCTCTCTCGCACGGGCGGAAACCCGTTGCTGATCGAGGCGGTCCGCCACGGCGACGGCTTGCGCCACGCCGTGATCTCCTGCGTCACGCGCTGCGGCCCGATCGCCACGAGCATCTCCCGCGCACTGGCCGTCGTCGGCGAGGCCGTGCCCGCCGAGCGGCTCGCCGACCTGCTCGACGTCCCGGCCGCCGACGTCATCGCGGTGCTCGCCACGCTCACCGACGCCGGTCTGGTGCACCACGGCCGGTTCCGGCACGACGAGATCCGGTCCGCGGTGATCGACGGCATGCAGATCGACGAGCGCAAGTCGTTGCACGTGGCCGTCGCCCGGCTGCTCGACACGACGAACGCGTCGGCGTCCAACATCGCGCGCCACCTGCTCGAAGGCGAGTCGACCGCCGTGCCCCGCGCGGCGGCCCAGCTTCAGGAGGCCGCCGCACAAGCGTTGCGGGACAACGACCTCAAGCTCGCGATCCGGTTCCTGCACCACGCCCTGCGGGCCGAGCCGGACGACCGCACCACGCTCATCAGCTCGCTCGCGCTGGCGAAGTGGCACGTCGATCCCGGTTCGGTGCACCAGTACCTCGCCCACCTGCTCGACGCGCTGCGCGACGGCCAGATCAAGGGCATGGACGCGTTGAGCCCCATCGGTTACCTGCTGTGGCACGGCAAGCTCGACGAGGCCGGCGAGGTGATCGACACCCTCGGCGGTGACGACGAACAGGACACGCTGCGCTGGTTGCTCTCGTGCACCTACCCCGAGCTGGCGACCGGTGAGCGCGCTCCTGCCCCCGTCGACCTCATCGAACGGGTGCTGGAGACCGTTGCGCAGCGCGACATCGCGAGTCCTGTCGCCGCGTCCGCCGTCGCCATGCTCATCTACGCCGACCGGCTCGACAGCGCCGAACGCTGGTGCGACCGGCTGCTGCGACAGGCCCAGGACCACAAGCGCCCCACCATGCACGCGATGTTCGCCGCCGCCAAGGCCGTGATCTCCGTGCGGCGCGGTGATCCGGTGGCCGCCCAACGCCGTGCGCACGCCGCGTTGTCGTTGGTGGCGCCGAAGAGCTGGGGCGTCGCGGTCGGCGTGCCGCTCGCCGCGATGGTCCAGGCCACGACGGCGATGGGCAGGCTGGAGGAAGCGGCGACGTATCTCGCGGTTCCCGTGCCGGACAGCATGTTCCGCACCACGTACGGGCTGCACTACCTGTGCGCCAGGGGTCAGTACCACCTCGCGACCGGCAACGCGGCCGGCGCTCTCGCCGACTTCCAGCGCTGCGGTGAGCTGATGGCCGCGTGGAAGATGGACGTGCCGGCGCTCGTGCCGTGGCGGATCGGAATCGCCCAGGCGCACCTCGAACTCGGCGACGAAGCAGCCGCGGAACGGGTGCTGCACAGCGCGGTCGAGCCCGCGGAGCCAGGAAGCCCGCGGGACAGGGGTGTCGCACTGCGGCTGCTGGCGGTGCGGGCGAGCGGGCGACGCCGGCTCGACCTGCTGCGGGAGTCCGTGCGCGTGCTGCAGGGGTGCGGCGACCGCGTGGATCTCGCGCACACCCTGGCCGCGTTGAGCAAGGCACACCACGAGGCGGGCGACCTGCGTGAGGCCCAACTGCTGGCTCATCGCGCGCATCGGCAGGCCCAGCTGTGCGGTGTCGAACCGGAACTGCTGACGCTGCCCGAAGAACTCGTGCCCTCCGAACCTCCGCGACGACGCGCCCCGGCCACTCCCGGAGCCGGCCTGGCCGGCCTGGCGCCGCTCGACTGCCTCACCGACGCCGAGCAGCGGGTCGCGCTGCTCGTGACCGAGGGCCACACCAACCGCAAGATCGCCACGAAGCTGTACCTCACGGTCAGCACGGTCGAGCAGCACCTGACGCGGATCTACCGCAAGCTCGACGTGCGCAGCCGGAGGGATCTCGCCAAGATGATCGAAACAAGGGCGATCGAGGCGAGCGCGAAGGTTCCGGCGCTGTGAGCACCTCAGCCGGCGAGCCATTGCAGCGCCGCGTCCCGCACGGCCTGAACGAGCTCGGGCCGGTCGTCTCCCGGCAGGTCCTGGGCGAGCTCCTGACCGTCGAGCGCCAGCAGGTACGACAGGAACCGGTAGGAGGACCGGTACTTCGCCAGGTCCTCCTGCCGGATTTCCGGTGCTGTACCGGGAATGACGGGTACGAGCGTGTCTCGCTGGTAGATCGACTCGAACCGCACGATCTGCCAGCCGTCGGATGTCCGCCGTGCTCGCGTCAACAACCGCGCGTACGCCGTGTTGTCCACCTCGACGCCACTGACGACACGACGCAGCTCCACGGCCATGTCGGTCTCGGCGATCGCACGATCTCCGTTGCACCGCACCAAAGAGGGCCACAGCCGATGCCGTCCCGTCAGGCCTCGCTCGGCGATGCCGCGCGACCGCGCGACGAACTCGGCGCCGCTGCCGTGGAACCAGCTGATGTGCACCACGGAATCGGGGGCGTATGAGGAAGCCATGTCCTCCCAGCGGCACTGGTCGCGCGCATCCCGTTCGAAGCGCACGAGCCCTGCCACTGCCACCTGATCGAGAAGCGGGGCGGTGGAAGTCCACCGCCCCGCGTCAAGTCGTTCCGTCACCAGGACACCGGCAACGAGTAGATGCCGTACAGCAGGCCGTCGCTGCGGAACTTCAGCGACTCCACCGGCGCGGCGAGCTTGAGGCCGGGGATCTTGCTCAGCAACGTGGTGAACACGATCTCGAGCTCCAGGCGGCCGAGGTTCTGCCCGAGGCACTGGTGGATGCCGTAGCCGAAAGCCACGTGCTGGCGCGGGTTGCGGTGCACGTCCAGCGTGTCCGCGTCGGGGAACACCGAGCTGTCGCGGTTCGCCGCGGCGCCCAGTGCGATCAGGCCCTCGCCGGCGGGGATGACCTTGCCGCCGATCTCGATGTCCTCGGTCGCGGTCCGGAACGTCGCCATGTCCGCGATGCTGAGGTAGCGCAGCAGTTCGTCCACGGCGCCGGGGATCAGCGACGGGTCGTTCTGCAGCGCGGCGAGCTGCTCCGGGTGCTCCAGCAGCGCGAGCGTGCCGAGGCCGATCATGCTGGTCGTCGTCTCGTGCCCGGCGTTGAGCAGGATCTGCGCGGTGCTGATCACGCGCTCGCGGTCGTACTCGCCGGTCTCCTGGTAGCGCACGACGAGACGGCTCAGCAGGTCCTCACCGGGGTCCTGCTCCTTGACGGCGATGAGCTCACCGAGGAACTTGCGCAGCTCCATGATCGCGGCGCCGATCATCGGCGGCGTGCTGTCGCCGTGCACGATCACTTCGCTGATGCGGTGGAAGTCGTGGTGCAGCTCATAAGGAACGCCGAGCAGCTCGCAGATCACCAGCGACGGCACCGGCCGCGCGAGCGCGGCGACCAGGTCGGCCGTCCCGCCGCCCGCGAGCATCTTGTCGATGTGCTCGTCGACGATCTCCTGGATGCGCGGACGCATGCCCTGGATGCGCTTGACGGTGAACTCGGCGGTGACCATCCGGCGGTGCTCGGTGTGCTCCGGCGGGTCCATCGCGACGAGCGGGCGCATCGACGGGTTCATCATCGCCGGCGGCACGGGGATCAGCCGCGGGCAGCCCGGCAGCTGACGGTCGGAGCTCACGCGCGGGTCGGCGAGGATCTGGCGCACGTGCTCGTGGCTCGTGACCAGCCACGCGGTCGAACCGTTGCGCAGCGTCGCCTGCGACACGGGTTCGGTCTCCCGCAGCTCGCCGTACTGCGGCGGCGGGTCGAACGGGCACTTCCCGCGCTCCATCGGGAACGTGGGCAGTTCGGGCTGTTCGGACATCGCGGGATCCCCCGGTTCGTGGCGGTGGAAGAAGAAGAGGCCGCCGGAGCGTTCACCGGCGGCCCCGCAGTGGACTTACTGAGCCCAGGGAAGGGACTGGCGGGCGTCGTTGCCGGGAGCGCCGGCCTGACCGGTCGGCAGCATGGCGACGATCGCGCCGCCCGGACCGCTGACGACCCGGAACTGCCGGGCCTCGTCGGCCGCCAGCACGACGGTCTGACCCGCGGTGGCCTTGACCGTCTCGCCCTCGACGGTGAACTCCCAGGTGCCCTCGGTGATCGACCAGATCTGGTCGGCGGTGATCACGTGCAGCGGCGAGTCGACGTCGGCGGCCATCTCGACACGCCACGTGCTGATCTGGTTGCTGCCCTGGCTGGGGGCGGCGAGACCCGCCATCAGGCCGGCCGGCGTCCGGGTCGTCCGCTCTTCGGTCTCGCTGATAAGACGCATTTCAACTCCGTGTGTCAGGCAGGTTTACTCGATCGAGTAAACACGCTTGACTCACCTGTGTCAACCCGCTTTACTAACTGTCGTAACGACCCGAAGGAAGTGCCCGTCCATGCAGATAGTCAGCGAAAGCCCAGCCCGTACCCACACCACCCCGATCGCCACCATGTTCGGGCTCGCGGCGCCGAGCCAGGGCAGTTCGCACTTGAGCACGTGGCGCATCCGGATGGAGTCCCCGCAGTCCCCGCCCCCGCACTCGATAGACCGCGACCAGGTGTGGATGCCCACGTCAGGCGCGTTCTCCTTCACCGTGGACGGCGAGACGTCGATCCTTCGTCCCGGCCAGGCGCTGCTCGTGCCGGCCGGGTCGAGCCGGCACTTCCACGCCGTGGAGGACGGCACCGAAGCGCTCGTCTGCATGAGCCCGGGAGGCCGGGCCACCATGCTCTCCACGGGGGTCGTCTACGACCTCCCGTGGACCGAATGACCGACCTGACCAGCACACGAACAGCCGAGGAACAGGCTATGACGAACACTGAACTCAGCCCTGGACGGCGCAAGGCCGTTCTCATTCTCCTGGCACTGACTGGTCTGGTCGTCGTGATGGACCTGACCATTCTGAACGTCGCCCTGGACACCATTCAGCGCGACCTCAACGCGTCCACCGCGGGCCTGCAGTGGGCGCTCGACTCCTACCTGATCTCGTTCGCCGCGTTCATCTTCACGAGCGGTGTGTGCGCGGACCGGTTCGGCCGCAAGAAGACGCTGCTCGCGGGCATCGTGATCTTCGGTGCCGCGTCGCTGTTCGCCGCGTACTCCGGCGGCATCGGCGAGCTCATCCTGTGGCGTGCCGTGATGGGTGTCGGCGCGGCGGTCGTCCCGACCGTGACGCTGGCGATCCTGATCAACGCGTTCCCGCCGGCCGAGCGTCCCAAGGCGATCGGCGCGTGGGCGGGTGCCGCCGGTGTCGCCATCGCCGTCGGTCCGCTCGCGGGTGGCCTTCTGCTGCAGTCGTTCTGGTGGGGTTCCGTCTTCCTGATCAACGTGCCGCTGGTGATCATCGGCGTCGTGCTGATCGCGTGGCTGGTGCCGGAGTCCCGCAACCCCGCGAACACCAAGTTCGACCCGGCCGGCGTGGTGCTGTCGATCCTCGCCGTGGGCGCGCTGGTGTACGGCATCGTGACCGGTGGTGAGCGCAACGACTGGCTCGCGCTGCCCGTGGTCGGCTCGCTCGTCGCGGGTGTCGTGCTCATCGCGCTGCTCGTCGTCGTGGAACGCCGGATCGCGACTCCCGCGCTGGACGTGAAGCTGCTCAAGGAGACCAAGTTCTCCGCGGGCACGGTCGCGATCTCGCTGGCGTTCTTCGCGATGATCGGCGCGCTGTTCATCACGTCGCTGTACTTCCAGGCGGTGCACGGGTTCTCGCCGCGCACGGCGGGTCTGCTGATGCTGCCCATGGGTGTCGGCACGGTGGTCATGTCGACGCGCAGCCCGAAGCTCGCGATGAAGTTCGGTCCTCGCGCGGTCGTCATCGGCGGTTCGCTGGCGATGGCGGTGGCGTTCTTCGGGTTCAGCGTGGTCGGCGCCGACACGAGCATCTGGGTGCTCGCGCTGGCGCAGCTCGTCTACGGTCTCGGCTGGGGCTGCATCACCGCTCCCGCCACGGCGGCGCTGATGTCCGTCGTGCCGCCGGTGAAGGCGGGCGCCGGCCAGGCGGTGTCGGGCACGGTGCGCCAGGTCGCGGGCGCGCTCGGTGTCGCGATCGTCGGCAGTGTGCTCGGTGTCGTCTACCGGACGTCGATCGGGTCCTCTGTGGACGTTCTGCCCGAGAGTTCTCGTGACGCCGCGGCGGGTTCGCTCGGCGGGACGCTGCGGGCGATCGCTCACGCCGGTGGCGACGCGGCGTCGTTCGCGGGGCTGAAGGCCGACGCGATCAACGCCTACCTGTCCGGTATGCAGGCGACGATGCTGATCTGCGCGGTGTTCTCGCTCGGAGCCGCGTTCGTCGCGCTGCGGTGGCTGCCCGGCAAGCCTCCGGCCGCGGTCGCTCCGGCGGCTCCGGCCGCTGCTCCCGCCGCGCCTGCCGCTCGTCCGTAACCGCAAGGGAAAGCGGGCCGCCGATCTCGTGGATCGGCGGCCCGCTTTCGTCTGTGTCACCAGCGGACCAGCGCGAGACCCATCGCCATTCCCCCGCCGAACGCGGTGAGCAGGACGTCGTCGCCCCGCTGGATCTCGTTGCGCGCGGCAGCGAGTGTCACGGGAATGGACGCGGCACCGGTGTTGCCGAACTCGGCGACCGTTTCGTGCATTCGCACGTTCGGCAGCCCGAGTTCCGTCACCAGCTCGCGGAGCATGACCTGGTTCGCCTGGTGCGGAATGAAGTGCTTGACCGCCGCGGCGTTCACCGGAAGATGTCCGATGAAATCCTGGACGGCGGGCGGAACTTCTTGTTTCACGAATTCCCGGACCGCCCTGCCGTTCATCTGGAAGTAGTGCTCGCCCGAGAGCAGCGACTCCTTCGACGGCGGGATGCGGCTGCCGCCCGCGGGCACCCGGATGAGGTCCTGGTGCGCGCCGAAGCTCGCCAGCCGCACGCCGTGGATCGAGCCGGTGGCCGACGGTCCGAGCACCACCGCGCCCGCGCCGTCCCCGAACAGCACGGCCGTGCGCCGGTCGGCCGGGTCGATGATGCGCGAGTACAGGTCGACGCCGACGACGAGCGCGAAGCCGCCGCTGTCGACCATGCGCCGCGCCACGTCCAGCGCGAAGACAAAGCCGCTGCACACGGCGTTGACGTCGAACGCGGCCGCCCTGTGCGCGCCGATGCGGTGCTGCAGCACGCAGGCCGTCGGCGGCTGCGGCGAGTCGGGCGTCGACGTCGCGACGACGATGACCGACACGTCGGACGCGCTGATGCCGGCGTCCTCCAGCGCCTCCTCACACGCGATCGCCGCGAGGTCCGACGCGGCGAGGTCTTCGTGCGCGAACCGTCTGCTGCGGATGCCGGTGCGTTCCTCGATCCAGCTCGCCGTCACCCCGGCGGCGGCGGCCACCTCCTCGTTCGACACCACGCGCGGGGGCAGATGACTGCCGCACCCGATGATGCCGACCGGATTCCGGATATCGCCCTCCGCCCAGGTGGCGAGTGCGCAGCCACAATGGCAGGATTCGTCGGCGACCATCAAGGGTCCTCCTGACCGTACGCGGATATATGTCCGCAGGAAGGCTATGCGGCGCAAATTCCGCTGGACACCCCTGTGTATCGACCCCCTTAAGGGTCTGACCAGCTGTTAGGGGTCCTCCAGGAATTGTTCGGTCGTTACCATTGAATCGTGCAGCAGATTGTCGACGCAATCCTCTCCGATGACGCGAGCCGCGAGGACTTCGCCGCGCTCGCCGTCCCCGACCACTACCGCGGTTGCCTCGTGCGCGAGGACGAGGTCTCGATGTTCGAGGGCATGGCGAGCCGTGACAAGGACCCCTCGAAGTCGCTGCACGTCGAGGACGTGCCGACGCCGGAACTCGGCCCCGGCGAGGCCCTCGTGGCCGTCGCCGCGAGCGCGATCAACTTCAACACGGTCTGGAGCGCGCTGTTCGAGCCCGTCTCGACGTTCCAGTTCCTCAAGCGCTACGGCCGCACCAGCGAGTGGGCGGCCCGCCACGACCAGCCGTACCACGTGCTGGGCTCGGACCTCTCCGGCGTGGTCCTGCGCACCGGCCCCGGTGTCACCAAGTGGAAGCCGGGCGACAAGGTCGTGGCCCACTGCCTGTCCGTCGAGCTCGAGTCGCCCGACGGCCACTCCGACACGATGCTCGACCCCGAGCAGCGGATCTGGGGCTACGAGACGAACTTCGGCGGCCTCGCCCAGTTCGCGGTCGTCAAGGCCAACCAGCTCATGCCCAAACCGCGCCACCTCACGTGGGAGGAGGCCGCCTGCTCGGGCCTGGTGAACTCCACGGCGTACCGGCAGCTGGTGTCCCGCAACGGTGCCGGCATGAAGCAGGGCGACGTCGTCCTGATCTGGGGCGCCGGTGGCGGTCTCGGCTCGTACGCCACCCAGCTCGCTCTGAACGGTGGCGCGATCCCGGTCTGCGTCGTGTCGAACGCCGAGAAGGCTCGCCTCGTCCGTGACATGGGCGCCTCGTTGGTTATCAACCGCGCCGAGGAGAACTACGAGTTCTGGGACGGCGACCAGCAGAACCCCGCGGAGTGGAAGCGCTTCGGTGCCCGGATCCGCGAGCTGACCGGCGGCGAGGACCCCGACATCGTCCTGGAGCACCCCGGCCGTTCGACGTTCGGCGCGTCCGTCTTCGTGGCGCGCAAGGGCGGCACGATCGTCACCTGCGCGTCCACCTCGGGCTACCAGCACGAGTACGACAACCGCTACCTGTGGATGAACCTCAAGCGGATCATCGGCACCCACTTCGCCAACTACCGCGAGGCCTGGGAATCGAACCGCCTGATCTGCAAGGGACTCGTCCACCCGACCCTGTCCACAGTGGTCGGTCTGGACGACGCGGGCGCGGCCACCGCCGCGGTTCACCGCAACGAGCACACCGGCAAGGTCGGTGTGCTGTGCCTGGCGCCTGATCCCGGTCTCGGGGTCGAGGACCACGAGACACGCGCTCGCCTGCTGCCCGCGATCACCCGTTTCGCGGAGCAGGCGAGCTGACACAGCTACCAGGGGGAAGCACCATGGAGGAACGGCGAACAGTCATCGGCGTGCTGGGCAGCACCGGCTCGTGGGTCCTGGAAGCGTTGCCCTCGTCGTCGTTCGAGGTGATCGAGACCTCGGACCTGGACGCGTTGGCGCGCGCCGACGTCGTGCTGGACATGACGCCCGACGTCCGGCACGAGAAAGCCGCGCTGCTGCAACGACTGGACGCCGTCTGTCCACTGTCGACTCTGCTGGTGACGGTCGTCTTCACCTCGTCCGTCGAGCACCTGGCCGCGGTGTCCGGCCGCCCGTCGCACGTGGCCGGCCTGCGTCTGCCGTTGCCACCGCCCGCCGGTGGTGGCGCCGAGCTGCTGCTCACCCCGATGACGTCCGCTTCTTCCGCTGCACGCGCTTCCGCGTTGGTGGAGTCGCTGGGGCTTTCCCCGATCTCCCTCGGTGCCGGCGTCGCGTCCGCTGCTCGTGAGCTGGTGTTCAGCTACCTCAACCGGGCAGCCGCGTTGCTGGAGGAGGGGTACGCCTCCCGGTCGGACATCGACACGGCCATGCGCCTGGGCTGCGGGCTGCCCGTCGGTCCCTTGGAGCTGCTCGACCTCATCGGCCTCGACACCGCACACGACGTGCTGATCGACCTGATGGACCGCACCGGCGACAAGTCCTTCCACCCCACCGGTCTGATCCGCGAACTGGCCGCGTCAGGCCTTCGGTTCCCCGCGGACACGGGTGCGTCTGTTGACGCGGTCGATCACCAGGTGCGCCGGGTCGGTGTGGTCGGCGCCGGGACCATGGCGTGCGGAATCGCCGAGGTGGCGGCCGCCGCGGGCATGGACACCGTGCTGGTGGCTCGTGACCCGGTGAAGGCCTCCCGTGCCCTGGACGCCGTGCAGGCGTCGCTGACCAAGTCCGTGCGTCGTGGGCGGATCAGCGTCGAGACGAAACAGGCCGCACTCGACCGGCTCACGGCGGTCGACTCCGTCGAACTGGTGAGCGACTGCGATCTCGTCATCGAAGCGGTGGCCGAGAACGCCGCCGTGAAGCGCGCTGTTTTCGGGTCGCTGGACCGGGTGTGCAAGCCCGGCGCGGTCCTGGCCACCACCACGTCGAGCCTGCCCGTGGCGGTCTGCGCCTCGGCCACCTCCCGGCCGGAATCGGTGGTGGGCCTGCACTTCTTCAACCCCGCACCCGCCATGAAACTGGTCGAGCTCGCCCTGACCGACAGCACCGGCGCCCAGGCCGCCGAGATCGCCCGCGCGTTCTGCGCTCAGACGGGCAAGACGTCCGTCGACTGCCACGACCGGGCGGGCTTCATCGTCAACTTCCTGCTCTTCCCCTACCTCAGCCGGGCGATCGGCCTGCTCGACCGCGGCGATGTGTCCGTCGCCGAGGTGGATGCCGGGGTCGAGCAGGCCTTCGGGTACCCGATGGGGCCTTTCAAGCTGCTCGACACCATCGGCCTGGACGTGTCGCTGGCCATCCAGCGACGGCTGTACGACACGTTCGGCACCGAGGAGCACGCGCCTTCGCCGGTTCTGGAGGCGATGGTCGCCGCCGGGTGGCTGGGCCGCAAGAACGGCCGCGGGTTCACCATGGCCCCGTAGTTCCCGCCCTGTAATTCCCACTGGCTCTCCCAGCGACGTCACCCCGTGCCCCGACGTCGCTGGGAGGTTCCTCCCTGCTCGCCGACTGCTCGAAGCCCGCTCGAGAAATCCGGGCCGGACCCGTCCCCGCCGTTATGTTGGCGCTGCCGCAACGGTGTGCAGAGGGGGAGCGGATGAGGCGACAGGTGATCGAGGAAGTCGAACCGCTGGAGTTCCACCGTCCTGTCCTGCGATCCCTTCCCAGCCACGAGGAGCCCCAGGCCGACGTGGCGAAAGTGCTGGTCGCAGGCCCGGACGTGCTCGCCAGGCGCGGCATCTCCGCGGTGCTCAGCACCCACCTGGACATCGCGGTGGCCGGCGACTGCGAGCCGGGACCGGCCGTGCAGCGCGCCATCAGCCGCCACTGGCCGGACGTCCTGCTGCTGCACGGAGTCCGCGAAGGCGACGCCGAGCTGGAAACCACCCTCACCGCCGTACGCCAATCCCGGTGCACCACCAAGGTGTTGACGGTGGGAGCAGGTCAGGCACCTCGTCTGGACGACGGCGTCTGCGGAGCGTTGCCCCTGTCAGCGACCCCGGAGCAGTTGGTGGCGGCCGTGCGCATGGCAGCGGCCGGCTACGTGATGATCAGCGGCTCCACGGGCGGCGACGACATGTCGGTCGCGGTCAAGGACGGGCTCACGCAGCGCGAGTGCGAGGTGCTGTCGTTGATCGCCCGCGGCCTGAGCAACGCGGAGATCGCGCTGGCGCTCACGCTGTCCGAGCACACCGTCAAGTCCCACGTGCAGAACCTGCTGGGCAAGCTCAAACTCCGCAACCGGGTGCACGCGGTGATCTACGCGTTCGAGGCCGGCCTGGGCAGCCGGCCTCTCACGCCGCTCGTCTGAGCTCGGACACCAAGCCCGCCAACCGGTCCAGGCCTTCGGGGATCTGGTCGGCGGTCACGGCCGAGCACGACAGCCGCAGCTGCCCGTACCCGCCGTTGCCGCCGTAGAAGTGGTGCATCGGGGTCCACAGCACGCCGAAGTGTTCCGCGGAGTAGGCGAGCATCGAGTCGTCCGCCCGGAAGTCCACCGAGACCACCACGAAGAAACCGCCGGACGGCACCGTCCACGACAACGACGGAAACCGCGAGGCAAGCCCGTTCAGCAGCAAGGACATGTTGCGGCGGTAGATGGTGGCCTCGCGGACGTTGGCCGAGACCAGGCTGCAGCCGTGTTCCAGCAGCTTGCCGCCGACCACGGCCTGGGCGATCGGTGAGGTGTTCACCGTGAGCATGCTCTTGAGCTTGGCCAGTTCAAGAGCCAGCACACCGGACCCCGCCTGCTGGTCCGCGACGACATAGCCGACCCGCGCACCGGGAACCGCGGTCTTCGCGAACGAGCCCAGGTAGATGACGCGGGCAGAGGTGTCCAAGGCCTTCAACGTCGGCGGGCGCGTGGCGAAACCGCGTTGGAACAGGCCGTACGGGTTGTCCTCCAGCAGCAGGACGTCCTCGGACTCGGCCAGCGCCAGCAAGCGCTGCCTGGTCTCGAGCGAAAGGCTGACGCCGGACGGGTTCGCGAACTCCGGCACCAGGTACAAGGCGCGCGGGCGCAATCCGGCCGCCCGCGCGCGCCGGACCTGTGCGACGAAATCCTCCAGGTCGACGCCGGCCGGACCGGAGCGCACGGGCAGCACCGGCATGTCCACCAGCCGTGCGGCACCGGTCAGCCCGACGTAGGTGGGCGACACCGCCAGCACCACGTCGGACGAAGAAGCGCGCAAAGCACGCAGTACCAGGAACATCGCCTCCTGGCAGCCGACCGTCACGACGATCGACGACGGGGAGGCGGTGATTCCCTCGTCCACCAGCAGGTTGCGCGCCACCAGGTCGTTGATCACCCCGGCGGTGCGGCCGTACTGCATCAGCTCGCGGTTCACCTGCGCGTCGGTGTACCCCTTGTCCTGCATCAGGTACGTGCGGTACGCGTCCAGGTAGCGACCGATGTCGGCGTAGGAGAAGTGCTCCTCCGTCGGCCGCCCGGCCGCGAAGGAGATCGCGGCCGGGTGGCGTTCGGCTACCTCGTTGAGGAGGTTCATCGACGTCAGCGCCGAGTCCTCCAGGGCGGGGAACAGGTTCACAGCGACTCCTGCGCGGTGATGCGCTCCATCTCGACGGCCTGGTAGAGCGCCTGGACGTTGCCGCTGCCGAAGGTCTGCGCGTGCAGGCGTTCGATCACCTCGAAGAACAGCGTGCGGCGCGAGTGGGTGGAGCGGGTGAAGATCTGGAACAGGTGGCCGTCGTGGTCGGCGTCGACCAGGATTCCGAGCGGCTCCAGGTCCTCGGCCTTGTGACGGACCAGCTCCAGGCGGTCGGACAGCATGCGGTAGTAGGTCTTGGGCGGGTCGAGGAACCGCACGCCGCGCCGGTTGAGCTGACCGACCGCGCGCACGATGTTCGTGGACGTGAAGGCGACGTGCTGCACGCCGGCGCCGCCGTGGTCCTTCAGGAAGTCGTCGATCTGGCCGGGCTTCGCGGACGTGTCGGGCTCGATCAGCGTGAACGTGACGGTGCCGGACGCGCTCTGCACGGCTTTGGAGTTCATGGCCTGGTCACCGACGGCGATGCGTTCCTCGAAGATCGCCGAGAAACCGAGCGCCGACTCGTAGAACTCGACGGCGCCGGCGAGGTCTCCCGCGTCCAGGCACACCGCGAAGTGGTCCAGCGCCAGCAGGCCGTCCTCACGCGGGGCGGGCGAGGGCAGCGTGCCGAAGCCCGGGATGAAGTTCTCGGGAGCCTGCAGCAGGGTGTGCACGACGTCGCCGAACGCGCCGATCACGGCCGAGACGACGCCGACGGACTCCTTCGGCGCGACAACGGGATGAGCTCCGGAGGTCACCGCGGCGGTGAACGCGGCGCGGGCGTCGGACGTGCGCAGGACGATGTTCGCGACACCGTCACCGTGGCGCGCGACGTAAAGGCTCGCCGGGTGGTCGTCGTCGTGCGGCTGGGTCAGCACGAAGACGATGTCGCCCTGGCCGACCGCGGTGGACGTGTGGCTCTCGGCGCGGTAGGAACCGAGCACCTCGAAGCCGTAACCGTCCACCAGCTCGGCCAGCGGTACAGCTATGTCCGCCACGTAGAACTCGACGTGGCCCATTGTCAGGTCGTTGTACTGCATTGAGATTGCCCCCTTCAAAACCCTCAAACAGCTGTGATGACAGAGAAGTACGAGCCGGGAATCGCGCGGACGGACTGCAGCGCGTAACCGGAAGCCTCGAGCAGCGAAGAGAACTCCGCGAGAGTGCGTTCTTTGCCACCGGTGAGCACCATCATCCCGACATCGCTCCACTTGCTCGGGTGGAACTCGTCGCCGTCGGGAACGATCATCTCCACGATGTGCAGCCGGCCACCCGGCTCCAGAGCTTCCTTGCTGTGGCGCAGGATCTCCGTGCACTGCGAGTCGGTCCAGTCGTGCAGAACGCTGCACATCAGGTGCGTGTCGGCACCGGCGGCCACCTTCTCGAAGAAGTCGCCGCGCTCACACCGCAGCCGTGCGGGCAGACCTGCTTCCTCCACCACGTCGACGGTGGCAGGCCGGTCGAACAGCACTCCGCTGACGTGAGCGGCATGCGAGAGCACCGTCTCGATCAGGTACCCGTCCCCGCCGCCGATGTCCATCACGACCGAGCACGGCGTCCAGTCGACGGCAGCGGCGAACTCCGGGTACGAGCGGCTCGCGCGTTCCCGCATGCGGCGCAGGAACATCCGGTTCGCTTCGAGGTCGTCGTCCTTGTGCGAGAAGAACTCCCCGCGGTGCGCCTGGTCGAACGACGAACGGCCGGAGCGGATCGTGTCGGTCGCCCGGATCCACGCGAGCTGCGAGTCCATGTTCACCAGCGACGCCCACGACGTGGTCAGCCGCTGCCCGCGCTCGGTCAGCGCGAACGTCCCACCGGACTCGGCGAGCAGCCCCACACTGGCCAGCGCCCGCAGCAACCGGTGCACCGCATCGGTGTCCGCATCCACAATGGACGCCAGCGCGGCAGCCGAAGCCGGCAGGTGGTCGGCGATCTTCAGCTCGGCCGCGATCCGCAGCACGTGCGGCAAGACCGCCACGCAGCTGTCGTCGACCAGCGTGAAGTAGTCGTCCACCACCGCGGTGTCAGTCACGGGTGGCCTCCACCAGGCTCTTCGGGCGCAGGTCGGTCCAGTTCTCCTCGACGTGCTGAAGACACGCCTGCCTGCTGTCCTCGCCGAACGCGACGCGCCAGCCGGCGGGCACCTCGGCGAACGCGGGCCACAGCGAGTGCTGGCCCTCCTCGTTGACCAGCACGAGGAACCGGAGGTCGTCGTTCTCGAACGGGTTCGTCATGATCAGTGCCTTTCGTTGAGCACGCGGGCCACCTCGGCCAGCGCGTCGGGTCGCGTCATGCCGCCGTGGTCGGCGTCGACGAAGTGGTCGCTGATGCGTCCGGTGACGTAGGGCTGCCAGGCGTCCGCCGTCGGCGAGGACTCGGAACGGCCTTGCGCCGCGGTGAAAACGAGCAGGTCACCGTCGAAGAGTCCGGGCTCGAAGCGCTGCATCAGCTTGCTGTTGTTGAGGAACACCTCGAGCATCGCGTCGATGTGCTGCTCGTCGAGGCTCGCCAAAGCACTTCCCTCGGAGCGCAACACCTCGCGCACGGTCTCCCTGGTCAACGGCCGGTCGTCGGCCCGGACGTTGACTGCGTTCAGCAGCAACCACAGGATGTCCTGCTCGCCGAGCTCGTGGCCCTCCTCCCAGGTCGACGGGAACGCGTCCAGCACGACGAGCTGCGCGACCTCGTCACCCTGGTCACGCAGCCTGGTCGCCACCGCCTGCGCGACCATGCCGCCGAACGACCAGCCGAGCAGGTGGTACGGGCCCTGCGGCTGCGTCTTGCGGATCTGCTCGACGTAGTCCGCGGCCATCTCCTCGATCGACGACGGCAACGGGTCCGGCTGACCGAGTCCCCTGGCCTGCACCGCGTACAGCGGCCGGTAGAGGTGCCGCAGCAGCCCGGAGTAGATCCAGCCGATGCCGCCGGCGGGGTGGACGCAGAACAGCGGGGCGCCGTCACCACCGGAGCGCAACGGAAGCAGCACGTCGAGCGAGTCGTGCTCGGTGCCGACCTCCAGCCGTTCCGCCAGACTCGCCACGGTCGGCGCCTCGAACAGGTCGCGGATGCCGACGGTCACACCGAGCACGGCGGTGATCCGTGCGGCCAGCCGAGCGACCAGCAACGAATGCCCGCCGAGGTCGAAGAAGCTGTCCGTCCGGCCGACCCCGGGAAGTCCCAGAGCTTCCGCGAACAGTCCCGCCAGCACCTCTTCCTGTGGCGTGAGCGGGGCGTCGGCGGACTGGGCGGCCGCCCAGTCCGGTGCGGGCAGCGCGGCCCTGTCGAGCTTTCCGTTGGGGGTCAGCGGCAACCGGTCGAGCACGAGCAACGCCGACGGGATCATGTAGTCGGGCAGCGTGCGGGCCAGGTCCTGACGCAGCTCCGCGAGATCCACCTGCCCGGCCACCAGGTAGCCGACCAGCCGGTCGTCGACCCTGACCACGGCCGCACGGGTCACGTCCGGGTGCGCGGCGATCGCCGTCTCGACCTCGCCCAGCTCCACCCGGAACCCGCGGACCTTGACCTGGTCGTCGGCGCGGCCGGCGAACTCCAGCGTGCCGTCCGACCGCCACCGCGCCACGTCACCGGTGCGGTACATCCGGGATCCAGCCGGGCCAAACGGGTCGGCGACGAACCGTTCCGCGGTCAGCGCCACCCGCCCGAGATAGCCACGGGCCAGCCCAGCACCCGCGATGTACAGCTCACCCGCCACCCCGGTGGGCACCGGAGCCAGCTGGGAGTCCAGCACGTAGGCACGAACACCGCGCAACGGGCGTCCAATGGGGACGGTCGGTGGCACCGGCTTCGACGCGGTCAAGGTCAGGTGAGTGACACCCAGCGTCGTCTCGGTCGGCCCGTAGAGGTGTTGCACCACCGTGCACGGACACACGTCCAGCACCCGCTTGATCGCGGTCGCGGACACGACGTCGCCGCCCGTCCACACCTCGCGGACGCCGACGAAGCAGTCCGGCGCGAGGTCGGCCAGCAGCCCGAACAGACCGGCGGTCAGCATCACGCAGGTGACCCCCGTGATGGCCTGCCGCAGCGCGATCACGTCGAGATCACCGGGCGGTGCCACGACGATCTGCGCGCCGGTGAGCAGCGGCACCCACAGCTCGTAGGTCGAGATGTCGAACGCGTGCGGCGAGTGCATCAGCACCCGCTCCCCCGGCCCCGAGCGCCAGCACGGGTCGAACGCCAGGCTGAGCACGTCGCGGTGGGTGATCCCGATGCCCTTGGGCGTACCGGTCGAACCCGAGGTGTACATGACGTACGCGAGCTGCTCGGCATGCCCGCGCACACCGGGATCCTCAGCCGAAGCCAGCAACTGACTGACCGAGACCTCGACACAGCCCAAGTCGGTCTCGCGGTCGGTCACCAGCAGCTGAGCGCCGGTCTCGCGCAGCACGAGTCGCATGCGATCGGCCGGGAAACCGTGGTGCAGCGGCACGTACACGCCACCGGCCTTGACGATCGCGAGCGTCGCGACCACGACCTCGGGCGACCGTTCGAGCAGCACGCCGACCGCGTCTTCCGTTCGGACACCCAGCTCGACCAGCTTGTTCGCCAGCCGGTTCGACCGCTCGTCCAGCTCGCGGTAGGTCAGCGAGACACCGTCCCCCGACACCGCGACGGCGTCCGGAGTCCGGGTCACCTGCTCGGCGAACCGCTCCGCGATCGTGCCGTCGTACGCGGGCTCTTCGGCGAAGACGACCATCGCCCGCTCAGCCGAGGTGCGCACGTCGACCGAGCCGATCGGAGCGTCCGGAGTGGACACCCCGGCTCGCAGCACCGTGACCAGACGCTCGGTCAGCGCCTCGACCGTGCCGCGGTCGAACAGGTCCGTGCGGTACTCGATCACCGCGTCGACCCCGTCCGGGCGCTCGGTCAGGTTCACCGTCAGGTCGAACTTCGCGACCCCGATCCCGAACGGCTCGACGCGCGCCTCCAACCCCGGCAGTTCCAGCGCCGCCTCAGGGGTGTTCTGCAACGCCAGCAGCACCTGGAACAACGGCTGCCGCGACAACGACCGCTCGGGGTTGAGAGCCTCGACCAACCGCTCGAACGGCAGGTCCTGGTGCGCGTAAGCGGCGAGGTTAGACGTCCGCACCCGGTCCAGCAGCTCGCGGAACGTCGGGTCGCCGGAGGTATCGGTCCGCAGCACCAACGTGTTGACGAAGAACCCGACCAGGTCGTCCAAAGCCTCATCGGTGCGACCGGCGATCGGCGACCCGATCGGGATGTCCGTTCCCGCGCCCATCCTGATCAGCAGCACCGCCAGCGCGGCCTGCAGCACCATGAACAGACTCGCACCCTCCGCACGCGCCAGCTCGACAAGCCCTCGGTGCAGGTCGCCGTCGAGCTGGAACAGCACGGTGTCGCCGTCCGCGCCGCCGATCGCCGGCCGAGGCCGGTCCACCGGCAGCACCAGCTCGTCCGGCAGCCCGGCCAGAGCGCCGCGCCAGAACTCGATCTGCCGCGACACCAGGCTGCGCGGGTCGTCCTCGGAACCGAGCAGTTCGCGCTGCCACAGCGTGTAGTCCGCGTACTGCACCGGCAGCTCGGTCCACTGTGGAGCCCTACCCTCACATCGCGCGGTGTACGCCGTCACGAGATCACCCATGAGCGGCGCCAGCGACCAGCCGTCACCCGCGATGTGGTGCAGCAACAGGCACAGCACGTGCTCATCGTCCGAGACCTCGAACAACGTCACGCGAATCGGCAGCTCGGTCGCGAGGTCGAACCCGTACCGCACGGCTTCGGCGAGATCCGCCGCGATGTCGGTGGACGCGACGACGTCCAGCGACGGCACCTCGTCGAGCACCCGGCAGGATCGGCCTGTCTGGTCCGGGAAGATCGTCCGCAACGAGTCGTGCCGCGTCACGACGTCACGAACCGCCGCCCGCAACGCCTCCACGTCGAGCTCACCGCTGAGCCGCAACGCGAACGGCAGGTTGTACGTCGGGCTCGGCCCCTCCAGCCGGTGCAGGAACCACAACCGCTGCTGGGCGAACGACAACGGCACGTCCCGGCTCCGGTCGTAACGGACCAGCGCGGGCCTGGCCTCACCGCTCAACGAGATCGTCGCGGCCAGCCCGGCAGGGGTCGGCGACTCGAACAGGTCCCGCACGGTCATCTCGGCACCCAGCACCGAGCGAACCTTGCTGACCAGCCGCGTCGCGAGCAGCGAATGCCCGCCCAGCTCGAAGAACCCGTCGTCCACGCCCGCGACGGCCACGCCGAGCACCTCGGCGAACAGGCCGCACATGATCTCCTCGACCGGGGTGCGCGGAGCACGCGACGCACGGGCCTCCGGCGAAGGCAGTGCCTTCCGGTCGAGCTTCCCGTTGGGCGTCAACGGGAACTCGTCGAGCGTCACGTACGCGGACGGCACCATGAAGTCCGGCAACGCCCGCGCGACCGCGGCACGGTCCACCTCGCCGACCACGTACGCGACCAGCACGGAGTCACGGACGATCACAGCCGCCTTCAGAACACCGGGCTGCGCGGTCAGTGCCGCCTCGACCTCGCCCAGCTCGATCCGGAACCCGCGCACCTTCACCTGGTCGTCGGCACGGCCGAGGAACTCAAGCGTCCCGTCGGAACGCCAGCGCACCAGGTCACCGGTGCGGTACATGCGGGATCCGGCCGGGCCGAACGGGTCCGCGACGAACCGCGACGCCGTCAGCGCGTGCTTGCCGAAGTACCCGCGCGCCACACCGTTGCCCGCGAGGTACAGCTCCCCCGCCACGCCGGGCGACACGAGCCGCAGCTGGTCGTCCAGCACGTAGACGCGGGTGTTGGAGATCGTGCCGTCGATCGACGACGACGCCGGCCAGTCCGCCGGGTCGTCCGGCAGCGTGCTGGTGGTGACCGCGTGCGTCTCGGCGGGACCGTAGACGTTGTGCAGCCTGCGTCCCGGCCTCGCGAAGAACTCGCGCACCCGGTGGCTCAGCGTCAGCGCCTCGCCGCCCTGCAGCACGTCGGTGAGCGCGGGCAGCTCGGCCCGCATCTCCCCCGCCGCCTCGCACAGCGACTCGATCACCAGGTTCGGCGCGAACAGCTCGTTGACCTCGTTGGCCGCCAGCCACTTCACGAGTTCCTCTGCGCTGCGCCGGACTTCCTCGGACGGCACGGCGAGCGTGCGGCCGGACACCAGCGCGGACAGGATCTCCTGCACCGAGAAGTCGAACCCGATGGCGGTGAACTGGGCGGTCGTGGTCCCGACGCCACCGGGGAACCGGCTCGCGTGCCAGGTCAGCAGGTTCGCGAGCCCGGACGTCGGCATCACCACGGCCTTCGGCTTGCCGGTCGACCCAGACGTGTAGACCAGGTACGCCGGGTGCTCGCGGTGCAGCCGTGCCGTGCGGCAGAAGTCGGCCGGGTTGTGGTCGGGTTCGTCGGCGAGAGTGCTGTCCCGCAGTAGTTCCGGCGTGATCACGACCTGTGGCTTGGCATCCGCGAGCATGTACTCGACGCGGTCGGCCGGGTACTCGACGTCGATCGGCAGGTACGCGGCACCGGTCTTGAGCACCGCGATCAACGCCACGATCAGGTCCGCCGACCTCGGCAACGCCAGCGCCACCACGGACTCCGGCCCGGCGCCGCGGCCGATCAGCAGGTGCGCCAACCGGTTCGCGCGCTCGTTCAGCTCCTCGTAGGTCAGCTTGGTGCCCTGGAACGTCACGGCGATCGCGTCCGGGGTGCGGAACACCTGGGACTCGAACAGCTTCGGCACGGTGACCTTCGGAACCTTCCGCACGTCACCACGTCCGGCGGCGAGCAGCTCGGCCTGCTCGGTGCGCAGCAGGTCGAACGTCCGCAGTGGACGGTCCGGTGTCTGCGCGGCGAGCTTCAGCAGCCGGACCAGCTTGTCCGCCAGCGCCTCGACCGTGGCCAGGTCGAACAGGTCGGTGCGGTACTCCAGCGCGCAGTCGACGCCGGCGGGCGACCCGTCGGACGTGACGCGTTCGGCCAGGCTGAGGTGCAGGTCGAACTTCGCGATGCCGACGCCGATGGTCTCCAGGCTCGCGTCGAGGCCGGGCAGGTCGAGGTCGCCGGACACGGAGTTCTGGAACGCCAGCATCACCTGGAACAGCGGGTGCCGCGACAGCGACCGCTCCGGCGCCAGTCGTTCGACGAGCTTCTCGAACGGCAGGTCCTGGTGGGCGTACGCGGCCAGGTCGGTGGCCCGCACGCGGCCCAGCAGGTCGCGGAACGTGGGATCTCCTGAAGTGTCCGTCCGCAGCACCAGCGTGTTGACGAAGAATCCGACCAGATCGTCCAGAGCCTCATCGGTACGGCCGGCGATCGGCGACCCGATCGGGATGTCGGTGCCCGCGCCCATCCTGCTCAGCAGGGCCGCGAGTGCCGCCTGCATGACCATGAACAGCGTGGCCTGCTCGGACTTCGCGAGGTCGAGCAGCGAGCGGTGCAGGCCGGTCGAGACGCGGAACGCGAACGCGTCGCCGGCGCTGGACGCCACCGCCGGACGTGGCCGGTCGGAGGGCAGCTCGATCTGGTCAGGGAGGTCCGCAAGCGCTTGCGCCCAGTACGCCAGCTGCGGGTTCAGCACCTCGTCGAGCAGGTCGCGCTGCCACAGCGTGTAGTCCGCGTACTGCACGGCCAGGTCGGTCCACTGTGGAGCACTGTCGTTCCGTCGCGCTTCGTAAGCCACGCCGAGATCACGGGACAGCGGTGCCCACGACCAGCCGTCGCCGGCGATGTGGTGCAGGAGCAGGAGCAGCACGTGCTCCTCTTCACCGAGCCGGAACAGCCACGCCCGCACCGGCAGGTCGGTGGCGAGGTCGAACGCGTGCCGTGCCGCGTCGCGCACCGCGCCGGCGAGCTCGTCCGCGGTCACGTCCACGACGTCGAGCACAGGGCTCGCCTCGGCCAGGATGTGCTGGTACGGCTCGCCCTCGGTCTGCGGGAACAGCGTGCGCAACGATTCGTGGCGCGCCACGACGTCGCCGAGTGCCCGCGTCAGTGCGTCGACGTCGATCGGCCCGGACAGCCGCAGCGGCAAGGGGATGTTGTAGGTGGCGCTCGGCCCTTCGAGCTGGTTGAGGAACCACAACCGCTGCTGCGCGTGCGACAACGGGACGCGCTCACCGCGCTCCCGGCGGACGAGCGGCGGACGTGCACTGCCCGCGCTGTTGAGCAGCACGGCGAACTCGGCCGGGGTCGGGGCCTCGAACAGGTCTCGCACGGCCAGTTCGGCACCTGCCGCCGCACGCACGCGGCTGACCAGCCTCGTCGCGAGCAGCGAATGGCCGCCGAGGTCGAAGAAGTTGTCGTCGACGCCGACCTCGGGCAGTCCGAGCACCTCGGCGAACAGCGCACACACGACCTGCTCGTCGGCGTTGCGGGGCGCCCGTCGTTCGGTGGAGCGGAACTCCGGCGCGGGCAACGCCTTGCGGTCGATCTTTCCGTTGGGGGTCAGCGGCAGCTCGTCGAGCACGACGAACGCCGTCGGCACCAGGTGCGCGGGCAGGCGTTCGGTCAGGTGGTCGCGGACCGACCTGACCAGCTCGCCACCGCTGAGCGCGCGGGCGGGATCGTTGGTGTGCGGGCGGTTCGGTTCCGGCAGGTGCACGTCGGTGAGCACTGCCCCGCCGGACGTGAAGATCGCGTCCAACTCGGTGTCGCCGCACCACGTGACGGCCGCGGCTCCCAGTTCGTAGAGCGCTTCCGGGTCGACGCCGGTGGCGCCTTCCAGCCGCCCGTTCGGGATGCCGGTGACGCGGACCAGTCCCTCCAGCGACCTCAGGTCGTCGAGGGTGGTCCACGGGACGACGCGGGCGTGCCGCGCCGACAGGACGTCGCCGACCTGCTTGTGCAGCACGACGTCGTAGCGGTGCCGGGTCAGCTCGTTGTGGAACGTGCCGCGCTGGACCCGGACGTCGACCGCCGAGACGCCGTCGATCGTGGCGAAGTAGCTCGGGTCGACGAGCAGCTCGCGTTCCGGGGCGGGCACCGCGCCACGTCCGCGTTCGACGGCGGCACGGAACTGCGGCAGCAGCCTCAGGTTGCGGACGTCACCGACGAACACGCGCCCGCCGGGGACGAGAAGCTTCAACGCGCCCTCGATGACCTCGGTCAGGTAGGCGGCGTTCGGGAAGTACTGCACGACCGAGTTGATGACGATCGTGTCGAACGTGGGCAACCCGTCCAGTTCGTGCGCGGCCTTGGCGTCGAGCTTGACCCTGCTCGCGAGGCCCTGTTCCTCGATCTGCGCCTTGAGCGAGTCGATCACCGCGTGCGAGAAGTCGGCGCCCCAGTACTCGTCCACGTGCGGCGCGATCTTCGCGAGGATCAGGCCGCTGCCGACGCCGAGCTCCAGCACCCGCCGCGGCTTCAGCGCGAGAATGCTGTCGACCGTGGCCTTGCGCCACTCCCGCATCTGCTCCAGGGGGATGGGTTCGCCGGTGTAGCTGGAGTTCCAGCCGTCGAACGTCTCGCCGAACCGCCCGGACGCGACGTCGGAGTAGACCGTCTCGTAGGTCTCCTGCCACTCGTCGATCTGGCCGGCTTCCCGGTCCAGGTCGCGGTCGGCGGACGGCACGACGTACCCGACGAGCTGGTCGCCGCGCGCGATCACCGCGGCCTGCGCCACCCCGGGGCACGCCGACAGCGCCGCTTCGACCTCACCGGGCTCGATCCGGAACCCGCGCACCTTGACCTGGTCGTCCGCGCGTCCTGCGAACTCCAGCTCGCCGTTGCCCGTCCACCTCGCCAGGTCGCCGGACCGGTACATCCTGCTTCCCGCCGGACCGTACGGGTCCGCGACGAAGCGCTCGCTGGAGAGGCCGGGGCGGCCGAGGTGGCCCACTGCCACGCCCGCCCCGGCCAGGTACAGCTCGCCCGTCACGCCGACCGGTACCGGACGCAGCGAGTCGTCCAGCACGTACGTCCGCGCACCCACGATGGGCGTGCCGATGGCAGGAACGTCCACACCGGACAGTGGCCAGCTCATCGTGGCGCAGACCGTGGTCTCGGTGGGACCGTATGCGTTGATCATCACGCGGTCGCGGGACCACGCGGCGACGACGTCCGGCGGGCAGGCCTCGCCCGCGACCACGAGCGTGCCCACTCCCGGCCAGTCGCCGGGCGACATGACGGAGAGCGCGGTGGGCGGCAGGGTCACGTGGGTGACGCGCTGCTCGTTGACCAGCTTGGTGAGCGGGTCGCCGGGCAGCAGCCGGTCGGCGGGGGCGACGACCATCGTGGCGCCGGTGAGCAGTGACATGCACAGCTCCCAGAACGCCGCGTCGAAGCTGATGGACGCGAACTGCAGCACGCGGCTGCCTTCGCCGACCGCGAGCCGTTCGATCTGGGACTGGACCAGGGCGTTCGCGCCGAAGTGGGACACGACGACGCCCTTGGGGCGGCCCGTGGAGCCCGAGGTGTAGATGACGTAAGCGGCCTGGGTGGGGTCGATCTCGACGGCGGGATCAGTGGAGGGGAAAGCCGAAGTGTCTTCTGACCCGTCAAGAACGAGCGCCGGCTTCGCGTCGGCCAGCATGTACTCGATGCGCTCGGCCGGATAGCCGGGATCCACCGGCAGGTAAGCCGCACCCGCCTTCATCACCGCGAGCTGCGCGACCACCAGCTCGACCGACCGAGGCATCCGCAGCGCCACCAGCTCGCCGCTCGTCACCCCGGCATCGATCAGCAGGTGTGCCAACCGGTTCGCCCTGGAGTCCAGCTCGGCATACGTCAGCTCGACGTCCTCGAACACCAGCGCCGTGGCCTCGGGCCGCTCGGCGACCTGCGCGGCGAAGAGCGCAGGAACCGTTGCGGGCACCGGACCTTCTGCGGTGGCACTCCAAGCGGAGAGCAACCGATCACTCTCACCCTCGAGCAGCACACCGAACTCGCTGAGCCGCCGCTGCGGCTTCTCCACGAGCTGCACGAGCAACACCCGCAACCGCTCGCCGAACGCCTCGACGGTCGCCCGGTCGAACAGATCGGTGTTGAACTCGAAGTCACCGACCAGCCCGCCCTCCGGCTCCTCGCGCACGGCCAGCGCCAGGTCGAACTTCGCGAAGTCGACCCGCACCCACTCCTGCGCGACCACGAGTCCGGGGAAGTCCAGGTCGCCGGCGGGCATGTTCTGGAACGCCAGCAGCACCTGGAACAGCGGGTTGCGCGAGAGCGACCGCTCGGGGTTCAGCACCTCGACCAGCCGCTCGAACGGCAGGTCCTGGTGCGCGTACGCGGCGAGGTCCGCCGACCGCACCCGGCCCAGCAGCTCGCGGAACGTCGGGTCGCCGCTCGTGTCGGTCCGCAGCACCAGCGTGTTGACGAAGAACCCGACCAGGTCGTCCAGCGCCTCGTCGGTGCGGCCCGCGATCGGCGAGCCGATCGGCACGTCGGTGCCCGCGCTCATCCGCGTCAGCAGCGTAGCCAGCGCGGCCTGCAGCACCATGAACAGCGTGGCCTGGTGGTCCCGCGCGACCTGCGAGAGCAGCACGTGCAGGGACGGGTCGACGGTGAACGGCACGGTCTCGCCGCGGTACCGGGCGACCTCGGGCCGTTTGCGGTCCGTCGGCAGGTCGAGCTCGGCAGGCGCCCCACGCAGGTGCGAGGTCCAGTGAGCCAGCTGTCGCGTGACAACTGAGTCCGGGTCGTCTTCGGAGCCGAGCAGGTCGCGTTGCCACAGCGTGTAGTCCGCGTACTGCACGGGCAGCGGTGTCCACTGTGGAGTGTCACCGAGACATCGGGCCGCGTAGGCCGAGGCGAGATCGCGCAGCAGCGGGGCGAACGACCAGCCGTCACCCGCGATGTGGTGCAGCAGCACGCAGAGCACGTGCTCGTCCGGCGCGATCTCGAACACGGTGACCCGGATCGGCGTCTCCAGAGCCAGGTCGAACGGGTGCCGGCCGACAGCCGCGATCTCCTCCGGCAGCTCGTCCTCGGTGACGCTGCGGACCTCGAACGGCACCACCGGCGCGTCCAGGACCAGCTGGAACGGCACGCCCGACTCGTCGGGGAACACCGTCCGCAACGTCTCGTGGCGCAGCACGACGTCATCCAAGGCGGTCCGCAACGCCGCGACGTCCAGCGCGCCGGACATGCGCAGGCCGAGCGGGATGTTGTAGGTGGCGCTGGGGCCTTCCAGCCGGTGCAGGAACCACAGCCGCTTCTGCGCGAACGACAGCGGCACCAGGTCGTCGCGCTCGCGCACGGTCACCGGCGGACGCGTGTTCGCACGTCCGGTGACCAGGGCCAGCGAGCCCGGAGTGGGTGCCTCGAACAGCTCGCGCACGGTCAGTTCGGCGCCGACCGCCGCGCGGATCTTGCTCACCAGCCTGGTCGCGAGCAGCGAATGCCCGCCCAGCTCGAAGAAGTTGTCGCCGACACCGACCTCCGCGCGGCCGAGCACCTCGGCGAACAGCCCGCAGATGATCTCTTCCGACGCGGTGCGCGGACGGCGGGACGGCGCGGCCTCCGGTGCGGGCAGCGCGGCCCGGTCGAGCTTGCCGTTGGGGTTCAACGGGAACTCGTCCAGCACCACGACCGCGGACGGCACCATGAAGTCCGGCAGTCTGCGTGCCACCTCGGCCAGGTCCGCGTCACCGACGACGTACGCGACGAGCACCGAGTCGCGGGCGATGACCACTGCCTTCGACACACCCGGCTGGTCGAGCAGCACGGACTCGATCTCGCCCAGCTCGATGCGGAACCCGCGCACCTTCACCTGGTGGTCGGCACGACCGACGAATTCCAGCGACCCGGCGGCGTTGACCCGGGCCAGGTCGCCGGTGCGGTACATCCTCGATCCCGGCGCTCCGAACGGATCGGCGACGAACCGCTCCGAGGTCAGGCCCGGCCGCTTCAGATATCCCTGCGCCAGCACGGCACCCGCGAGGTACAGCTCGCCCGTCACACCCTGCGGCACCACGCGCAACGCCGCGTCGAGCACGTACGCCCGCGCGTTGCCGATGGGCAGGCCGATCGGTGGACGGTCCGCGCTGTCCCGAGCCACCGAGGTGGTCGTGACGACGTGCGTCTCGGCCGGGCCGTAGTGGTTGTGCAGTGCGGTGGTCTTCTGGAACTCGCGGACGTGCTCGCTCAGCACGAACGCTTCACCGGCCTGCGCGATGTCCGTCAGTGCCGGCAGTTCGACACCCAGCTCGGCCGCGGCCTGGCACAGCGACTCGATCACGAGGTTCGGCGCGAACAGCTCGTTGACCTCGTTGGCGGCCAGCCACTTCACGAACGCGGCCGAGTCGCGGCGGGTTTCGTCGGACGGCACGGCGAGCGTCTTGCCGGACAGCAGCGCGGACAGGATCTCCTGCGCCGCGACGTCGAAGCTCAGCGTCGTGAACTGCGCGGTGACGGTGCCAGGACCGCCGGAACGCTCCCACTGCAACAGGTTCACCAGCACGCTCGCGGGCATGACCACGCCCTTGGGCTTGCCCGTCGACCCGGACGTGTAGATCACGTACACGGGGTGCTCAGGCCGCAGCGGCCTCACGCGATCAGCGTCGGTCGGGTCGGCGGCGCTGGCGAAGCCGGTGAACCACCCCGGAGTCAGCACGCACAGCGGGGCGGCGTCGGTCAGCATCGCCTCGATCCGCGCGGCCGGGTACTCGGGGTCGACCGGCAGATAGGCGGCACCGGACTTCAGCACGCCGACCAGCGCGGCGATCATGTCCAGCGACCGGGGCATCTGGATCGCCACGATCTCGTCAGGACCGGCACCGGCGGCGATCAGCTTGTGCGCCACCTGGTTCGCGCGTTCGTTCAGCTCCGCGTAGGTCAGCCGAGAGCCTTCGAACGTCACAGCAACGGCGTCCGGCGTGCGGGCGACCTGCGCCTCGAACAGCTCGGGCAGCGTCTGCGCTTCGATCTCGGTGACCGGTCCGGCGAGCAGCTGGCCGCGTTCGCCGGGGAACAGCAGGTCGATGCGGCCCAGCGCGGTGTCGAGGTTCTCCGCGAGCGCGGAAAGCAGGTGCACGAACCGGTCCGCGAGCAACCGGGCGGCCGCGTCGTCGACGAGGTCGGCGCGGTGGTCGAGCCGCAGCCGTGTGGTCTCGCCGGGGATGACGAGCAGGCTGACGGGGTAGTGCGTGGCGTCGTTGACCTCGATGCCGGTCATGTGCACGCCGGCCGCCGACGACCGCAGCACGCCCCGGTCCAGCGGGTAGTTCTCGAAGACCACGACGGTGTCGAACAGCTCGCCGTGCCCGGCCACGCGCTGGATCTCGGTGAGGCCGAGGTGCTGGTGGCTCATCAGCCGCGACTGCTGGTCCTGCACCGCGTGCAGCACCTCGCGCACCGAGTCGGCCGGGTTGAGCGCTACCCGCACCGGCAGGGTGTTGATGAACAGGCCGAGCATCGACTCGATGCCGGGAACCTCCGGCGGGCGCCCGGACATCGTCGCGCCGAACACCACGTCGGTGCGGCCGGAGACGGACCCGAGCAGCATCGCCCACGCGCACTGGACGAACGTGTTGACCGTGATCCCCGCGGTCCGCGCGGCGTGCTTGACGGTGGCGTTGACGACTTCGGGCAGCTCGACGGACAGCTGGGCCGGCAATGCCGACGAACGGCCGCGGTCGGCACCCGCGATCAGCGTGGGCTCCTCCAGGTCCTGCAACGCGGCGCGCCACGCCTCGCGCGCGCTGTCCTGATCCTGCTGGGAAAGCCAGCTCAGGTAGGCGCGGTACGGCGTGACCGGCGGCAGCACAGTCTCGTCGCCGCCGGACCCGTACAGCGCGAACAGCTCCTGCGTCAGCAACGGCATCGACCAGCCGTCGATCAGGATGTGGTGCGTGGTCAGCACGAGCCGATGCCGGTTCGGCGTGATCCGGATCAGCGCGGCCCTGAGCAGCGGCGGCTTCGCGAGGTCGAACCGCTGCACGCGGTCCTTCGCGAGGTATGAGTCCATTTCGGACTTGTCGAGCTCTGTCCACGGCACGCGTGCCTCGTGCGGCACGATCTGCACGGCCCGGTCGAGGCCCTGTTGCCAGAACGCCGCCCGCAGGTTGGGGTGGCGCCTCAACAGCCCGTCGACCGCGGCGCGCATGGTCTGCGCGTGCACCGGCCCGTCGAGGTCGAAGATCAGCTGGACGTGGTAGACGTCGATGTCCTGCTCGTCGTAGAGGGCGTGGAACAGCAGCCCTTCCTGCAACGGCGACAGCGGCAGAACGTCCGCGATGGCCTGCTGCGTCATGTCGAAACCCTCCAGGCTGCTTCGAGTAGGTCGATCTGCTCCTGGCTCAGCGAGACCAGCGGGAGATCGGAAGGCGTGTAGCCGCCGGCCGCACCAGCGTCGACGTGCTCGACCAGCGCCTCGAGGGCGCGGAACCACGTGCGGGCGAGATCCTCGGAGTCCACTTCGGACAGAAGGGCTGTGGGCCAGCTCCAGGTGGCGCACAACCGCTCGCCCCTGGTCACCGCGTTGAGCTCGACGACGTGCGCCAGCGGCATGGCCGGGTCCGCGCCGTCCCCGAGCGCGCCGGACTCGACCTCGGCGAACCGGCCCAGGTAGTTGAAGGCGAACTGCGGCCGCGCAGCCAGCTCGTTTGCACCTTGCAGGTACCGCAGCAGGCCGTACCCGATGCCCTTGTCCGGCACCGCCCGCAGCTGCTCCTTGACCAGCTTGACGGCGTCCCCCATCGCCGCACCACCGTTCAGCGCGTCCCGGCGGTCGACCCCGGCGAGGTCGAGCCGGACGGGGTGCATGGTGGTGAACCAGCCGACCGTGCCGGACAGGTCCAGCTCGCTCTCGCGGCCGTGGCCCTCGAGGTCGAGCAGGACCGCGCTGTCGTCCCCGTTGCCTCGCCTGCGCCTCCAGTCGGCGACCGCCAGCGAGAACGCGGTGAGCAACGCGTCGTTCACACCGCCGTGGAACGCCGTGGGCACGGTCGTGAGCAGCGCGGTTGTGGTCTCCTCGGCGAGTTCGATCGTGAGATGACCCGCGGTGCCGGCTGTGTCGCGGGCGGGATCGAGCGGGTCGGAGATCCTCGTGTCGGGGCGGCAGATGCCCTGCCACAGTGGGAGTTCCGGGGTGCGCCGGGCTGCTTCCTCGGTGAGGAGGCGGGAGTAGCGGCGGAACGAGGTGGGCACGGGCGGCAGCTCGGTGTCCGCGGCCAGGTCGGGCAGGAGGACACGCCACGAGACGCCGTCGACGACCAGGTGGTGGATCACGAGCAGGAGCCGGCCGCCAGCAACGCCAGTCGCCCCAGGCCCGCCAGCCATCCCAGGCCCGCCAGCCATCCCCACCGCGTCAGCCGTCTCCGCCCCGCCAGCCATCCCCGCACCGCCAGCCATCCCCGCACCGCCAGGCCCGCCAACCTCCCCAGGCCCGCCAGCCATCCCCGCCCGGCCAGCCACCTCTGCCCCGCCAGTCACCTCTGCCGGAAAGAACACCGCCTGCACCATCACCCCGCGCTCGGGGTCCAGCCGATCCCTGGCCTCAGCCGCCTCGGTCGCCACGTCCGCCCGCGCGACCCTCAGCACCGACCTGGCGTCCACCGACCCCGGCGCCGGAACCGTCAACCCATCTCCGGTGTAGGTCGCCCGCAACATGTCGTGCCGATCCAGCACGGCCTGCAACGCCACGACCTGGCGCTCGAAGTCACCGGCCACGTCCACCCGGACCGTCTGGCTGAAGTTCCGGATCGGCCCGCCGCGCTCCCGCAACCAGTGCATGATCGGCGTGAGCGGAACCTCGCCCAACGGGTCGTCCTCGACAACCTCAACAGGCACATCAGTCCTCACCGCGGCAGCGATCGCCGCCACGGTCCGGTGCTCGAACACGTCCCGGGGCGTGATCACGAACCCGGCCTTGCGAGCGCGGCTGACCAGCTGCACTGACATGATGCTGTCGCCGCCCAACTCGAAGAACCCGTCGTCCACCCCGGCCTCGGCCAGCCCGAGCACCTCGCAGAACAACCCGGCGAGCACGCGTTCGGCCTCGGTGCGGGGTTCGCGTGCGGTGGTGGTGACCTCCGGAGCCGGCAGCGCCCGTCGGTCGAGCTTCCCGTTGGCGGTCAACGGAAGCCGGTCCATCAGCACGATCGCCGAAGGGACCATGTAGTCCGGCAGCACGGTTTTCAGGTGTGCCAGCAACTCCGGCTGCTGTGCGGTGCCGACGACGTAGGCGACGAGCCGCTTCTCCCGCACGATCACCGCGGCCTGCGCCACGCCGGGCAGTTCGGCGAGCCTGGCCTCGATCTCACCCGGCTCGATCCGGAACCCGCGCAGCTTCACCTGGTCATCGGCACGTCCGACGAACTCCAGCTCGCCGCCCGTCGTCCACCGCACCAGGTCGCCGGTGCGGTACATCCTCGAACCCGGTGCCCCGCACGGATCAGCGACGAACCGTTCGGCGGTGAGATCGCCACGGCCGAGGTAACCGCGAGCCAGACCAGCGCCCGCCACGTACAGCTCACCGGTCACGCCGATCGGAACCGGCCGCAGCAGCGCGTCGAGCACGTACGCCCGCATGTTGTCGAGCGGCTTGCCGATGGGCACACGGGTGCCGACCGGCGAGGACGTCCGGCGGCTCGTGGCGAAGGTCGTGGTCTCCGTGGGGCCGTATCCGTTCACCACGGTGACGTCCGGGCACACCGCCAGCACCCGGTTGACCGACGCGGGCGACACGACGTCGCCGCCGGTCCACACCTCGCGCACATCTTCAAAACAGTCGGCGTGTTCCTCCGCCATGAGGTTGAAGAGCCCGGAAGTCAGCCACAGCCCAGTCACACACGAACTGCGGATGAGGTCAGCCAGCACCTCGGCGTCGGTCTCACCTTCCGGTGCCACGACGATCCGGCCGCCGTTGAGCAGCGGTACCCAGAGCTCATAGGTGGAGGCGTCGAACGAGTGCGGCGAGTGCAGCAGCACCACACGATGCGCGTCACCGCGGAACGCGCTGTCGAAAGCGAGGCTGACGACATCGCGCTGGGTGATGGCAACGCCCTTGGGCACACCGGTCGAGCCGGACGTGTGCATCACGTACGCCAGCTGCTCCGGGTGCACCTCAAGACCGAGGTCGTCGAAGTCCACTTCGGACACGGGCGACACCGCCGCGGCGTCCAGGCCGTGGTCCGCGCGGTCGGTGATCACGACCCGGCACCCGGTCTCGATGACCATGGACCGCATGCGCTCGACCGAGTAGCGAGGATTCAGCGGAACGAAGAACGCCCCGGTCTTCAGGATGGCGAGCAGCGCGACGACGAGCTCCGGCGACCGGTCGAGCAACACCGCGACGCCGGTCTCACCGCTCACCCCGCGCCGCACCAGCGTGCGGGCGAGACCGTTGGCCCGTGCGTTCAGTTCGCGGTAGGTCAGGAACTGCTCGCCGCTGGTCAACGCGACGGCGTCGGGCGTCGAAGCGGCCTGGCGTTCGAACAACGAGGCGATCCCGCCGTCCGGCACCTCGGTCTCGTTCCACCACGACAGCACCGTCGAACGCTCTTCCGGCGAGACCAGCTGGACCTCGCTGATCGGCCGCTGCGGCGCGTGTGCCACGGCGGCGAGCACGTCGAGCAGCCGGCGCGCGATCATCGCGGCCGTCTCGGGCTCGAACAGGTCGTCGCTGTACTCCAGGAACCCGCTGATGCCGCCGGGACGTTCGGCCAGCTCGACGGTGAGGTCGAACTTGGCCACGCCGACGTGCACCGGGGCCAGTTCGCCGACGACGCCGTTCAGGTCGGCGAACGCGCGGTCGTTGTTCTGCAGCACCAGCATGACCTGGAACAGCGGCTGCCTCGACAACGAGCGTTCCGGGCTGATCAGGTCGACCAGCTGCTCGAACGGGATGTCCTGGTGCGCGAACGCCTCCAGGTCGGTCGTGCGCACCCGGTGCAGCAGCTCGGCGAAGGACGGGTCGCCGCTCGTGTCGGTCCGCAGCACCAGGGTGTTGATGAAGCAGCCGACGAGGTCGGCGGTGGCGGCGTCGGTGCGACCGGCGACCGGGCTGCCGATCGGGATGTCGGTGCCCGCGCCCATCCGCGTCAACAACGTCGCCAAAGCGGCTTGCAGCACCATGAACAGCGTGACCCGGTGCGTCCGGGCGACATCGAGCAACGCGTGGTGCAGCTCGGACCCGATTTCCAGGGGGATCGTGCCGCCGGTGTAGCTCGTGACGGCGGGCCGCTGCCGGTCCGTCGGGAGTTCCAGGCCCTCGGGCAGCTCGGCGAGCGCGTCGGTCCAGTACGACGCCTGCTCGGCGGCCGGTCCGTTCGGGTCGTTCTCGGCGAGCAGTTCACGCTGCCACAGCGCGTAGTCCGCGTACTGCACGGGCAGCGGAGTCCACTGTGGAGCCTCTCCCCCGCACCGCGCCGTGTAGGCCTCGGCCAGGTCACGACCCAGCGGCGCGAGCGACCAGCCGTCACCCGCGATGTGGTGCAACGCCAGCAACAGCATGTGGTCCTGCTCGTCGATCACGAACAGATGCGCGCGCAACGGCGGGTCCACAGCCAGGTCGAACGGCCTGCGCGCGGCCTCTTTGAACGCCGCGATGACGTCGTCGCCGACGTGCTCGACGAACAGCTCCGGGGCCTTGGTACCGACGTGCTGGTAGGGCACGCCATCCACGTCCGGGAACGTCGTGCGCAGGATCTCGTGCCGCTCGGCCACATCCGCGAGCGCCGCACGCAACGCGCCGGCGTCAACGGCACCGGGCAGGCGCAGACCGATCGGGATCGTGTAGGTCGGACTCGGCCCGTCCAGCGCGCTGAGGAACCACAACCGGCGCTGAGCAGGCGAAAGCGGGATCAGCGCGGGCCTGGACCCAGCGTGCAGCGGCGGCCTGGACCCCGGCGCACTGTCCAGCAGCACCGCCATCCCCGCGACCGTCGGCGAGTCGAACACCTGGGTGACGGTCAGCTCGGCGCCCAGCTCGGCCCGCACCAGCCGGGCGAACTTGTCCGCCAGCAGCGAGTCACCACCGAGCACGAAGAAGTTGTCGTCGACTCCGACGTGCGCGACCCCGAGCACCTCGGCCACGAGTCCACACAGGACGGTCTCGCGCTGGTCGTCGGACCCGGACCTGACACCGTCCAGCACGGGCGCGGGCAGCGCACGGCGGTCGAGTTTGCCGTTGGGCGTCAACGGCAAGCTGTCCAGCACCACGAACGCACCGGGCACGAGGTGTTCGGGCACCAGCTCGCCGACGTGCCGGCGCAGCACAACCGTGTTGACGGCGGCCTCACCGTTCGGCACGACGTAAGCGACGAGCATTCGATGCCCGGGCCGGTCCTCCCGCAGCAGCACGACGGTGTGCGCGACACCGGGATGCGTGGCGACCGCGGCCTCGATCTCCCCGAGCTCGACCCGGAACCCGCGGATCTTGACCTGGTGGTCGGCCCGTCCGAGGTAGTCGAGCGAGCCGTCCTCCCGCAGGCGGGCGACGTCACCGGTGCGGTACATCCGCGTGCCCGGCGCACCGAACGGGTCCGCGACGAACCGGTGCGCCGTCAACGCGTGCTGCCCGAGATAGCCTCGCGCAAGCCCGGCACCCGACACGTACAGCTCGCCCGCGACACCGGGCGGAACGGGCTGAAGCGCCTGGTCCAGCACGTGCACCCGCAGGTCCGGGATGCCGACCCCGATCGCACTGGCCGCTCCTGGCACCGCGTCCGCGGACTCAAGCGCCCGGAAGCTGACGTGCACCGTGGTCTCGGTGATGCCGTACATGTTGACCAGCCGCGGCGCGTCGTCGGCGTGCAGCTCGTACCAGTCGCGCAGCCGCGGCAGGTCGAGTGCCTCGCCGCCGAACACCACGTACCGCAGCGAAAGCTCGCGCGACCGTTCCCGCTCGGCCTCGATCAGCTGGTAGAACGCCGACGGCGTCTGGTTGAGCACGGTGACGCGTTCCCGCTCGAGCAGGTCGAGGAAGTCGGCGGGCGACCGCGACACGTCGTGCGGCACCACGACCAGCTTGCCGCCGTGCAGCAGCGGCCCCCAGATCTCCCAGACGGAGAAGTCGAAAGCGAAGGAGTGGAACAACGTCCAGGTGTCGCCGGGCCCGAAGCCGAACCAGTGATCGGTCTCGGTGAAGAGCCGGACCACGTTGCTGTGCGGGACGACAACGCCTTTGGGCTGACCCGTGGAGCCGGACGTGTAGATGACGTACGCGGGATGCTCGGGGTGCCGTGCCACGACAGGATCATCAGTCTCACTTGAGACCTCCACCTCGGTGATCACCTGCCGGGGCTTCGCGTTCTCCAGCAGATAGTCGATTCGAGCCCGCGGGTACGACGGATCGACCGGCAGATACGCCGCCCCCGCCTTCACCACCCCGAGCAACGCCACCACCAGGTCGATCGACCGCGGCAACAGCACCGCGACCAGGTCCTCCGGCCCAACCCCACGCGCGATCAGCGAATGCGCCACCTGGTTGGCGCGCGAGTTCAACTCGAGATACGTCAGTTCGACACCGTCACACGTCACCGCGACCGCGTCCGGGCACTCCCGCACCCGCTGCTCGAAGATCTCCGGCAGCGCGTACTCCACCGACGCGACCTCTAGCGGCTCCAACGCCACCCGCTCGCCCTCGGCACGAACGTCGATCCGTCCGACAGGCACGTCCGGAGACGTCCCGGCCAACGCGGTGAGCACCCCGATCAGGCGCGAGGCATGCCCGCTGACCGCTGCCGAGTCGTACGCGGCCGGGTTGGCGTCGACACAGACCCGCAGCCCGGAACCGCTGGGGTGCACCGAAATCTTGATGTCCTCGACGGGCCCGGTCGACAGCTGCGAAGACCGCACCCGCGCGCCCTCGAACTCCAGGTCGTCCAGGTCGAACGGCATGATGTTCACGACCGGCCCGTAGAGCCGGCGGTCGTCGCCCACCCGGTTCAGGTCGCGGCGCATCTCCTCGATCCGGTACCGCTGATGCCGCAACGCCTCGCTCATCGAACCGGACACGTGGTCCAGCAGTTCCTGAACCGTCATGTCCTGCCGCACACACAGCCGCAGCGGCAAAACGTTCGTGACCATCCCGGGCACGTTCCGCGAAGCCCGTGCGATGCGAGCCGCGACAGGGAAACCGAGCACCACGTCGGCCGAGCCGGACACCCGGCTCACGTACAACGCGGTCGCGGCGACGACAGCGATCGGCCAGCCGTCGTCCACAACGGACACATCGGCGGCGGATCGCAGAAATGTGTTGCTCATCGGCACCGAACGCCCGCTCAGCGTCGCGACGTCCGGCAGGTCGCCCATCTGCCGCAGCCAGAAGTCGCGGTCAGCGAAGCGCGTGACCTCCGTGGAGACCAGCGAGTCCAAGGGCGGAAACGGTTCAACGGCAACGGAGCTGTAGTGCGCGGCGACCCGTTCGCTCACCAGCCGGAACCCGGCACCGTCCAGCAGCAGGTGATGCGCCCGCAGGTACCACAGCACGGCGTCACCGACGAGGAACACGGCCGTGACGCACAAGCCGTCACCGGTCAGGTCGCAGGCGGTGGCGAGGTCCTCGCGCATCCACTCCTGAGCGGTCTCCCGCGGTGTGGAGTCCGACCGCAGATCAACGACCGCGACGGGAGAACCGTGATCCGCCACCGACTGCCGCACTCCAGCAGGGCCATCGGTGAACCGCACCCGCAGAGCTTCAGTCTCGGAGACCGTCCGTGCGATCGCGGAAACCAGCGCGTCGACGTCCACAGACCCTGTCAGCTCAACGCACTGCGCGGCGTTGAACCCGGGGTTCTCCGGGGCGAGCCTGCTCGCGTACCAGACGCCGAGCTGCGCTGCGGTCAACGCGATCGCGGCCATCTCGCTCCCCCAACCGAAAGGCGAATCCCCGTACGGCAAGGAGTCTGGCTTCCGGCGTTGACAAGGCCCTGATACAGCGCTGACACGGGTGACACGAGAAAAGGGAAACGCCCCTGAGCGGGGGAACACTCAGGGGCGTTTCGGCCGTGCAGGCAGGTGAGAGGGGGTGTGTCACCCGCGACGCACGGTCACCGGGAGGGTCTTGGCTCCGAACAGGCCTTCGCGGTGGTAAGTCACCTCCGCGCCCGGTGTGACCCGCACGTCGGTGAACGCGTCGAGCATGAGCTCCAGCGCGATCCGGCCCTCGAGGCGCGCGAGCGGCGCTCCGAGGCAGAAGTGGATGCCGTGCCCGAACGCCAGCTGCTGCGCGTCCTTGCGCTCGGGCACGAACCTGTCCGGGTCGGCGAACCTGCGCTCGTCGTGGTTCGCCGACAACAGCCACGGCATCACCATGCTGCCGGCGGGAATCGTCTCCCCCGCGATCTCCACGTCCTCGGTGGTGACGCGGCTCGCGATGGTGATCGGCGCCCGGAAGCGCATGACCTCCTCGATCGTCGCGGGGATGAGCGACCGGTCCGCCCTCAGCCGGTCCTGCAGGCCGGGGTTGTCCTCCAGGCACAGCACGGTGTTGCCGAGCAGCATCGTCGTCGACACGTGGCCCGCCATCAGCAACAGGCACGCGAAGTCGATGACCTGCTTGTCCGTCAGCCTTTCGCCGTCCAGTTCCGCCTCGACCAGCTTGGTGAGGAGGTCGTCGCGTGGCGTGGCACGCCGATCGGAGAGGTGGCCGCCGAGGTAGTCGCGCATCTGCTGCATCGGCGTGCGGACCAGCCGGTCGAAGTCGGCGTCGTCGTTCTCGAACTGCATCGAGACCGGGTCGTCGAACTCCTTGGACAGCATCTTCTCCGACCAGTCGCGGAAGAGATCGCGGTCCTGCGCCGGCACGCCGAGCAGTTCGGCGATCACGATCACCGGCAGCGCGTAGGCGAACTCGTCGATCAGGTCGAACTGGTCGCCATCCACGCGATCCAGCAGCTCGCGGCCGAGCTCGACGATCCGCGGTTCCAGCTGCGTCACCATGCGCGGCGTGAACGCCTGGCTGACCAGCCGCCGCAGCTTGCGGTGCAGCGGCGGGTCGATCACCGACAGGATGTCGCGCGACAGCGGGTCGAGGTCCGGCATGATCCGGCTGATGTCGGACGAGAACCGGGCGGGGTCGGTCGTCACCGTCACCACGTCGTCGTAGCGGAAGACGTGGTGGACGCCGTACTCGTCGCGCCACACGGGAGCCTGGTCGCGCATCTCGCGCAGCCACCCGAGCAGCGCGGCTCCACCGTCCTGAGTGGACGGCCTTGCGGTCACCTGGTGCATCTGGAGCCTCCTAGGCGTGCTGGGGAACTGGCTGGGACTTCTCCGCGCGCCGCAGCAGGAACCCGGCGAGCAGGCCACCGCAGAGCACCGCGAGCGCACCGATGAGCTGGCTGCTCGACATGCCCGCGGCGAACGCGTCCCGTGCCGCCGCGGCGGTTTCGGGGTTACCGGCCGCCGCCGACAGAGCAGCCGGGAGCGACCTGCCGGCGTCCTCACCGAGGTCAGCAGGCAAGCCGCCGATGAACTTCGAGGTCAGCACAGCGCCCAGCACGGCGACGCCGAACGAGGCACCGATCTCCTGCAGGGTCTGGTTGATGCCGGACCCGGTTCCCGCGCGCTCCAGCGGAATCGCGCTCATCATGGCGTGCGCGGCCACCGGCATCGCCAGCCCCACACCGAATCCGATGAGCACCAGCCCGCAGAACGTCGGCAGGTAGCCGTTCGACGGATCCACCAACGCGATCACGGCGAGACCACCGGAAGCAACGGTCATGCCCAGGGTCATCGTCGGACCCTGGCCGAGCACCTTGCCGACCCGGGCACTGAGCAGGCTGCTGCTGATCAGCACGCTGATCGCCAGCGGCGCGATGCGGAAACCCGCCTCCAGCGGGGAGAACCGCAGCACGAACTGCAGGTGCTGGGTGAGCAGGAAGAGCGAGCCGCCCATGCCGAACGCCGCGAGCACGCCGCCGGCCGCCGCGCCGTTGAAGCGCGGGTTGGCGAACATCGACAGCTCCAGCATCGGGTTGTCGGTCTTGCGCTGCCACCAGATGAACACCACGAGCAGCACCACACCGGCGGCGAACGTTGCGAGCACTCGGGAATCCGTCCAGCCGTGCTCGGAACCCGAGATCACCGCGTAGATCAGTGCGGCCATCGACGCCGCGGACAGCACGCCACCGAGGATGTCCGGGTACTTGCCGACCGGGTCCTTCGACTCGGGCACGAGCGCCGCCACCGCGATGAAGCCGATGACCGCGATCGGCACGTTGACCGCGAACACCGAGCCCCACCAGAAGTGCGCCAGCAGGAAGCCGCCGACGACCGGACCGGCCGCGATGCCGAGTGACGACACCGCCGCCCAGATGCCGATCGCCTTCGCCCGTTCCTCGTTGTCGAACACGCGCACCAGCACCGCGAGCGTGCCCGGCGTCAGGAACGCCGCGCCGACACCCATGACGGCCCGCGCGATGATCAGCTGGGTCGGCGACCCGGCGAACGTCGCGACGAGCGAGCCGATGCCGAACAGCGCCAGGCCGAACATCAGCGCGCGCTTGCGCCCGTAGCGGTCCGACAGGCTGCCCGCGGCCAGCAGCAGACCGGCCATGACGAGCGAGTAGGCGTTGATCATCCACTGGATGTCCGAGGTCGACGCGCCGAGACCGGCGCTCAGCGACGGCACCGCCACGTTGAGCACGGTGTTGTCCAGCACGACGACGAGCAATGCGAGACACAGCACGGCGAGAATCGCCCAGCGCTGCGGAAGTCGTTCGGTTTTTTGCACAGCAAATCTCCAGGAAAGTCTTTTTCGACGCGATTCAGCCCCGGACCGCGCAGCATCGTGCAGGCACGCCGAAGACGTCCTGAGCTGTGGAAACGTGGGGTTGCGAATGGCGCGCCAGAATGACGAAAGGACGAGGCGCAAGCCATTGAGAGGGACGCCTGCGAACGAGGCGGCGTCGAAAGAGACCTTAGTAGATCATGGAACTCATGATGCCACACTCTCCGCACCCGCACAAACACCGGGGGTCGCGGCCACCTGATCGGCGGAAACGAATCCGGTCGAGTCGAACACGGTCAGATGCCGGCGATGTTGCGCCGCCACGGCCGGTGACGCGCAGAGCCGCGCGATGCTCGGCCCGATCTGCGTCTCCCGCAACGACGAGCACTCCCCCGCGGCACGGGCGCGTTCGACGTGGTCGGGCGACACCATCGCGCGGTCGAGCAACGCTCTCGGCAACCTGCGGCCGAGCGTGCCGATCGCGTTGATGTGCAGGTGCCCGCGCGGATACCAGTACGGCAGCTCGGGACCTGGCCCCACCACCGTGATGATGTCCGCACTCGCTACGATGTCCTTGGGGTCGGCGACACTCACCCCGTCCAGTTGCGGAACCTCCTGCCCCACCAGCACATCCGTGAAGGCGAAGAGTCTGCTCAACGCCTGCAGGTGCACCTGGATCTCGGGCGTGGTGCCGAAGAGCCCGAGCACGAAGCTGTTCGGCCGTGCGAGCAGCCTGCTCGCGACGGCGGCCATGGCGGCCGTGCGGATCGGGCTCAGCTCGTCCGGTACCGCGACGACCGCCGGCTCCCTTCCCGCCGCGAACAGCGCGCTCTGCGCCTTCGCGATGGCCCTGTCCATCAACTCGTCATGCTCGTGGCTCCACATCACACATCAAGCTCCCCCGGTGGTAGGTGAGCAGAATGGTGCGGGATCCGGCTGACACGGCGCTGACAAAACAATGACGAGCCCCTGGCGCGATGTCCCCGGAACGCTACTCTCACATGCCGTGAGCGAGATTCCCGCAACGTTGGAAGAACTCCGCGCGTTGATCGCGGAGAAACTGGAGATCGACCCCGGCGAGATCGCCGACGACGACGATCTGATCGAATGGGGCCTCAACTCCGTCATCACCATGGGGCTGGCCGGTCAGTGGCGTCGCGCCGGCGTGGAGATCGACGCGAAGACGCTGGTCAAGGACGTGACCGTGAACGGGTGGTGGGCACTGCTCGCAGCGGCCTAGGCGAGTGCTCGAACGGTGCTCGACAACGCTGAGGCGTCCGCCGGAGGTCGGCTACTTTCGCTGCTATGAAATTCGGTATCAACTTCTTTCCAGTCGTCGATCCCGACGCCAAGAGTGCCACCGACTACTACGACGAGAGTCTCGGGCTGGTCGAGCTGGCCGAACAGCTCGGATTCGAGCACGTGCAGACGGTCGAGCATTATTTCTCGCCGTACGGCGGATACAGCCCGGACCCGGTCACGTTCCTCACCGCCGCGGCCGCGCGGACCAGCCGGATCCGCATCGCGACCGGCGCGGTGATCGCCGCGTTCACGCACCCGATCAAGCTCGCGGGCAAGCTCGCGATGCTCGACCACCTCTCGCACGGCAGGCTCGACGCCGGCTTCGGCCGCGGTTTCCTGCCCGACGAGTTCGCCGCGTTCGGCATTCCCATGGAGGAGAGCCGGGCGCGTTTCGCCGAGACCGTCGAGGCCGTCCGTCGTTTGTGGACGGAGGAGAACGTGGTGTGGGACGGCGAGTTCCACCGGTTCGGCCCCGTCACCATGCTGCCGCGCCCGTTCCAGGCACCGCATCCGCCGATCTTCGTGGCGTCCGCGACGAGCCCGGAGTCGTGCGCCGCCTCCGGTTCCGCCGGCTACCACCTGCAGGTCGTGCCGTCCGTGACGTCACGGGAGACGTTGCAGGACAACATCTCCCGCTACCGCGCCGCCTGGAAGGACGCCGGTCACGCGGAGCAGCCGCGCATCCAGATCAAGTACACGGCCTATCTCTCCGAGAACCGCGAGGAAGCCCTCGCGGCCGGTGAGATGTACGAGCGCAACTACATCGAGAAGATGGCCGGCGCGATCGCCTCGTGGGCGAGCACCCGCAGCGACCAGTATCCCGGCTACGAGAGCTTCGTGGACAAGGTCGAAGCCTACGACTTCGCGGCTTCGTTGCAGGGCAACAAGGTCCTGGCGGGCACGCCGGACGACGTGACCGAGCAGATCGCCACGATCGCCGAGTGGTTCGGCAACGACCTGTGCGTCAGCATGCAGTTCAACCCCGGCGCGATGCCGATCGCCCAGTCCCGCAAGGCGATGCAGCTGTTCGGCGAGCACGTGATGCCGGCGTTCAGCGGCTCGCGCGTGCTGGAGGGCGCACGATGAACCTCGACGCCGACGTCGCGGTCATCGGCCTGGGCGCGTGGGGCTCGGCCGCACTCTGGCAGCTGGCCGCGCGCGGGGTGTCCGTGCTCGGCGTCGAGCAGTTCCAGCCAGGCCACGCCCTCGGTTCCTCGCACGGCGCCACCAGGATGTTCCGCACCGCGTGCCTCGAGCACACCGGGCTGGTCCCGCTCGCCCAGCGCTCGCTGACGCTCTGGCGCGACCTGGAGAACGCCGCGGGGCGCCCGTTGTTCGACCCGACCGGCGGCCTGCTGATCGGTCCTGCCGACGGACACATCGTGTCGGGCACGCTCAAGGCCGCTCGCACGCACGACATCCCGGTCGAGGTGCTCGACAACACCGCGCTGGCGCAACGCTTCCCGGCCCACGCGAACCTGCCGGCCGATCACGTCGGCGTGTTCGAACCCACCGCGGGCCTGCTGGCCGCCGAGGACACCGTCCGTGCCGCTGTCGAAGTGGCGCAACGGCACGGCGCACGCGTGTACACGGGCACCAGGGTCACCGAGATCGACCTCGTGGCCGACGGTGTGGTCGTCCGCACCCCCGCCCGCGACCTCCGCGTGCGCCAGGTCGTCGTCACCACCGGCCCCTGGGCGACGAAGCTGGCCCCCGGCCTGCCGCTCGACCCGGTGCGCATGCCGATGACGTGGTTCCGCCCGACCGGCGACGCAGACCCGTTCGCGCTCAAGAACTTCCCGGTGTTCATCCGCGAGCTCGGCCACACGGGCGCCATCTGGGGCCACGGCTGGTCCAGCGAGACCCACGACGTGAAGCTCGGCCTGGAGGACGGCGGCCGCGACTTCCGCTCGATCGACCCGGACCACGCCGACCACTCGGTGTCGCCTGCCGACTGGCACAAGCTCACCGGCCTGCTCGAAGACGCCGTGCCCGGCCTGACGACCCTGCCGACGTCCGTGACCACCTGCATGGTGACCCGCACGCCCGACAAGCAGTTCCTGCTGGGCCGCCCTCAGAGCGACCCGCGACTCGTCCTCGGCGTCGGCTGCGGCGGCCACGGCTTCAAGCACGCGAGCGGCATCGGCGAAGCCCTCGCGGACATCGTGCTGGGCAGGGAGACCCACTGCCCGTTGACCTTCACGGACCCGGACAGGTTCCGCTAGCGGACAGCCGGATGGGGGAGACTGTGCGACTTCGAATCCTGGGCCCGGTAGACGTCTACGACGAGATCCGCGGCAGAAAGATGACGCCGAACGGGATCAAGCAGCGGGCGTTGCTCTCGACGCTGGTCGTCCGGCAGGGCCAGACCCTGTCGCTCGACCGCCTGATCGAGGAGCTCTGGGGAGACGTCCCGCCGGGCAACGCCACCAACGCCCTGCAGGCCCACATCGCCCGCCTGCGCCGCCTTCTCGACACGGCGGGCAACGCGGCCGACATCGTGACCGACCCACCGGGCTACCACCTGCGCCTGGGTCCACATGAGACGGACGTGGACGAGTTCCACCGCCTCTCGACCCTGGCCCGCGAGATCACCGCGGAAGACCCCGAACACGCGGTGGAACTGTTCCGCCGCGCCCTGGGTCTGTGGCGCGGTGCCGCGTTCGAGGGCTGCGTGACCGGCTCGATCCTGGCAGGCGAGGCGGCACTGCTGGAGGAGCAACGCCTGACCAGCGTGGAGGGCCTGTTCGACGCCCACCTGCGCACCGGCAGGCACGGTGAGATCGTGGGCGAACTGGAAGAGATGACCGCGGCCCACCCGTTGCGCGAACGCTTCTACGACCAGCTCATGGTCGCCCTGTACCGCTGCGGCCGCCAGTCCGAGGCCATCGGCACCTACGACCGAGCCCGCCGCAACCTCCTGCGCGAGCTGGGAGTCGAGCCGGGCCCGGCTCTGCGCGGCCGCATGCAGGCCGTCCTGGCCCACTCCCCCTCCCTGCTCCCCGGCGGCCGCGACCAGCTGACCCAGGAGATCGACCAGCTGCGCACCCGGATGAACTCCCTGGTCCAGCAACAGGAAGCGCTGATCCGGATGGTCAGCCGGATGTCAGCCGCGGCGGGCCTCAGCGCGTAGACGCGAGAAGGAAAGGACGACCATGCTCCAAGGATGCGTACCGTGGCCGGAAGAGGACGCGGCCCGTTTCACCTCCGCCGGTTACTGGCGGGGCGAAACCTTAGGCGCCCTGCTGCGCCGCTGGGCCGCGGACCACGGTTCCAGAACCGCGGTGGTCTGCGGCACCCGCCGCTTCACCTACACCGAGCTCGACTCCTGGGCGGACCGCCTCGCGGCCGGGTTGCGTGCGCAGGGCATCAGCGCGGGCGACCGAATCGTCGTGCAGCTCCCCAACGTCGCCGAGTTCGTGGCCCTCTGCTTCGCCCTGTTCCGCCTGGGCGCCCTCCCGGTCTTCGCCCTCCCCGCCTACCGCGCCAACGAGATCCGCCACCTCTGCGAACTCTCCGGCGCGATCGGCTACGTGGTCCCGCGCGAGCACCTCGACCACGACTACGTGGCCCTGGCCGGCGAGATCTCCGCCGAGCTCCCGGCGATCAAGCGCATCTTCGTCGCGGACTCCCTGCCGGAAGCCGATCCGGTCGACCTCCCGGACCCCGACCCACGTGACGTCGCCTTCTTCCTGCTCTCGGGCGGCACCACGGCACTGCCGAAGCTGATCCCCCGGACGCACGACGACTACGCCTACCAGACCCAGCTCACCGCCGAGATCAACGACCTCGGTCCCACCAGCGTCTACCTCACCGTCCTGCCCGTCGAGTTCAACTTCCCGTGGGGCTGCCCGGGAATCATCGGCGTCTTCCAGGCAGGCGGCACCGCCGTCATGGCCCTGACCCCGGAACCGGACCACTGCTTCGAGCTGATCGAACGCGAACGCGTGACGATCACGTCCGTGGTCCCCACGATCACGCACCTCTGGCTGGAAGCCGTGCCGCACAGCAACCGCGACATGAGCAGCCTGGAGATCATCCAGATCGGCAGCGCCAAACTCCACCCCGAAGTAGCCGCCCGAGTCCAGCCCGCGTTCGGCTGCCGCCTGCAACAGGTGTTCGGCATGGCCGAAGGCCTGCTCACGTTCACCCGCGACGACGACCCCGAGCACGTGGTCCTCACCACCCAGGGCCGCCCGATCAGCCCAGCCGACGAGATCCGAGTCGTCGACGAGGCCGGCAACGAGGTTCCTCCAGGCACCGCAGGCGAACTGCTCACCCGCGGCCCGTACACGTTGCGCGGCTACTACAACGCCCCCGAACACAACGCGAAGGCGTTCACCGCGGACGGCTTCTACCGCAGCGGCGACCTGGTCCGTTTCACCGAGCAGGGCAACATGGTCGTGGAAGGCCGCGTCAAGGACGTGATCAACCGAGGCGGCGACAAGATCTCCGCCACGGAGGTCGAAGCCCACCTGACCGCCCACCCCAACGTGGCCCAGGCGGCCGTGATCGCAATCCCGGACCTCGTCCTGGGCGAGAAGACCTGCGCCGTGATCATCCCCGACGGCACCGCCCCGAAACTCCCGGCCCTGCGCAAACTCCTGCGCGAACGCGGCCTGGCCGACTACAAACTCCCCGACAAGGTGGAGATCGTCGGCTCCTTCCCCCTGACCGGCCTGGGCAAGGTGGACAAGAAGTCCCTCGTGGCCACGCTCACCGGAGGCCACAGTGGACGGTAACTTCATCGTCCCCTTCGCCCGCAGGGGAAGCATCGTGGGCACCGACGAACTAGCCATGATCACCGACCTGGTCAGCTCCGGCGACGTCCTGTCCGCAGGCAACCTGCGCGACCAGTTCGAAGCCCGCTTCGCCAAGCACGTGGGCTCCCGCTACGCCCTGTCCGTCACCAGCGGCACCGTGGCCCTGGAACTGGCCATCGAGATGCTGGACCTCCAGCCGGGCGACGAGGTGATCGCCACCCCGCAAACCTTCCAGGCAACCCTGCAACCCTTGCTGTCCCACAACATCCACGTCCGCTTCTGCGACGTGGACCCGACCACCCTGAACCTCGACCCGACCCAGCTCCGCTCCCTGGTGACAGACCGAACCAAGGCCATCCTGCTGGTCCACTACGGCGGCTACCCGGCAGAGATGGACCGGATCATGGCCATCGCCCGCCCCCGCAACATCACCGTGATCGAAGACGCGGCCCACGCCCTCGGCACCTCCTACCACAACAAACGCCCAGGCGCCCTAGCCGACATCGCCTGCTTCAGCTTCCACAGCACCAAGAACATCACCACCCTGGGCGAGGGCGGCATGATCACCCTGGACCGCGACGACTGGGCCGAACGAATCGACCGCCGCCGCAACAACGAGGCCGACGGCCTCTACGTCCCAGACGCAACAGAGCCTCCCTTCCTCCTCCCGTGGATGAAATTCTCAGCCGACATCTACCGCTGGACCTGCGTAGGCGTCCGCAAACCAGGCACCAACGCCACAATGTCCGAAGCAGCCGCCGCCGTGGGCTTGGCCCAAATGGACAAACTGGACACCCTGGTAGCCCGCCGCCGCTGGATAGCCAGCAGGCTGGACGAAGCCATCACCCGCTTCCCAGGCACACGAACCCAACAGGTGCCACCGGACATCGAGCACTCGTACCACCTGTACACCTTCTTCATCGACCAGGGCCGAGACGACCTGGTCCGCCACCTGCACTCACGCGGCGTAGAGGTCCAACTCCGCTACTTCCCGCAACACCTGACCCCGGAATGGCGCTGGCGAGGCCACACCACCGGCGAGTGCCCCGTGGCAGAACAACTCTGGTTCAACTCGCACATGAACCTCCCCTGCCACCCTGGCCTGTCAGACGCCCAAGTGGACCACCTGATCACCTCAGTGGAAGCCGCCCTGCGCGACCTCCACTCGACCCGCCAACGCGCCAGCTAGAACGGAGCCCCCATGCCCTACATCGACGTAAAACTCTTCGAAAGCCGCCTGACCGAAGCCACCGAAAAGGAACTGATCGACCGCATCACCGCCGCAGTGGTCGACACCTTCGGCGAGGACATCCGAGAACAAACCTGGATCACGCTAACGGGCATCCCTTCCCACCGCTGGGGAGTAGGCGGCACCCGCCACTAACACCAGAAGGGGCACCGAAAGGTGCCCCTTCTGCTTTGGCGAAGCCGAAGGCGAGCAGTACCGAAGGCGAAGCCGAGGCAATGGCGACGCCGAAGGCGAGCTGCTCTGAACGTGCGCTTCGGGTGGGGTCCCGTCACGAGTCGTGCCTGATCGTGTGCCGCGCCAGAGTCGGGGGGGGGGGGGGGGGGGGGGGGGGGGGCGGGGGGGGGGGGGGGGGGGCGGGGGGGGGGGGGGGGGCGGGGGGGCCGGG